>NZ_CP151802.1:302540-605081 GCF_038446665.1 Lysobacter sp. FW306-1B-D06B | reverse complement strand
CCTGCGGCCATGACGCGCACACCGGCATCCTGCTGGGCATCGCCGATGCGCTGGTGAAGATGAAGGCCGATCTGCCTGGTTCGGTGATGCTGGTCTTCCAGCCGTCGGAAGAGGGCGCGCCCGACGGCGAGGAAGGCGGTGCATCGCTGATGCTGGAGGAGGGCCTGTTCAAGGACTTCAAGCCTGACGCGATGTTCGGATTGCACGTGTTCTCGACGCTGCCGGTCGGCCAGATCGGCGTGCGCCAGGGGCCGCTGATGGCGGCGTCCGACAAGTTCACCATCAAGGTGAAGGGCCGTCAGACCCACGGCTCGCGTCCGTGGGGCGGCATCGATCCCATCGTCGCCGCGGCCGACGTGATCGGCACGGCGCAGACCATCGTCAGCCGCCGCACCGACATCGCCAAGTTGCCGGCGGTGGTGAGCTTCGGCGCGATCAAGGGCGGCATCCGCTACAACATCATTCCGGATGAGGTGGAACTGGTCGGCACGATCCGCACCTTCGACGAGGGCATGCGCCAGCGCATCTTCGGCGACCTGAAGAACGTGGCCGAGCATGTCAGCGCCGCCAACGGCGCGACCGCCGTGGCGAACGTGCCCGACAGCGACGGCAACCCGGTAACAGTGAACGATCCGGCGCTGACCGCGCGCATGATCCCGAGCCTGCAGGCCGTGGCCGGCGCGGCCAACGTGATCGAACCGCCGCTGCAGATGGGCGCGGAGGATTTCTCGTTCTACGCGAAGGAAGTGCCGGCGATGTTCTTCTTCGTCGGCGCGACGTCCAAGGGCATCGACCCGGTGACGGCGCCGAGCAACCACTCGCCGAAATTCGCGCTGGATGAGTCGGCGCTGGACCTGGGCCTGCGCGCGCTGCTGCAGGTGACGCTGGATTATCTGCATGCGCCGACGGGCGCGGTGGCGGCGAGCGGCGCGGAGGCTGCGGAGCACGCCGAGGGTTGAGATCGCAGCGGCATCGACGAGCCGTCATCCCGGCGAAGGCCGGGATCCAGGCCGAATGCGCCTCGATGCTCGCGTTCTCACATTCGCCGTCATCCCAGCGAAAGCTGGGATCCATCTTGCTTTCCGATGAGCGCGTCGAGACAAATCAAAATGGATCCCAGCTTTCGCTGGGATGACGGAAAGAAGGAGCTGCGCGGAGGCCCTACGCGCTCCCCGCAAACCCACTCTGCCGCCACGCCTCGAACACCACCACCGCCACCGCGTTGGACAGGTTGAGGCTGCGGTTCTCCGGTCGCATCGGCAGGCGCAGGCGCTGCGCGGCGGGGACGCTCTCGAGCACGTCCGTCGGCAGGCCGCGCGTCTCCGGGCCGAAGAGGAATGCATCGCCCGCTTCGTAACGCGGCGTATCGAAGCGCACCGTCCCGCGCGTACTCAGCGCGAACAACCGCGGCGGCTTGCCGTTGGCGGCGGTGATCGTCGCCAGTGCGGCGGACAGGTCGGCGTGCACCTGCAAGGTCGCGTACTCGTGATAGTCGAGCCCCGCGCGCTTGAGCTGCTTGTCTTCCAGCGTGAACCCCAGCGGTTCGATCAGGTGCAGCCGTGCGCCCGTGTTGGCGCACAGGCGGATCACGTTGCCCGTGTTGGGCGGGATTTCCGGCTGGAACAGGATGACGTCGAACATGCGCGCATGATCGCCCGCGACACGGCGCGCGTCACCACGCGACGGGCTTGCCGCGGTAGTCGATGAAGCGGCCGCTGTCGGCGGACTTGAGCCCGTCGATGACCTTCAGCAGCCCGCGCACGGATTCGGTCGCCGGAATCTGCGCGCCGCTGCCGCCCATGTCGGTCTGCACCCAGCCCGGATGCAGCGCCACCACCGTGATCGAGCGTTCGCGCAGCGCGGAGGCCAGCAGCGCGGTGCCCATGTTCTGCGCGGCCTTCGACATGGCGTAGCTGGGCGTATAGAAGCCTTCCACCGCCTCGATCGACCCCAGCACCGACGACAGGTTCGCGACCTTGGCGCCGTCGGCGAGGCGTTCGGCCAGCGCCTGGGTGAGCAGGAACGGCCCAGATGCGTTGGTGCGGAAGCTGTCGTCCAGCTGCGCGGGCGGCACGTGGCCGAAGCGCTCGCCCGAATGCAGCACGCCGGCGTTGTTGACCAGCAGGTCGATGCCGTCGATGACCAGCGGCAGTTCGCGGGCCAGTTCGGCGTGCGTTTTCGGTTCGGCCACGTCCAGCGGCAGCACATGCAGGCGGCCGGGATGCTCGCCGACGAGCTGGTTGAGGGCGTTGGCCTTGCCGGGGTGGCGGCTGGTGGCGACGACATGGTCGCCGGCGGCCAGGAGCTGGCGGACGAATTCCAGGCCCAGGCCGCGGTTGGCGCCGGTGACCAGACTGCGTCGGGGAGTGCGCTGGGTGGGCGACATCGCGGGCGTCCGGCCGGAAGGGACGCCCAGTCTAGGGAGGATGGGGTGGAGCCGTCGCTTCGATGCCGGCCCGCACCCCGGATCACCGCATCGGGCCCGGCTGTATCGATACGAAATTGACACCTCGGCTCGGGACTTGTGGCCTAGTGCCGCCGTTCACGACGCGCGGCTAGGATGCTGGACCGGCCTGGCCTTCCGGCCCGGCCCCGCTTTTTCCAAGGAGTCCCCCATGTCGCTGTCGTCCCGCCCGCGCGCTGCCGCGCTCGCCCTGGCCCTGGCCGTCACCTTCACCGGCGTCGCCTTCGCGCCGGCGACCGTGACCGCCGCGCCGAAGGCGACGGTCGACATTCCCTATGAGGAGTTCACGCTCCCCAACGGCCTGCGCGTGGTGGTGCACACCGACCGCAAGGCGCCGATCGTGGCGGTGAACCTGTGGTACCACGTCGGCAGCAAGGACGAACCGGCCGGCCGCACGGGCTTCGCGCACCTGTTCGAACACCTGATGTTCAACGGTTCGGAAAACCACCGCGGCGAATACTTCGAACCCTTCGAGCTGGTCGGCGCCACCGACATGAACGGCACGACCAACTCCGATCGCACCAACTACTTCCAGAACGTGCCCACCACCGCGCTCGACATGGCGCTGTGGATGGAGTCCGACCGCATGGGCCACCTGCTCGGCGCGATCGACCAGAAGGTGCTCGACGAGCAGCGCGGCGTGGTCCAGAACGAAAAGCGCGAGGGCGAGAACCAGCCCTACGGCCAGGTCTGGGATGCGTTGGGCAAGGCGCTGTATCCGAAGACGCACCCGTACCATCACAGCACGATCGGCTCGATGGCCGACTTGGACGCCGCTTCGCTCGACGATGTGAAGGGCTGGTTCCGCACCTGGTACGGGCCGAACAACGCGGTGCTGGTGCTGGCCGGCGACATCGACGTGGCCACCGCGAAGGAAAAGGTCACGCGCTTCTTCGGCGACATCCCGGCCACGCCGACGATGGCGCAACCGAAGGTGGACGTCGCGCCGCTGGCGCAGTCCACCCGCGCGACCATGACCGACAAGGTGCCGCAGGCGCGCATCCACCGCGTGTGGAACGTGGCGCAGGTCGGCACGCCGGAATTCGACAAGCTGCAGCTGTTCGCCCAGGTGCTGGGCGGCAGCAAGTCCTCGCGCCTGGACAAGCGACTGCTGCATGAGGAAAAGCTGGTCGACAACGTGTCCGCGGCCGCGTACCCGATGCAGCTGAGCTCCAACTTCGTCATCACCGCCGACGTGAAGCAGGGCGTGGATCCGGCGAAGGTCGAGGCGATCATCGACGAGGAGCTGAAGAAGCTGCTCCGCGACGGTCCGACGAAGACGGAACTCGAACAGGCGCGCACCGTCTTCAAGGCCGGCTTCGTGCGCGGCATCGAGCGCATCGGCGGCTCCGGCGGCAAGGCCGACGCGCTGGCCGAGTGCACCGTATACACCGGCGACCCGGGTTGTTTCCGCGACAGCCTGAAGATCATCGACACCGCCAGCGCGACCGACCTGGGCAAGGTCGCCAACACCTGGTTGACGAAGGGAAGCCACACGCTCGTCGTGGTGCCGGGCGATCGCACGGCCGTCACCGAGGACGCTTCGGTCACGCCCGCGCCGCTGACCCTGCCGCCGGTGGATGCGAAGTACACCACCACGCCCGCGACGGTCGACCGCAGCCTGGGCGTGCCGCAGACCACGCGCTACCCGGACCTGAAATTCCCCTCGCTGCAGCGCGCCACGCTCAAGAACGGCACCACCGTCATCCTCGCCGAACGCCACGACATCCCCGTGGTGCAGATGAGCTACGAGTTCACCGGCGGCTTCAGCGCCGACCAGGGCCGCAAGCTGGGCACCTCGAGCTTCGCGATGGGCATGATGGACGAAGGCGCCGGCGAGCTGGACGCGCTGGCCTTCGGCGATCGCGCCGAATCGCTGGGCGCCAACCTCGGCGCGGGCGCCTCGCTCGACGGCGGCAAGGCGTATCTGTCGGCGTTGAAGCAGAACCTGGATCCGTCGGTGGCGCTGTTCTCGAAGATGCTGCGCGAGCCGCGCTTCGACCAGAAGGAAATCGACCGCGTGAAGGCGACCTGGATCGCCGGCATCAAGCAGGAAAAGGCCCGCCCCAACGGCGCCGCGCTGCGCGTGCTGCCGCCGCTGCTGTACGGCCAGGGCCATGCGTACGCGATGCCGTTCAGCGGCAGCGGCACGGAGGAGTCCATCGCCTCGCTCACGCGCGATGACCTGGTGGACTTCCATCGCGACTGGGTGCGTCCGCAGGACGCGACGCTGATCGTGGTGGGCGACACCACGCTGAAGGAAATCGTCCCGCTGCTGGACAAGCACCTGGGCGACTGGAAGCCCACGGGCGACGCGCCGCCGCGACCGCAGATCGGCGAGGTCGCCCGTCCCGCGAAGCCGCGCGTGTTCCTGATCGACCAGCCGGGCGCCGTGCAGGCCAACATCTTCGCCGGCGAAGTCGTGCCTTCGACCAAGGACGCCGATTCGGTGCGCTTCGACATCGCCAACTCGGTGCTGGGCGGCGAGTTCTCCTCGCGTCTGAACATGAACCTGCGCGAGGGCAAGCACTGGGCCTACGGCGCCTACAGCTTCTCGGCCAACGCGCTTGGCCAGCGCCCGTGGATGGCGTTCGCGCCGGTGCAGATCGACAAGACCGCCGATTCGCTGAAGGAACTGCAGCGCGAGATCACCGACTACGCCAGCGGCAAGGCGCCGCCGCAGCCGGAGGAAGTGGCGAAGATCCAGGCCACCGAGATCCGCAGCCTGCCGGGCGCGTTCGAAACCGGTTCGGCCGTGCTGGGCGCGATCAGCGGCATCGTCCGCTACGACCGGCCGGACGACTACGTGTTCCAGCGCAAGGCGCAGATCGAAGCTTTGACGCCGGAGCAGGTGAAGGCGGCCGCGGCGACGCTCGATCCCAAGGCGCTGACGTGGGTGGTGGTCGGCGATCTCAAGCAGATCGAAAAGCCCGTGCGCGCGCTGAACCTGGGCGAGGTGCACGTGCTCGACGCCGACGGCAACACGATCGCCGCCAAGCCCTGATCCGGCACAGCTCCCCGGCCGTTTGCCGGGGGCTATCGGCCCGGAACCGCAAACCGCGACGGTGGCCTCAGTCGCGGTTCACGGGTTGGCGTTCACAACCTGCCTCGGTGCGGCGACAATCGCGCCCGTTCCTATTCATGTTTGCTGCGCGGCGTCCGCGCCGCACGAATCACGGGGTAACGATGCGTAAGTCGATGTGGGGGATGGTCCTGGTTTCGGCGCTGGTCGCCGGCGGCTGCACCTGGGTGGACATGGCGCCCGGCGCGTCCTCGGTGCGCGTGATCGACGGCAGCGGCCCGCCGGCCGGCTGCGAGAAGCGCGGCGAGGTCGAGGTCACGGTCAAGAACAAGGTCGCCTTCTACGAGCGCAACGACCTGCGCGTGCGCGAGGAGCTGGAGACCATGGCCCGCAACGAGGCCCAAGGCCTGCAGGCCGATACCGTGCAGCCGATGGGCGCGCCGCTCAACGGTTCCCAGCGTTTCGCGGCCTGGCGCTGCGGTGCGGGTCGCGGTGCGTCGCTCCCGGCGGCACCGAAGGCGACCGGCAGCGCGCAGACCTACCCCATCGGCGGCTGACCGGCGCACGCGTCGGATGCGCCCGTCTTCTTATGTAGGAGATGGGTGCCGAGGGGAGGTTTCCGTCTACCGCCTCGTCACAGCGCTGAACCCCGCCACGCCGCCCGTCGGCCGATCCGCCCCACCATTCGGCACCGAATGGCTGGCGGGCCAGATTAAGCGTTAACATGGCGTGTTCTTTTCCGTTTCCGGTCAGCCGCCCATGTTGTTCCAGCACGTTGCCATCGCCGGTCTTGCTCACATCGATGCACCCCGCCGGCTGACCTCGGACGAAATCCACGCCCGTCTCAGGCCCACGCTCGACCGCCTCGGCATCAAGTACAACGTGCTTGAGGAAGTCGCCGGCGTTCGCGAACGCCGCCTGTGGGACGGCGAGGTCAAAGCCTCCGACGCCGCCACGCTCGCCGGCGTCAAGGCGCTGGCCGATGCCGGCATCGACGCCGACCGCGTCGGCCTGCTGGTCAACACCTCGGTCAGCCGCGACTACCTGGAGCCGTCCACGGCCTCCATCGTGTCCGGCAATCTGCGCCTGCCCGACACCTGCCAGAACTTCGACGTCGCCAACGCGTGCCTGGCGTTCCTCAACGGCATGGACATCGCCAGCCGCATGATCGAGCGCGGTGAGATCGACTACGCCCTGGTCGTCAACGGCGAGACCGCCGACCTGGCGTACGAGAAGACGCTCGATCGCCTCAGCCGCGACGACGTCACCGAAGAGCAGTTCCGCGACGAGATGGCCACGCTCACGCTGGGCAGCGGCGCCGCCGCGATGGTGCTGGCGCGCAGCGAGCTGGCGCCGGGTGCGCCGCGTTACCGCGGCAGCGTCACCCGCTCGGCCACCGAGTGGAACCAGCTGTGCCGCGGCGACCTCGTGCACGACCGCATGATCGCCGACGGCCGCATGCTGATGATCGAAGGGCTCAAGCTCGGCCAGAAGACCTTTACCGCCGCGCGCGCCGCGCTGGGCTGGGTGGTGGAGGAGCTCGACGAGTTCGTCATCCACCAGGTCAGCAAGGCGCACACCAAGGCCTTCCTCAAGGCGTTCCGCATCGACCCGAAGAAGGTGCTGACCATCTTCGGCGAGCACGGCAACATCGGCCCGGCCTCGGTGCCGATCGTGCTGAGCAAGCTGCGCGACGGCGGCCGCCTGAAGAAGGGCACGCGCGTTGCGCTGCTGGGCATCGGCTCGGGCCTGAACTGCTCGATGGCCGAAGTGGTCTGGTAAGCGACGCCTTCGCACCACCGAAGAACCCGGCCGCGCGCCGGGTTTTTCTTGCCCGCACGAATTCGCGAACACGATGACGATCCGCCTGCCGCTTCCCGACTATCCGTTCACGCCGAACCGTTTCGATGTCCGCCCGGGCATCGCGATGAGCTTCCTCGACGAAGGCCCGCGCGACGGCGAGGTCGTGGTGATGCTGCACGGCAATCCGTCGTGGAGCTTCTACTGGCGCAAGCTCGTGCTCGGCCTGCGCGATCGCTACCGCTGCATCGTGCCCGACCACGTCGGCATGGGCCTGTCGGACAAGCCCGGCGACGACCGTTACCGCTACACGCTGCAATCGCGCATCGACGATGTCGAAACGCTGCTCGACCACCTGGGCATCACCGGCGATGTCACGCTCGCCGTGCACGACTGGGGCGGCGGCATCGGTTTCGGCTGGGGTTTGAAGCATTCCGCGCGCATCCGCCGGCTCATCGTCACCAACACCGGCTCGTTCCCGCTGCCGGCGAGCAAGCCGCTGCCGAAATCGCTGGTGCTGGGTCGCGATCTTGCGCTGGGCACGTTGCTGATCCGCGGCTTCAATGCGTTCTCCTCCATCGCCTCGTTCGTCGGCGTGGAGAAGAAGATGCCGGCCGACGTGCGCCGCGCCTACGTCGGCCCGTACGACACCTGGGCGAACCGCGTCGCGACCTCGCGCTTCGTGCAGGACATCCCGCTGGGCGAAGGCGACGCCGCCTGGCCGTTGGTGCAGGCGATGGGCCGCAAGCTGCCCGAGTACGCCGACCGCCCGGCGTTCATCGCCTGGGGTCTGCGCGATTTCGTCTTCGACCACCACTTCCTCAAGGGCTTCACCGACGCGCTGCCGCAGGCGACGGTGCACGCGTTCGAGGACGCGGGCCATTACGTGATGGAAGACAAGGGCGAGGAGCTGGTGCCGAAGATGCGGGCGTTCCTGGACGGCAATCCGCTGTAGCAAGGCGGCGTCGGCGAGCGCCGATGCGTTGCCACGGCGCGGCGTGCCCGAAGCGGAGTGCGCATCGCCGAAGCAGGCCCCACCGAAGCCGTCATCCCGGCGAAGGCCGGGACCCAGGCTGTCACGCCCGCCGCCCTCTCTCGTCATTCCAGCGAAAGCTGGAACAAGCGTGCTCGCTCGCCCCGACCCTCACCCCACCTCCTCTCCCGGAGGGAGAGGGGCTAAAGCCACCGAAGTAGAGGGGCTAAAGCGCCCTCAACCCTCCGGCAACGGATTCTTCTCGTCCTCGCTCACGCCGACCCAGTCCTGCGGCGTCAGCACCGGCAGCCCGTGGGCTAGGCGCGACTTGTCGCATTGCGGGCTCGCCGCGCCGAACTCCCACGACGCCGGCACCAGCGCGCACACCGACGGGCGCCGGTCGTGGATGGTGCAGCGGCTGTAGCGGCCGATGTCGGCGTCCAGTGCGATGCAGCGTGGGTTCGGCTGCGAGGTGCCCTTCATCACGCGCTCGTGCGTGCGCAGCGGCTGCGTGAGTTCGAACGGCACCACGCCGCCCAGGGCCGGGTCGGCCTCGGACCAGTGGAAGCTCACTCGGAAGTAGGCGCAGCAGGCGCCGCAGGTCAGACAGGGGTGTTGCATGGGTTGGACCGTCGCGGGTCCGGAATCGCTCGGCCGGGTGCGGAATTTTGAGACTTCCCGCGCCATGCGCAAGGGCCGCGCGGTTCAGGCGAAAATGAATCCATGACCGACGTGTGCAACATCGCCGCCAACCTGCCTGAACTGGCCGCCCGCTTCCCCGACCGCATCGCCATGCGCTGCCCCGGCACGCGCGGGCCGGACGGCCTGGCGCGCTTCGACCTCACCCTGACCTACCGCGACCTGGACGCCCGCAGCGACGCCATCGCCGCCGGCCTGGCGCGGCGCGGGATCGTGCGCGGCACGCGCACGGTGGTGATGGTGCGCCCGTCGCCGGAGTTCTTCCTGCTGATGTTCGCGCTGTTCAAGGCCGGCGCCGTGCCGGTGCTGGTCGATCCGGGCATCGACAAGCGCGCGCTGAAGCAATGCCTGGACGAAGCACAGCCGGCAGCGTTCATCGGCATTCCGCTGGCGCACGTGGCGCGCACCGTGCTGCGCTGGGCGCCGTCGGCGCGAATCCGCATCACCACCGGCGCGCGCGCGTGGCTGTCCGACGCGACGCTGGCGCAGGTCGAGCGCGAAGGCGCGAACGCAGGCGCGCAACTCGCCGACACGCAACCCGACGACGTCGCGGCGATCCTGTTCACCAGCGGCTCCACCGGCGTGCCCAAGGGCGTGGTGTATCGCCATCGCCATTTCGTCGCGCAGATCGCGATGCTGCGCGACGCGCTGGGCATCCAGTCCGGCGGCGTGGACCTGCCGACGTTCCCGCCGTTCGCGCTGTTCGACCCCGCGCTCGGCCTGACTTCGATCATCCCCGACATGGATCCGACCAAGCCGGCGCTCGCCGATCCGCGCAAGCTGCACGACGCGATCGCACGCTTCGGCGTGGACCAGTTGTTCGGCTCGCCCGCGTTGATGGCGGTGCTGGCGAACTTCGGAGCGAAGCTGCCGACGGTGAAGCGCGTGACCTCCGCGGGCGCGCCCGTGCCGGCGGACGTCGTGGCGAAAATGCGCGAACTGCTGCCCGACGATGCCGGCTTCTGGACGCCCTATGGTGCGACCGAATGCCTGCCGGTGGCGGTGATCGAAAGCCGCGAACTCCAGTCCACGCGCGAGGCCACCGAATCCGGCGCCGGCACCTGCGTGGGCCGCGCGGTCGCGCCGAACGAAGTGCGCATCATCGCCATCACCGATGCGCCGATCGCGCAGTGGGACGACACGCAGCCCGTTGAAGAAGGCGTGGTCGGCGAGATCACCGTCGCCGGTCCCACCGTCACCGATACCTACTTCAACCGCGACGCGCAGACGAAGCTGGCGAAGATCGGCGAACGCCTTCCCGACGGCAGCGAGCGCATCGTGCATCGCATGGGCGATGTCGGTTATCTCGACGCGGAAGGGCGCCTGTGGTTCTGCGGGCGCAAGTCGCACCGCGTGGAAACTGCCGACGGGCCGCTGTACACCGAGCAGGTGGAGCCGGTGTTCAACACGCATCGTGATGTCCGGCGAACCGCGCTGGTCGGCGTCGGCGCGATCGGCGCGCAGCGGCCGGTGCTGTGCGTGGAACTGGCGCCGGGCGTGGACGCGCGGCAATGGCAGCGCATCGAGCGCGAACTGCGTGCGATCGGCGCGCCACGCGCCCACGCCGCGCGCATCGACACGTTCCTCGTCCACCCGAAATTCCCGGTCGACATCCGCCACAACGCCAAGATTGGGCGGGAGAAGTTGGCGGTGTGGGTCGCCGGCCGCATCAGCGGTGCATGACGTCGTCCCTCTCCCCTTGAGGCGACCGAAGGGAGCGCAGGGCTGAGAGCGACAGGCGGCCGAAGGCGGCCATGGAGAGGGGTAGGGGCGTTGAAGCACGCGCTGCGCGCGCCCCCTCTTCCACCCCTTCGGGGGCACCTTCTCCCACGAGGGGAGAAGGGGGGCATCATCGGAGCAGGAAACGGCGTCTGGCTCCGGGAGAACGAATAGCCCGCAGCTTTGAAGCCCACACACCTCCCCGCTATCGTGTCGCCTTTGCAGAAAGGGGCGCGCGATGAAGATCCTGGTGACCGGCGGTGGTGGCTTCCTCGGGCAGGCGTTGTGCCGCGGACTGCGTGAGCGCGGCCACGAGGTCGTCAGCTTCAACCGCGGCCGCTACGACGCGCTCGACCGCCTCGGCGTGGCGCAGGTGCAGGGCGACCTCGCGCAGCGCGACGCGGTGATCGCCGCCGCCGCAGGCTGCGAGGCGATCTTCCACAACGCCGCCAAGGCCGGCGCCTGGGGCAGCTACGAGAGCTACCACCTCGCCAACGTCGTCGGCACGCAGAACGTCATCGACGCCTGCCGCGCGCACGGCATCGACCGCCTCGTCTACACGTCCACGCCCAGCGTCACGCACCGCAAGACGCATCCGGTCGAAGGCGGCACCGCCGAGACCGTGCCCTATGGCGACCACCTCAAGGCGCCGTACGCGGCGACCAAGCAGGTCGCCGAGAAGCTCGTGCTGTCCGCGAACGACGCAACGCTCGCCACCGTCGCGCTGCGCCCGCGCCTGATCTGGGGCGTGGGCGACAACCAGCTGCTGCCGCGTCTGGTCGAACGCGCGAAGGCCGGGCGCCTGCGTTTCGTCGGCGACGGCAACAATCGCATCGACACCACCTACGTCGACAACGCCGCGCAGGCGCACTTCGATGCCTGCGAACACCTCGCCGTCGGCGCGGCCTGCGCGGGCCGCGCGTACTTCATCAGCAATGGCGAGCCGCGCACCGTGCGCGAGATCGTCAACGGCCTGCTCGCCGCCGCCGGTGCGCCGCAGGTGACGAAGACGATTCCGTTCGGCGTGGCGTACGCGGTGGGCGTCGCCTGCGAGGGCCTGTGGCACGCGCTGCCGCTCAAGGGCGAGCCGCCGATGACGCGCTTCCTCGCCGAGCAGCTCAGCACCACGCACTGGTACGACATGGCGCCGGCGCGGCACGATTTCGGCTATGTGCCGAGCGTGAGCATTCACGAGGGTCTCACCCGACTGAAGGCGGCCTGCACGGGCGGGTGAGTCGCGCGCGGATCGTCACCCTTCGACGACCGGGTCGTGCCTAGCATCGATCGCACCCAGTCAGGCGCACCGCGCCCGGAGTACATCGATGCTCAGCTACGCCGTCATCTTCTTCGTCATCGCGATCATCGCCGCCGTGCTCGGCTTCAGTGGCATCGCCGGCGCGGCCACCAACATCGCCTGGATCCTGTTCGTCGTCTTCCTGGTCCTGGCGGTCATCTCGATGCTGCGCGGCCGCCGCGTCTGACGAACTGGCTTTGCCCGCGTCGGACGGCCCCACCCCCCGGGCCGTCCGGCGCGAGAGTCTCCCGCCGGGAAGGCGGGCGGGTCGCGGCTACAATGACCGCATGACCGACCCGACCTCCTCGCCACTGGCCTCACTCAAGCCGTTGGCCGGGCGCGCCCTGGAAACCGCCCTCAACCGCGCCCTCGCGCTGGATCCCGACACCCGCGACAGCTTGCGCGCCCTCGATGGCCGCCGCGTCGTGCTGCGCCTGTCCGCGCCGGCGCTGGCGTTGCAGGTGCGCGTGGCGGGCGAACGGCTCGAAGTCGGCCCGGTGCAGGACGAAGAGGCGGATCTGTCGGTGCGCGCCACGCTGGGCGGGCTGCTCTCGCAGCTGCCGTTCCTGCGCAATGACGACGCGCCGCCCGTTGGCAAACTCCGTATCGAGGGCGACGCCGATCTCGCGCGTCGCCTGCAGAAGCTGGCCGAAAGGTTCGATCCGGACTGGCAGCAACCGTTCGTTCGCGTGTTCGGCGAGATCGCCGGCGTGCAGGTCGCCAATGCGGTGGCCGCCGGGCTGCGTCATGCACGCGGCGCGGCGGGCGCGTTCGCGGTGAACGCCGCCGAGTTCGTCACCGAGGAATCGCGCGACGTCGTGCCGCGCGAGGAACTCAACGCCTTCCACGACGACGTCGACACGCTGCGCGACGACGTCGAGCGCCTGGCCGCACGCGTGACGCGCCTGCGCGCACGCGCCGGGGACGCCGCATGAAGCCGGTCTTCCGCGCCTGGCGCATCGGTCGCGTGCTGTTGCGCTATCGCCTGGACGACCTGCTCGACGACACGCCCGTGGAAGGCTGGTTGAAGCTCGCGCGTCCGTTCGTGCCCAGTGCCACCAGCGAAGTCGCGTGCCTCTCGCGCGGCGCGCGTTTGCGCATGGCATTGCAGGAACTGGGCCCGATCTTCGTCAAGTTCGGCCAGATCCTCTCCACCCGACGCGACCTGGTACCGCCGGACGTGGCGGAGGAACTCGCGCTGCTGCAGGACCGCGTGAAGCCGTTCGACGGCCAGGCGGCGCGCGCCATCGTCGAGCTGGCGCTGGGGCGTCCGGTCAGCGAGGCGTTCGTGCAGTTCGACACCACGCCGCTGGCCTCGGCCTCGATCGCGCAGGTGCACGCCGCCACGCTGCCGCCGGATGCCAACGGCGTCTCGCGCGAGGTCGTGGTGAAAGTGCTGCGCCCGGACATCGAGAAGCAGATCGCAGGCGACATCGCGCTGCTCAAGGCGGTCGCGGGCATCGTCGATCGCACGCATCCCAGTGCCGACAAGATCCGCCCGCGCGCGATCGTCGAGGAAGTCGAGAACACGCTCGCCGCCGAACTGGACCTCCAGCGCGAAGGCGCCAACGCCAGCGTGCTGCGCCGCTTCTGGCAGGACAGCGACGACATGTACGTGCCGGAGGTGATCTGGACGCACACGGCCGAGCGCGCACTCACGCTGGAACGCGTGCACGGCATTCCGTCGGACGACATCCCCGCGCTCGACGCCGCCGGCATCGACCGGCGCGCGCTGGCGGCCAAGGGCGTGCGCGTGTTTTACACGCAGGTGTTCCGCGACAACTTCTTCCACGCCGATGCGCACGCCGGCAACATCTGGGTCGACAGCGATCCGTCGCGCCGCGCGAATCCGCGTTTCATCGCGCTGGATTTCGGCATCATGGGCCAGCTCTCGGACGAGGATCAGTACTACCTCGCCGAGAACTTCATGGCGATCTTCAACCGCGATTACCGCCGCATCGCCGAACTGCACGTGCGCGCCGGCTGGATGCCGTCGCACATCCGCATCGACGAACTCGAGGCCGCCGTGCGTGCCGTCTGTGAGCCGTACTTCACGCGGCCGCTGAGCGAGATCTCGCTGGCCGAGGTGCTGCTCAAGCTGTTCCGCACGGCGCAGCGTTACGAACTCACACTGCAGCCGCAGTTGATCCTGCTGCAGAAGACGCTGCTGAACATCGAGGGCGTCGGTCGCCAGCTCGATCCCAAGCTCGACATCTGGGCCGTCGCGCGGCCGGTGCTGCAGCGCATCCTGGTCGAGCGCTACAGCCCGCAACGGCTGGCGAGCGAATTCCGCAAGCGCCTGCCGGAACTGGTGACGCATGCACCGGAAATGCCGCGCCTGCTGCACGCCTGGCTCACGCAGCAGGTCGGGGGGCGGCACGAGTTGAATCTGAATTCGCGCGACCTGGTGGAACTCAACCGCACCCTCCGCCTGGCGCAGCGACGCACGGTGGCGGCGGTGCTCGGCGTCGGCCTGCTGATCTGCGCCGCGGTGCTGTACGGCCTGGAGGCGGGTGGACCGCGATTCTGGTCCGTTCCCGCGTCCGCATGGATCGCCGGACTGGGCGGAATCTGGGCGCTGCTGGCGGCGTGGCCGCGAGGGCGTTAGGAAATCCCTGATGCGTTGACACTCCCTCCCCTGCTTGCAGGGGAGGGTTGGGGAGGGGTGAAGTGATGCCTCATCCCCTCGACGACAGCGGCATGGAAGCGATCTGGAAAAGCGCGCGATGTTTGGGCCGAAGCGCGACTGACGCGGAAGTGAAGCTCTGGCGTCATCTGAAGGGCAGGCAGTTGCATGGCTGCATTCCGACGTCAGTTTCCAATCGCAGGCTACATCGCCGATTTCGCCTGCGTGGAAGCGCGGCTCGTGGTCGAGCTGGATGGCGGCCAGCATGTTGAAGCACGGTCTTACGATGAGCAGCGCACCCAACGAATGAACACTAATGGTTACCGCGTGCTTCGCTTCTGGAATGACGACGTGCTGCTGAGAACACGGCTCGTGCTTGAAGAAATCCTGCGTCACCTTCGGGAGCCTTGCCGGTGACCACTTCACCCCTCCCCAACCCGCCCCTGCAAGCAGGGGCGGGGGCTCGAGAGCCTGCGTCGCAACTCGACGTGCCGCACGTCGACGCGTCGCCCGCTGACGCCCTGCATCTGGACGTGCTTCACCTGGACGACGCCTTCGCCGTCGTCAACAAACCCGCCGGCCTCATGGTTCACGACAGTGCGCTTGCGCGCGGCGAGACCGACTTTGCCGCGGACCGGTTGCGGGAGCAGTTTGGCCGGCCGATCTTCCTCGTGCATCGCCTGGATCGTGCGACCAGCGGTTGCCTGCTGCTGGCCTTCGATCGCGAGAGCGCATCCTCGCTCGGCAAGGTGCTGATGTCGCGCGAGGTGCAGAAGGATTACTGGGCCGTGTGCCGCGGCTGGCCGGAGGAGGCGTTCGTCATCGACCACCCGCTCGATGGCGGCCCCGGCAAGCCGCAGAAGAAGCCGGCCGTGACGCGCTTCGAACGACTGGCGACCACGGAGTTGCAGCTGCCGTCGTCGGGCTTCGAGACCTCGCGCTATTCGCTGCTGCGCGCCGAGCTGGAGACCGGGCGCTTCCGGCAGATTCGCCGTCACCTCAAGCACGTCTCGCACCATCTGATCGGCGACACCAGCCACGGCGACGGTCGACACAACCGCAATTTCCGGATGCTCGGGATCCATCGCATGCTGCTGCACGCGCGGCGGCTCGGCTTCGCGCATCCGCGTGACGGCTCGCGCGTGGAGGTGGTGGCGCCGGTCGATGCCGAGTTTGCCAAGGCGCTGGCGATGTTCGAGGGGTTCGACGCGGACGCGCGGGACCGCTAGATCACCGACACGCCGTCCTGCATCACGCCCAGCAGGACACCGGCGGCGAGCAGGCTCAGTCCCCACAGGAACATGCGGATCGCGCGCGTGTATACCGCGGAGTCCAGCGAGCTGGGGTGCAGCAGCCGCTTCAACGCCAGCAGCTGCGCGAACGTGCCCGCGACCATCGGTGCGACCACGACCAGGTCGATCCAGTGCCACGGCGTGGGATCGTCGGTCCACTGGGTCACGATGCCGAGCGAGAAGGCGGTGAGCACGCCGACGACGGTCATCGAACCGTTGCGGAACACCGAGTCGATCTGCCCGTCCTTCGGAGGCTGTTCGTCCGCCATGGCGCACCGTGGGTGGGAACGTGGGCGGAGTGTAGCGCCGGGGCCCGTGATGCCGTACGCAGGCGGGGCCCCCGGTAGGTTGGCTGTCAGCCGTCATCCCCGCGCAGGCGGGGATCCAACGGTCAGGGGCGTCACGCCTTCCGGAGGGCTTGAAGTGTCTGACCGTTGGATTCCCGCCTACGCGGGAATGACATGCTCTTGCGAATCCCGAATCCCGAATCCCGAATCCCGAATCCCGAATCCCGAATCCCGAATCCCGAATCCCGAATCCCGAATCCCGAATCCCGAATCCCGATTCCCGATTCCCGATTCCCGATAAAGTGCCGCCCCATGCTCCAGATCACGCCCCGCCTGACGATCCCCGACTCGGAACTGGTCGAGCGCTTCGTGCGTTCGGCCGGGCCGGGCGGGCAAAACGTCAACAAGGTCGCCACGGCCGTCGAACTGCGCTTCGACCTGGCCGGTTCACCGTCGTTGCCCGAGCCGCTGCGCGCGCGGCTGCTGGCCCGGCGCGATCGCCGCATCACCGACGAAGGTGTGCTGGTGATCAGCGCCCAGCGCTTCCGCACGCAGGAGCGCAACCGCGAGGACGCCCGCGAGCGTCTGGCGGCCTTCATCGTCGCCGGCCTGCACGTGCCCAAGCCGCGCGTGGCGACCAAGCCCACGCGCGCGGCGAAGGAGCGCCGGCTCAGTGGCAAGCGCGAACGCGGTACGATCAAGCGCGAACGAACCCGGCGCGACTGGGACTGAACATGCAGGAGTCGGTCCGGTGGCCGATGCAGGATTGAAACGAGGGGACATGTCCGAGGCTGATTACCCGGTGCTGCCGCTGCCGCCGAGCGCGCCGCGCATCCACCGCAACCCACTCGTCCGCTGGCTCGGCCGCACCATCCTGCGGCTCGGCGGTTGGCGCATGGAAGGCGCGTTTCCCGACCTCCCCAAGCTGGTGCTGATCGGCGCGCCGCATTCGTCCAACTGGGACGGCGTGTGGGGCTTCTCCGTGCTGATGGCGCTGGGACTGGACCTGAAGGTGCTCGGCAAGGACACGCTGCTGAAGGTCCCCGTGATGGGGCCGATCCTCAAACGCCTGGGCGTGATCCCGGTGGACCGCAAGGCCGCGCAGGGCGTGGTCGAACAGGCCGCGCGGATGATCCGCGAGGCGGACCGGTTCTGGTACGGGCTGGCGCCGGAAGGCACGCGCCGGGCCGTGGAGAAATGGAAGCCGGGCTTCTGGCGCATCGCGCGGGCCGCCGGGGTGCCGGTCGTGCCGGCTTATTTCCACTATGGGCGCCGGACCATCGGCATCGGTGCGCCGTTCGAGCTCACCGACGACTACGAGGCCGACGTGGCCCGCATCCGTGGCTGGTACCGCACGGTCTCCAACGGCAAGAACCACGACGTTTGAACCGTGCGGCCTGAATGGCCCTCACCTCGTGCTGAGGTGGCTGATCGCCGTTTGAACGTCAGCGCTCGGATTGGCCGGTGGAATAGTAGTCGCCCCGCTCGAAAAGCGCGGGCTTTATAAGTTCTACAAATGCACGGGCGTGGGGTGATAAATATTTCCCCTTCCTCACGACCACGCCGTAGGTGCGGGACGGGAAATACTCCGCCAGCGAGCGCGCCGAGAGCCGCTCGCGGTCGGCCTCGGTGAGGCAGATCGCGGTGACGATGCTGATCCCCAGGCCCATCGCCACGTATTGCTTGATGACCTCCCAGCCGCCGACCTCCAGGGCCACGGTGTAGGGCACGCGGTTCTGCTGGAAGACCAGGTCGATGAGCCGGTAGGTGGTCAGCCGCTGCGGCGGCAGGATCAGGCCGTAGGGAGAAAGATCCTCAAGCGAGATCCGCTCCTTCTGCGCCAGAGGGTGGTCGCGGGGCGTGATCAGCATCGGCTCGAAACGGTAGACCGGCTCATAACTAAGGTCGGCCGGGACATCCAGCATCGAGCCCACGGCCAGGTCCACGGCGTCGGAACGCAGCAGGTCCAGGCCGCTGGCGCCGGTGACGTTGTGCAGGCTCAGGCGCACCTCGGGGTGCGCGGCGCGGAAGGCCTCCACGATCGGCGGCAGCAGATACAGGATGGTCGAGCTGCCCGCGGCGACGTTCAGTTCGCCCGCGTCGAGCCCGCGGATACGCTCGCGGAAGACCGCGTCCAGGCCGTCCAGCCCTTCAACCAGCGGGCGGGCGAGGTCGTACAGCTCCTGGCCCTCGCGCGTGAGAGCGATGCGGCGGCCGCTGCGTTCGAGCAGGCGCAAGCCCATTTCCCGTTCCAGCGCCTGCAACTGCAGGGTCACGGCCGGCTGGCTGAGGTACAGCGCCTCGGCCGCGCGCGAGACCGAGCCCAACCGTGCCGTCTGGCAGAAGGCCCGTAGCGGCTTGAGTCGGTCGCCTTTGTAGGCGAAGCGGGGGCTCTTGGTGGACTTTGGGCTCAATGGTTTCAATGCGTATTAGGTTAACTAATGATATGCATTGATAAGTCTGCGTTGTCAAATAAAAGACTGGCGCGCATGTTGGACCTCCACGGTTACCACGGAGTTACAGCATGTCGGCAGTCCTGGTGCAGCCCCAGCAGGGGGACATTGAAGTTATCGGCCAAGCCCCGGGTCAGGCGGGCGTACTGACGCCGGCCGCGCTCGCCTTCCTGGCCGGACTGCACCGCCGCTTCGAGCCGACGCGCCAGGCCCGCCTCAAAGCCCGCGGCGAACGCCAGGCCTTCTTCGATGCCGGCGGGCTGCCGGACTTCCGCGAGGACACCCGGGCGATCCGCACCGGTGACTGGAAGGTCGCCCCGCTGCCGCAGGCCCTGCTCGACCGCCGCGTGGAGATCACCGGCCCGGTCGACCCGAAGATGGTGATCAACGCGCTGAACTCCGGCGCGAAGGTCTACATGGCCGACTTCGAGGACAGCACCTCGCCGACCTGGGCCAACCTGATCGCCGGCCAGTGCGCGCTGATCGAGGCGGTGCGCGGGACGCTGGAGTTCACCGCGCCGGAGACGGGCAAGCACTACACGCTGCGCCCGTTCGACCAGCAGGCCGTGCTGATGGTGCGCCCGCGCGGCTGGCACCTGGACGAGAAGCACCTGCGCGTCGATGGCGCGTCCATCTCCGGCGGTCTGTTCGACCTGGGCCTGTTCGCCTTCCACAACGCGCAGGCGCTCGCCGCCAAGGACCGCGGCCCGTACTTCTACCTGCCCAAGCTGCAGTCGATGGAAGAAGCGCAGCTGTGGAACGACGTGCTGGACCACATCGAGCGCGAACTGCGCCTGCCGTCCGGCCAGCTCAAGGCGACCGTGCTGATCGAGACGCTGCCGGCGGTGTTCGAGATGGACGAGATCCTGCATGCGCTGCGCACGCGCATCGCCGGCCTCAACTGCGGGCGCTGGGACTACGTGTTCTCCTACATCAAGACCTTCCGCGCGCACCGCGACAAGGTGCTGCCCGAGCGCGCGCAGGTGACGATGACGCAGCCGTTCCTGAAGGCGTATTCGGAACTGCTGATCCAGACCTGCCACAAGCGTGGCGCGCACGCGATGGGCGGCATGGCGGCGCAGATTCCGATCAGCGGCGACGACGAAGCCAACGAGGCCGCGCTCGCCAAGGTGCGCGCCGACAAGCTGCGCGAAGTCACCGCCGGCCACGACGGCACTTGGGTTGCGCATCCGGCGCTCATCCCGCTGGCGATGAAGATCTTCGACGAGCGCATGCCCACGCCGAACCAGCGCCACGTGCTGCGCGAGGACGTGTGGGTCACGCGCGACGACCTGATCAAGCCGTCGCTGGGGACCATCACCCGCACCGGCTTCGAGGGCAACGTCGAAGTGTGCGTGCGCTATCTCGCGGCGTGGCTCGACGGCAACGGCTGCGTGCCGATCCACTGGCTGATGGAGGACGCAGCGACGGCCGAAATCGCCCGCACGCAGCTGTGGCAGTGGCTGCACAGCGATGGCCTGCATCTGCATGACGGCACGCCGGTCGACTTCGCGCTGCTCGAACGCGCCTTCCTCAATCTGCCCTCGCGCCTGGGCGACCGCTCGCGCATTCCCGGCGCGAGCCGCATCAACGAAGCCATCGGCGTGCTCGATCGACTCACGCACGCCGACACGCTCGAAGACTTCCTCACCCTGCCGGCTTACGCACGGCTGGACTGAGCCTTCCCGACCGTTCCGTACCCGTTGTCTTCCATTACCGATATCGAAAGGAACATCGCCATGAGCACGCTGCACACCGCCGAACAACTCCGCCAGGACTGGGCCACCAACCCGCGCTGGGCCGGCATCACCCGCCCGTACAGCGCCCAGGACGTCGTGCGCCTGCGCGGCACCGTGCTGGTGGAGCACTCCATCGCCAAGCTGGGCGCGCAGAAGCTCTGGAGCTCGCTGCACAGCGAGCCGTTCGTCAACGCGCTCGGCGCGCTGACGGGCAACCAGGCGATGCAGCAGGTGAAGGCCGGCCTGAAGGCCATCTACCTCTCGGGCTGGCAGGTCGCCGCCGACGCCAACATCGCCGGCGAGATGTACCCCGACCAGTCGCTGTACCCGGCCAACTCGGTGCCGCAGGTCGTTCGCCGCATCAACAACACGCTGCTGCGCGCCGATCAGATCCAGTGCGCCGAAGGCACGGGCGACGTGGACTTCCTGCAGCCGATCGTCGCCGATGCCGAAGCCGGTTTCGGCGGCGTGCTCAACGCGTTCGAACTGATGAAGGGCATGATCGAGGCCGGCGCCTCCGGCGTGCATTTCGAGGACCAGCTGGCCAGCGTCAAGAAGTGCGGCCACATGGGCGGCAAGGTGCTGGTGCCCACGCGCGAAGCGGTGGAAAAGCTCGTCGCCGCGCGCCTGGCCGCCGACGTGATGGGCGTGCCCACGCTGATCGTCGCGCGCACCGACGCCGAAGCCGCCGACCTCATCACCTCCGACATCGACGACAACGACAAGCCGTTCTGCACCGGCGAGCGCACCGTCGAGGGTTTCTACAAGACCCGCAACGGCCTGGACCAGGCGATCAGCCGCGGCCTCGCCTATGCGCCGTACGCGGACCTGGTGTGGTGCGAGACCGGCAAGCCGGACCTGGAGTTCGCGCGCAAGTTCGCCGAGGCCATCCACGCCAAGTTCCCGGGCAAGCTGCTGGCCTACAACTGCTCGCCGAGCTTCAACTGGAAGAAGAACCTGGACGACGCGACCATCGCCAAGTTCCAGAAGGAAATCGCGTCCTACGGCTACAAGTTCCAGTTCATCACCCTGGCCGGCTTCCACAGCCTGAACTACGGCATGTTCAACCTGGCGCACGGTTACGCGCGTCGCCAGATGAGCGCGTTCGTCGAGCTGCAGGAAGCCGAGTTCGCCGCCGCGGACAAGGGCTTCACCGCGGTCAAGCACCAGCGCGAGGTCGGCACCGGCTACTTCGACGCGGTGACGCAGACCATCCAGGGCGGCCAGTCGTCCACGGTCGCGCTGAAGGGCTCGACCGAGGAAGAGCAGTTTCACGGGAACGAGAAGCGCGCCGCCGCGGCGTGATGTCGGGCTGCAGGCGCCGGCCGACTGCGTCGACCCCTGACCCTTCTCCCGCTCGCGGGAGAAGGTGTCCGAAGAGCCTGCCCTGGACTTGATCCAGGGGCGGATGAGGGCGGTAGCCCTTATTAGCCTCAAGCGGACAAGGTGCCTGCCCTCACCCCCCCCTCTCCCGCAGGCGGGAGAGGGGCTCCGCCTGCCCCTGCACGTTACGGCAGCCGACCCAGCCCCTCTGACCGGTCCGCCGACCGTGGGACGTTTGTCACAAGATTCCGGTGCTATTCTCCAGCCTCCCAGGGACTGGGCCTTCGTTGGATGACTCGTGACAGCGTCGCGTCGCTCCAGACGCGCGATTCCATCAACTCCGGGAAGACCAGCACGGCGCCTGCGGACGTGGCGACGGCGGTGCTTACCGAAGCGGAATATGAGCTGTTCGCCGAACTGGGCCGCCCGCGCCGTGTCGAAGCCGGCCAGCTGCTGTTCCGTCGCGGCGAACTGGGCACCACGATGTTCGTCATCGCCCGCGGCGTGGTCGACCTGGACTTCGGCGACGACCTCGTCGGCAAGCGCCTGGGCCCGAGCGAGTTCTTCGGCGAACTGGGCCTGTTGATCGGCGACCACGTCCGCAGCGCCGACGCCGTCGCCGCCAGCGACGGCCTGCTGATCGAACTGCGCCACGAGGAGTTCCAGCGCCTGGTCGATCGCGACCCCGGTCTGGTCTCGTATTTCCTGCGCCGCGCCATCCTGCGCGTGGTGCTCAACGAACAAAGCCTGATCCGCCGCCTGCGCCGTCGCAACGAAGAACTGCAGTCGGCGCTCGACAGCCTCTATGCGGCGACGCACCAGCTCAACCAGACCGAAGAGCTGGTGCGCACCGACGAGCTGACCAGCCTCTACAACCGACGCGGCCTGACCCTGCACCTGCAGGAGTGCCGCGACATCGGCAGCCCGCGCAGCATGGGCCTGCTGCTGGTGGACTGCGACCGCTTCAAGCAGGTCAACGACGACCACGGCCACCTCATCGGCGACCGCGTCCTGCAAGGCGTGGCCAACATCCTGCGTTCGGTGGCCGGGCCGGAGGACTTCGCCTGCCGCCTCGGCGGCGACGAGTTCTGCCTGCTGGTGGTGACCGACCGCCAGGAAGAGGTCCTGCGTTTCGCCGAGTTCATCGTCGCCACCGCGCAGGGCCTGATGCAGATGTCGCACGGCACCCCGCTGATGTGCCCGCTGAGCGTCGGTGCCTGCCTGATCGACCCGGCGAAGGACTGGACCGACTGGTACGCTCACGCCGACGCCGCGCTCTACCAGGCCAAGCGCCTGGGCGGCAACCGCGTCCACTGGCACGACATGGAACTGACCTCGGCCTAAGCCGATACGGAGAGGGACGGCACGCGATGAACGAGATGACCCATCGCCCCTCGATCGAAGCGCCGCAACTGCGCACGCTGCTGCTGACCGACCTGTGCGACTCGACCTCACTGGTCGAACGCATCGGCGACGTCGAAGCCGCGACGTTGTTCCGCGACCACGATCGCCTGGTGCTGGATCTGCAGCAACGCTGGCGCGGCCGCCTCATCGACCGCTCCGACGGCCTGCTGCTGTTGTTCGAACGCCCCATCGACGGCCTCGGCTTCGCCCTGGACTACGTGCGCGAACTGCGCGAGATGGGCGACGCGCGCCGGCTCGAACTGCGCGCCCGCGCCGGCCTGCACGTCGGTGAAGTGCTGACCTGGCGCAACAGCGACGAAGCCGTCTCCGTCGGCGCCAAGCCGCTGGAAGTCGAAGGCCTCGCCAAGCCGATGGCCGCACGCCTGATGGCCGTGGCGCGACCGGGCCAGATCCTGCTGTCCGCCGTCGCCGAACCGCTGGCGCACCGCGCCGCGCGCGAACTGGGCGAACGCGGCCAGCACCTGCTGTGGAAGTCGCACGGCCGCTGGCGTTTCAAGGGCGTGCCCGACGGCCAGCAGATCTACGAAGTCGGCGAGCCCGGCATCGCGCCGCTGCGCACGCCGCCCAACACACCCAAGGCCTGGCGCGACATCCCGCTGTGGCGCCGCCCGGCCGCGCTCGCCGCCGAGGCCGCGATCATCGCCGGCGTCGGCGTGGGCGTGTGGTTCGCCACGCGACCTGCGCCGGCCATCGCGTTCAACCAGCGCGACTGGGTCGTAGTCGCGGACCTGCGCAACCTCACCGGCCAGGCCGTGCTCGACGACTCGCTGGAACAGGCGTTCCGCATCAGCCTGGAGCAGTCGCGCTACGTCAACGTGCTCAGCGATCTGAAGGTCAGCGACACGCTCGCGCTCATGCAGCGGCCCGAGAGCACCCGACTCGATCGCGCCACCGCATCGGAGATCGCGTTGCGCGACGGCGCGCGCGCTGTGGTACTGCCGACGGTGGCATCGTTCGGCGGCAATGTGCGCTTCAGTGCCGAGATCATCGATCCGCACACGCAGGCCACGGTGTATTCGGCCTCGACCGATGGCAGCACCCAGTCGATGCTCGACTCCATCGACGAGGTGACGTCCCAGCTGCGTGGCAAGCTCGGCGAAACACTGGCCGCGATCGATCGCGACTCCGTGCCGCTGCCGCAGGTGTCGTCGAAGAACATCGATGCACTGCGTGCCTATGCCCTGGGCGTGAAGGCCTATGGCAACGGCGATTATCGCGATGCACTGGGCTTCTACGAGCGCGCGCTGGAGCTGGATCCCGAATTCGCCATCGCGCACCTGGCGCTCGCGCGCACCTACGTGGGCATGGACGAAACGAAGGCGGCGATCCCGCATCTGCAGGCGGCCGAAAAACTGCGCGCGCATCTGGTGCCGCGCGATGCGCTGTACCTGGATGCGTGGTCGGCCTCGCTCGCCGACGGCGACGTGACCAACCTGCTCGAGAAATGGAAGCAGCTGGGTACGCTGTATCCGGACTACTTCGCAGGCCCCTACAACCACGCCTGGTTCGGCACCGTGCTGGCGAACCGTTATCGCGAGGGCATCACCGGCGCCACCGCTGCGGCCTCGGAGCGCAACCCGTTGCGCTCCACCGCCTATTACCTGCGGGCGACGCTGCACACGGCGCTGGAGGATTACGACAGCGCCGCCAAGGACTTCGCCAAGGCCAACACGCTGGGGAAGGCTCCGGGCTCCGCGCAGGTCGCCTCGCTTGCGGCGCAGCGGCGGTTCGATCGTGCCGACTCGCTGATGAAGGCCAAATCCGAAGCGGGACTGTATGAAGCCGACCGCATCGTCGCGATCACCATGGCGACCGACCGCGGCCGCTGGTCCGACGCCGCCGCTCTGCAGCGCCAGGCGCGCCAGGCCGGTGCCGACGACGCGTTCTCGCAGCGCCTCTACCGGGCGGTCGAACTGAGCCAACTGGGCTGGAACGTGAAGGTGCCGGCGCTGCAGTCGTCATTGCGAACCTACCTGGACGGCGAGGCGCGCAACGTATCGCAGACGAACGATCCCGAACGCACGCACGCGATCTTCGGTGTGCTGCTCGCCGGTTACCTGGCGGAACGCGCCGGTATGTCGGGCATCGCCCCGGATGCGCTTGCGAACGCACGCAAGCTCGCCGCCGGGCTGCACCACCCCGTGCTGGACGACATGGCCCTGCTGGTCCAGGCCGAAACCGCCCGGCGCCAGGGCAAGCCGGAAGACGCGTTGCGCGTGCTCGACCAGGCCATCGACGGACGCGAACTCTTCCAGATCCACGTCGCCCGCATGGAGGCCCTCGCCGACGCCGGCAAGCTCGACGAGGCGGTGAAGGAAGCACAGTGGATCGCGTCGCATCGTGGGCGCGCTTACGTCGAGAACAACAGTTACCAGGTGCTGCAGTCGCTCAACGTGGCCGACACCAACCTCAGTTTGTTGCGGGCCGCGGAGTTGCAGGCAGCACTCAAGCGCAACGACGCCGCAAAGCAGTCGCTGCAGCGGTTCGATGCGGCATGGGCTCCGGATGCGCTGCCGGGCCCGCTCGCGCAGCGCCGACGTGCGGTGGTCGCGGCGCTCTGATCGCCGCGACCGATCCGGCTTACTTGTCGTTGGGCGTGATCGACGCGAGCACGTGAGGGTGCTGGCCCAGCGAGGCGGTGAGCGTGGACATCAGCTCGGCCTTGGACGCCGCCAGCGCCTCCTTGGAGGCCAGCGGCAGCTCGCTCATCTTGGACAGGCAGGTGGCGGCATTGGCGGGCTCGGCATAACCGATCTCCTGCAGCGCGCCATACGGATTCTTGCTGAAACGGTCGCGGTAGGCATCGTCGCTGGACAGCTTGTCCAGCAGGTTCATCGCGATGGTCTGGTCCAGCACGGTAGACGGCTTGTCGGTCGCCATTGGAGTTCCCCGGAAGTGAATGCATAGGCCTGTCGAAACGAAGCCGCCTCTCCCCCCTGGAGGTGCGGACTCCGTCACGTATTAGGGCCCAGGCGCGGCGGGGGCGCAAGCGATGCAGCCCGCTCGCACGACGCATTGCCGGGTGAAGTCCGGCTGCGGTCCAGCGCGGCGAGCGCTACCATCGCGACGCTCAAGGGGGGTCCTATGAAGATTCGACGGTGCGCGATCCTGTTCGTCGAGCCGCGTGAAGAAGTGAGCTTCGACCTGGACGGATTGCTGACCGGTGGCGATGGCCTGCGACGACGACAGCGTTGGCTGGCCCTGGCGCCGCATCTGGGCCATGAGGTCGAAGTGGACGATGCGGAGCGCGAACTGCTGGGCGCGCTCAGCCCGAGCCTGTGGGTTGCCGCGACCGCGCAGGCCGAGGCCATCGACACCATCGAATGCCTGATCGGCAAGGGACTGGTGATCAGCGATCGTGCGCGGGATCACGAGGCGCGCGAGCGCGACGAGCAATTGCGCAGCACCTACTGGCACCCGCTGGGAGCCACCTACAATGCTTTCACTCGCTGGTCGGGCATCGACGCGGTGCAGAGCATGAAGGAGAACGGCATCGAAACCGCCGTCTCGATGCGTGAAGTGCTGGGTGCGCCTCCGGGAGAAGCATTGCGTCACCCGCAGGCCGGTGATCGCGTTGCCTTGCCCCGCGTGGCTCCGACGGACTTCGACGACCTGCTCGCGCGTCGGGCCACGTGCCGCAACTTCGACGCCACGCGCCCATTGCCGCAGGCGCTGTTCGCGCAGTTGATGCAACGCGTGTTCGCCGCCCAGGCGGAGGTGCGTGTCACCGATGACACCGTGTTCCTGAAGAAGAACGTGCCTTCGGGCGGCGGGCTCCACCCGATGGAGTGCTACCTGATCGTGCAGCACGTCGAAGGGATCGCGCCTGGCCTGTATCACTATCAGGCGCGGGAACACGCACTGGATCCGCTGCCCGGTCCGGGCAGACCGCTGCGGGGCTTCGTGCAGGAGATGGTCGCCCAGCAGCACTGGTTCGCGGACGCGCATGTCGTGGTGGTGCTGTCACCGCGGTTCGACCGCACCTTCTGGAAATACCGCAGCCACGCCAAGGGGTACCGCGTGGTCGCGCTGGAGGCCGGCCATCTCTCGCAGACGCTGTACCTGGCGGCGACCGACGCCGGCCTGGGGGCATTCATCACCGGCGCGATCAACGAGGTCGAGCTGGAGCAGGCCTTCGGACTCGATCCGATCCGTCAGGGCGCGATGGCGATCTGCGGCTTCGGCTGGCGGGGGGCGGTCATGGAAATGACCGAACTCGATCCCGCCGGGCGGGTATGGGACCGGGATCGTGACTGACGCCGGGCTCAGGACGGCGCTCCAGAGCGGGATTCACAAGTCTGAATGAAATTTGCGGGGTCAGGCAGTCGACATTGCCAAATCGGGCGCGTTATGTTGTGAAACCCACACTATGGATCGTTGCAATGCGTGCCCTTCGATTCGCCTCTTTCCTCGCCCTTGGCCTGATGCTCGCCATTCCGGCCGCCTTCGCCTCCGTCGACAGCCGTGTGCTGATGCTCGACGACATCCGCACCCAGCAGACCCAGATCCGCGACGACGTGGAAGCACGTTCCGGTCGTTACAAGGACCTGACGGCCACGGAGCGCAATGAACTGCTGAGCAAGCAGGCGCGCATGCTGCAGACCATCGAGGGCAAGCATTCCACCGCCGACCTCAACGACCAGCAGAAGACGGAAGTCTTCAACACGCTGGAATGGATCGAGGGCGTGGTGAACAACGAAGGCGACGAGCGCATGGTGTGCGAACGCCGCGCCGTGCTCGGCAGCACGCGCAAGGAACGCGTCTGCAAGACCGCCTCGCAGTGGCGCGAAGAACGCGAAGCCGCGCGCAACATGATGGACTCGCGCGGCGCCTGCGGGGACTGCAAGGTGAACTGACCGATCCACCGGAGGCCGTTGCACAGGGAGCGCAACATGAAGCCGATGACGACATGGATGACGGTGGCCCTTCTCGCCCCCGCGGGCGCGGCGCACGCCAACGCCGACAAGGTGGCGATGATCCTGCAGCAACAGCGTGAAATACGCGCCGAGTCGGAACATTCGACCGGCGCGTACGCGCGTTTCGACGCCGGCACGCTCGACCGCATGCACCAGGCGCAGGACCGCGTGTTCCGCCTGCTCGACGGCAAGTCCTCCGTGGACCAGTTGCGGCCGAGCGAGCAGGTCGAAGTGTTCAACGCGCTGGAAGAAGTGAAGGCGATCCTCGCCGACAACGAACGCAACAAGCAGAAATGCTGGCGTGAGCACAAGCTCGGCACGACGATGAAGATCACCCGCTGCGCCACGCTCGCCGAACTGGAGCAGGTGCGTCGCGATTCGGAGCAGTGGAAGGCCGATCCTTCGGTATGTGGCCAAAGCAGCAGTGGTGCCGACTGCGGCGGCAACATGCGCAGGGGGCTCGGCGGAAATCCGTAAGCGCGGGGCCGTCCCCGCCTCTAACCGTCATCAGCGAGGGGAGATGGCCATGAAGCAGCAAACGTGTGTCAGCTGGGCGTCGGCCGTGGTGCTGGCGCTGGCGCTGGCGTTGCCGTTCGCGGCGATCGCGCAGGACGCGCCCGCGCCGCCACAGAAGCTCGAACAGATCGTCACCCAGCAGCAGGCGCTCAAGCGCGACCTCGACGCCGGCAAGACCGACGGCATGACGACGCGCCAGGTCAACGTGATCCGCAAGGCGCAGACGGACGTGTTCGCCGTCACCGAAGGCAAGACCTCGCTCGACCAGCTCTCGATGGACGACAAGGTGCGCCTGGAGAACGCGCTGGAGCGCATCAACGCCGAGGTGAAGAACACCCGCGCCGGCCACGACGACAAGCAGGTGTGCTGGCGCGAGCGCATGTCGGGCACGAGCACCAAGGTCACGCGCTGCGGCACCGAGTCGGAGATGCGCGAGGCCCGCGAAGGTGCGCGTGACTTCCTCGAACGCCCGAAGGTCTGCGGCGACCGCTGCGGCTGACGCGCTTCAGGCGCCCGGCGAATCGAGGCCACGCATCGCGCGGCGCAGGGCGATGGCCTCGGTGAGGTGCGCCGTGGCGATGGTCTCGGCGCCGGCGAGGTCGGCCACGGTGCGCGCCACGCGCAGGATGCGGTGCATCGAACGCGCCGAGAGTTGCAGCGCATCCACCGCGCGCTCCAGCAGCGACTGGTCCGCGTCCGCGAGGCGGCAGGCCGCGGCGGTTTCCGGCTGATCGAGCGCCGCATTCGTCTTGCCTGCGCGAGCATGCTGGCGCGCACGCGCCTGGATGACACGATCGCGCACCGCGTGGGTGGGTTCGCCGCCGGGCGCGTCGGGGCGCAGCTCGGCAGGTGGCAGGCGCGAGACTTCCACGTGCAGGTCGATGCGGTCGAGCAGCGGGCCCGACACGCGCGCGCGATAGCGTCGCACCGCCTCCTGGCTGCAACGGCAGCGGCCGGAGGCATCGCCGGCCCAGCCGCACGGGCAGGGGTTCATCGCCGCCACGAGCTGGAAGCGCGCCGGAAATTCCGCACTGCGCGCCGCGCGCGAAACGGTGATGACGCCGGCTTCCAGCGGTTCGCGCAGGACTTCGAGCGCGCGGCGGTCCCATTCGGGCAATTTACGGATGTCAAGTACTAGGCCAATTCTTGTCATCACTCCCGAAGTTCTCCCTGGCGGACTCGGCATGAGTTTGGCTTCGTAAGATGGACCCTGCCGACTCACCCCCGCCAGGACGAGGCGCTTGGCAATGTGCTCAGGGTAGAGGTCAAAGAGCCGTTCGCCCTTGGCTGCCGGAGCAAACATGGCGTCCCAAAGGCGGCGGCCCGCTGCGAGATACTGGGCCATGTCCTGATGATTGACTCCGACACCCCTAAAAAGGGCGTTCGCCGAGGACGCCATCGTCTGAGCTACACCAAGCGTAGATCGCCTTCCGGAGTCTGGCCATGACAACCCAAACGGTGGCGCCGCCGATCGGTTTGATTCCCGCATTGTTCGCTTGAACATCGTCTTTATGCGCGGACTTGCCTACGCTCGGCGCAAAGCGTACGCCAGATTTCTGTGCGTAGTGCCTGGACAAGCGCATCAGCAGCTCAAACGTAGTGATAACTGGAATCGCTTGGCCGGCCGACGCCAGCGCATGTACGCCGAATTTGTGCTCAGCGGACGGCGCGACATACGTGAAGCCGCCGCGCAAGCTGTCCTTAAGGGCCATCACCAGGAAGGTCTTTCCAGTACCTGCGTAGGCCTCAGCGGCGACGTGGTCGTCCGGCATTGAGGCGACAATACGGGCGACGATGGACTGGTCGCGCGTACCGTTCAGCCGGAGAATCTGGCGTTTGGTCGTGACGGTTTCGCCGTCCTCGTCCCAGTCGTCGGACTCCACGTCCGAAGCGCCCGGGTCGTAAAAGGCGATTTCATAGTTCTCCGGCGAATCCACACAGGTTCGCCGGAAATCATGTGAGTAGTTGCCGTCTGCGCCTAGCCAGTCATGGCTTTGAATTCGCTCTGGTAGAACCAGACATGCCCGAGGTCCCGCAGCTTCGATGTGAAATCGTCGAATGTGCTCACCTCCAACTCGTGTAGCGCTGCAGCGAGCAGCGTGTGGCCATCGAGCGGCTCCTTGCGGAATGGATGAAATGCGTCCGCCACTAGATGGCCGAGATGCACGGAGTGCGTGCCGCGCTTGATGCGAGTGAGCGCTGCGAACATGGCAGCGGCTTCAATCGGCTCGTCGAAAGCCTTGCCCTCCTCGACGAAGGACTTAGCACTACGTTGCGTCAGGGGGAGGTAGTACGGACCCTTCATGCAGATCGTCCCTTTATGCGGCCTGTTACCGACACGCCGAGCCCACCACGTCCCCAAAAGGTCTACGACACGGCCGGCTGCCGTAGGGTGGCGTGAATTCAGTCTGGCACGCACTAGCGAAGATGTGCAGTGCGTGCAAGAGGCGCGCGACCGGCGACTGCATGGTATTGGCGCTGAGCCCTGCGCTGACGTGCGAGATGCAGGCCACACGGCGGCTTCTGCACATCCGGAGTACTTTCCAATTCTTAGATGAGCCTGGACGGCCTCGGGTTTCGGGTCGTTTGATCGTGGGGAAAGGTGAACGTTACCTGATCAGGCGGCGGGCTTGGCAAAGTCCTAGCCGTCGCCGATCCAGCGTCGCGGGTCGACTTCTCGCATCCACCCATTTGGCTAAGGGATTCTCCGATCTTTACTATGGAGCGGAGGTAACACACCGCAGCAAGATTATCGCTTCTTACTTAGTCATAGGTCGCGCTGTGGGATTTTTGGAAATTGCACTATTGGGATCGCTGGGCGGCGCCTTGATCGGCGCTTGCATTGTTGCGGCGAAGCCGGCCAAGCCATGTCCGAGCTGCCAAAAGCCTCTCCCTAAGTTGCAGGTCATGTCCCCTAGCAAGCGTAAGGCGCTCGGCATTCTGATGGGGGGAGTGCAATGCACGGGCTGTGGCGTCGTTGTTAAGTCGACCCAGCGGTGAGCATCATTCGAATTGCCTGCGCTGTCATCCTCGATGACACCGGCCGCATGCTTCTAGTTCGGAAGCACGACTCGAACCACTTCATCCAGCCTGGCGGCAAGATCGAGGCGTCAGAACAGCCTCGAAGTAAGCATGGACGCTGACGCGCCCGCGGATGACGACGGTTCAGATGAATCGTAGTGCGTCGCTCGCACGCGCTGTGGTCATATGCGCGCGCCTCTCGCAGCCCGTACTTAGCGCCGGAGAGCTGCTGCGCCGCATCTACGATGCAGTTCAGACGAGACCATCTACTCACAGGAGCAGATTATGGGACATAGCAGCAAGCAGGTGGTCGCAGCGCTAGCGGGCATAGCGATTGCGCTAGCGACATCTCCGGCGCTAGCACGGCCCAAGAGTTCTCAAGCGATACGCGCGGACGAGATTGCGGAGCTGCCGACCTGCGGTACTAAGCTCGGCAGTATTTCAGTACTCGAGCCTGAGGATGCGATTGACTGGTGGACGGGGCAGCAGTTGCCGGCACCATCCAAGCTCATCAAGGCCTTCGTCAGCAGATCGGGCTGTTTCGTATTGATCGATCGAGGCGTCGGTCTGAATGCGGCGATGATCGAGCGGGAGTTGTCATATGGCAGCGAGCTGCGAAGCCAATCGAACATAGGTAAAGGGCAGATGACGGCGGCCGACTATGTACTTGTGCCGGATCTGGTTGCAAGGAATGCCAACGCCGGTGGTGGTAGCTTGGTTGCCGGCATTCTGGGTGCCATGATTGGTGGAGATCTGGGCGCCGTGGTTGCAGGTTTGGACTTTCGAAAGAAGACGGCTGATGTGGTTCTTACCATTACCGATCTTCGTTCCGCCGAGCAAGTTGCAGTGGCTGAAGGAAGTGCCAAGAAGACGGACCTTAGTCTGGCCGGCGAAACCTTGTGGGGGGGAAGCAAGCCGGGCCGCGTAGCATTGAGCGGCTACGCTAACACCGAGATAGGCCAGGTAATCGCTCTCGCTTACCTCCAGGCCTATTCCAAGCTGGTGGAGGAGATGCGTGGCCTAAGCGGCAATCAAGCCGCATCCAACGCCCAGCGTGCAGTATCCGTAACCAAGCCTGCGCGGCTGTTCAGCACTGCAGCTGGAGCCTCGGTTGTTCGTTCATTGGATGTGGGCATGATCCTCTATCCAACAGGGAACAAAGAGGGCGTCATGTGGGAAGTGGAAGATGAGTTCGGCAACGAGGGGTGGGTATCGTCCACTCTGCTTGAACTGTCCAAGGGCCATTCCGGGCTCTAGGCCTCGTGGATTTGGAGTAGCCGGGATTTAGTGGTCACGTGAGCGGCGGGGCCGAAAGGGTGCGTGCGCATCGACCGGTACATCGGTCGATGTGACCTGCCGCCGGTCGTAGGGCCACGGGTTACTTCCTACAGGCTGGGCGAGTTTTTCGTGCGCCAGCCTGAGTACCTTGATACGTGCCTGATCAGCGCGCTTCTCGGCGATTCCCTGCAGCCATCCTAGGAGAATAAGCGCCAGTAGAACGACGCCTGCGACGGCTAGGACGATCCACCAGGACATTCTGCGACCTCGAATAATGTGATACGTAGCCCGAAATCCTGTGGCGAACTGTTCCTACAGGCAATGCAAAAAGTCTCAAAAGTGGGAGCGTTGGCCAACGGAGCACTGTCCAACGGCATATGAGCCTGGACGAGCACGTTTCCAACGGATGCTGAGCCCGGCCGCACCGCGGTGCGCCACGAATTGACGCGCCGATGGGCGAAGTGCGTCGGGTCGGTTGATCATCAACCTGGATGATCATCAGCTTGGACGAATCAAGAATCCGCACCATCGAGCAGGTGCGCGCCGTTCTAGACGGCACCCGTACCTTGGACCTGGCTCCTGTTGCAGGCCGACACGAGCGCTACGGGTGGATTGCCTCCGTTCTGGCCCGCTTGGGCTACCGGCAGCTCAAACGGTCCGACCGTGGCTGGGTCCGGCGGTACTTGCAGCACTTGAGTGGCTTCAGCCGCGCGCAAGTCACGCGCGCGATACAGCGCTGGCTCTCGTTCAAACCGCTGTGCCGCACCCATCGCAGACCGACGAATGCTTTCGCACGGCGATACACCGAGGCGGACCTGGACGCGTTGGCTGAAGTTGAACGCGAGTACGGACGCCTGTCAGGACCCGCAACAGTCGCCGTCCTGCGACGCATGTACCAGGTCTACGGCGACCAGCGTTTCGTGCGTCTGCAGCACCTGTCCGCGTCTCACCTCTATAACGTACGCCGCTCAGTCGCCTACCAGCTTCGGCATACCATCCGCGCCAAGACCCGATCGGACCGCAAGTCCGCGGCCATTGCCGCACGCCGCGCGCCGGCGCCAGGCAACCGCACCGGCTTCATCCGCATCGACAGCGTCCACCAAGGCGACTTCCGCGGGCGCTGGGGCGTGTACCACATCAACGCGGTCGACTGCGTTACCCAGTGGCAGGTGGTGGCCACCGTGCCGTCGCTCAAGCGCGAACACATGGTGCCGACGCTCCGGTCGATGCTGGCCCAGTTCCCATTCGAGATCTGCGGTTTCCACTCGGATGGCGGCAGCGAGTATGTCAACTACGAAGTTGCCGCCATGCTGGAGCACGAGCGCATCACGTTCACTCGTTCGCGACCGCGGCGCTGCAACGACAATGCCCTGGTCGAGGCCAAAAACGGCGTCGTGGTGCGCCGCCAGTTTGGCTACAGCTATGTGCCTGCTGAACGGGCCGAACAGTTCAACGCGTTCTGCGAGGACCACCTGAACCCGTTCTTGAATCTGCACCGGCCCTGCCTGTTTGGCGAGGTGCCAGACCCGCGCAAGCCAGGTCGGCTGCGCAGGGTTCACCGCATGGAGGACATTCAGACGCCGCTGGAGAAACTGGCCAGCCTGCCCAACTCCGGTCAATTCCTGCGCCCAGGCATCACGCTGCAAGCCCTGCAGCAGCAAGCCCTGGAGCTGGCTGACGTAGAGGCGGCCAGGCGCGTATGCGCTGCGCGCGAAGCCATGATGCGCGAGGTCGATACTCGCCGCTGGGTCGGTGATGGATGGGGCTTCGCCAAGCCAACCATCGCCTAACCAGCTACTTCAAGGCGACTTCTACAACCGTTCGACTCTCGCTGGTGGACGGGTCGCGGAACGCATACTGCGGCCGAGTATGCTCGGCCGTGGATACTGAGTTGCGCAATAAGACCAGCGGGCGCCTACCAGAATTTCCACCAGGGTCTATCTGCCGCCGACCGGGCATCTGCAGCGTGGCCGCGCTCTCGCGCAAGCCGTGCCTTGGCCCACGCAATAGCCTCCCGCGCCGAAATCGACTCGTCAAGTTGCGGATCGTCAAGCCGGCCTCCCGAAAGCTGAGCTAGAACGCTGGCCGAGGAGATAGCCGCGACGAGCTCAAGAGGCTGGGAGCCGCAAGAGAACTGAACTGAAAAATTGGTACCTTGGGCCAACTCGAGGTCCATGGCATCCTCCATTGAAAGGCCAGATGCGTAGTACTCGAAACCGGCGACTTCTCCAGCAACAGGGCAGGGAAGAAATCCGGAGAACGCGTCAACATCAAACTCGGCATCAAGCTGCACAGGGAACCCAGCCTCAACGATTGCAGTCTGCCAGTCACGTGGAGAGGGCATGTTGCAGCGCTTCAGATGGACAACGAGATCGTACGACATAGGACCTCTATTCCGGTGTCGATGAGCCAAAGGTGCTGTCGATCATACCCAGCCTGCGGAGCGCCCACATAGGAACACTCTCAAAGCCTAGACCAGACGCCGAGCAATCTCGGTATCGTAAAGCTTCACTCCCGATCCACCGACCGACATTCAACCTGTCCAGGCTCATCTAAGAATTGGAAAGTACTACGGAGCGCTGTCCAACGGCAGATGAGCCTGGACGAGCGCGTTTCCAACGGAAGTTGAGCCCTGCCACACCGGGATAAGCCACGAATTGACGCGCCGATGGATGGCGTGCCTCGGGTCGGTTGATCATCACTCTGGATGATCATCAGTTTGGACGAATCACGAATCCGCACCATTGAGCAGGTGCGCGCAGTTCTGGACGGCACCCGTACCTCGGACCTGGCTCCTGCAGCAGACCGGCATGCGCGTTACGGGTGGATCGCCACCGTGCTGGCGCTTCTGAGCTACCGGCAGCTGAAGCGAGCCGACCGCGGCTGGGTGCGCCGCTATCTGCGGCACCTGAGTGGCTTCAGCCGCGCGCAGGTCACGCGCGCGATCCAGCGTTGGCTAGCGTTCAAACCACTGTGCCGCACCCCTCGCAGGCCGTCGAACGCTTACGCGCGACGGTATGCCGAAGCGGACCTGGACGCGTTGGCTGAGGTCGAACGCGAGTACGGACGTCTGTCGGGATCTGCAACGGTCGTCGTCCTGCGGCGCATGTACCAGGTGTATTGCGACGAGTGCTTCGTGCGCCTGCAGCACCTGTCCGTCTCGCACCTGTACAACTTGCGCCGCTCGGTGGCGTACCAGGCTCGCCATACCGTGCGCACCAAAACCCGATCGGTCCGTAAGGCGACGGCCATTGCCGTACGCCGCGCGCCGGCTCCGGATAACAGGCCCGGCTTCATTCGTATAGACAGCGTCCATCAGGGCGACTTCCGCGGTCGCTGGAGCGTGTACCACATCAATGCGGTTGACTGCTTCACTCAGTGGCAGGTGGTCGCCACAGTGCCCTCACTCAAGCGCGAGCACATGCTGCCGACACTGCGCGCGATGCTGGCACAGTTCCCGTTTCAGTTTCGCGGGTTCCATTCGGACGGTGGCAGCGAGTACGTCAACTACGACGTAGCCGCCATGCTCGAGCAGGAGCGCATCGCCTTCACCCGCTCGCGACCGCGGCGCTGCAACGACAATGCCCTGGTTGAGGCGAAGAATGGAGTGGTGGTGCGTCGCCAGTTCGGCTACAGCTACGTACCGGCCGAACGGGCCGAGCAGTTCAACGCGTTCTGCTAGGACTTCCTAAATCCCTGGCGGCACGCAGACCGGTTCTACCGGGAGCGCGTGGTGCCGTACAAGGACCGGCAACTCGCGAACGCGATGAAGGACGCGCATGCCGACGAGGTCTACGGCAAGTTCAATCAGGCCGGCAAGGGCGAGCGTGCCGAGCACTTCTACCGCGCCCTCGATCCCAAGGGCCAGGCGGCCGTGCGTTACGGCATGGTGGCCAATGCCATGGACAAGGCGTTCGACGAAACGCGGCAGGTATTCAGTCCGGCCAAGTTCGCCTCGGCAATGGAGAAGCTGGGCAAGGCGCAGGGCGCGGTGTTCCGCGGCGCGGCGAAGCAAGAGATCGAAGGCTTCACCAAGCTGATGCGTCACGTCGAACGCGCCGGGCAGTACGCCGAGAATCCGCCGACCGGCGCGCGCACGATTCCGTGGCTGCTAGGTGGCGCGGCGGCGGTCAACGCGCCGCTGGCGGCGAAGGTCGCGGCGATGTCGGGTGTTGCCAGAACGCTGCTGACGACCGATGTGGGCAAGCGCTTCCTGCTGGCCTCCTCGAAACTGGACGCCGGCTCGCCGGCGATGGCGAAACTGTTGCAACGGATCGAGCGGGCGATGCCTGGCTTTGGCGGTGCGATAGTTCGCACGGAGGGTGGTGAGTCAGGTGCGCCCCTGGAGCAAGCGGCACGCGTCAAATAAGCATTGGCTCTATGCGGAAAAAGGAAAAGGGACCGCGTCACGACGCGGCCCCTTCCATGTTTTGGTGTAAATGGCTTACTTGGTCAGATCATTGTCGAGGACGGTCTTGCCGTCCATGGTCAGCGTGGCATCGCCGGTGTTCTCGAGATCATTGCTCTTGTAACGGCCGGTGAGGCGAACGGCCAGTTGATGCTTGTTGCTGAAGGCCCCCGGCGCGGTCAGGCGAATGTCGTCCCAGGTGTAGGCGGAGTAGACCTTGTCCAGCGCGGTTTTCTGGCTGTCCATAAATGCCTGCAATGGCGCCGTGTCGACCTTGCCAAGTTCAATGACGTAGTCATCCAGCTTGAACGATTCCTTGTCGCCCATGACCTGCAGTTTCACCGGAACGGGATTGCCGAACGTGCCGGCGTGGACGTCCATCTGTAGGCTCAGCAGCTTCCGCTGGTCTTCGGGATTCTGATACTTGACCGAGCACGTTGTCAGGGTGCCTTTGGGTTCATCGTCGTCTGGATCAACATCGGCACCTGCGCTGAAGAAGGAGTCAATCTCTTTCACGCGCGCCTCATTGCCGAGCTTTTCGCGGATCTTGCGGAAGCAGATGTCGATCCCGTCGTTGACGGCAGAGAACGCGAAACGATCGGGCGATCTTTCCGGAGGCACGTCCGCGTCCTCAGACTCACTGGAGTTTGCAGGGTTGGCGGCAGGAGTTATGACCGTGTCGCTGCCCGTACAGCCAGACAAGGTTGCAAGAACAGCGAGAGCAAGCAGAGTAGACGCGTAGCGCATGAATGTGAAGGCAGGTGAATTTCGCCTACCGTAATGGTTTCCACGTACGGCAGCTATCAGAAATGTCGTAATTGACGTTTAGGAGAGATAGGCGCGGCTCTGCGGCTGCATCTGGGTCGGAAGGACAGTGGCGGCGCCGCGTCATATCGAGGAGTCAATGCCTAGTGGCGGTTGCGGCGGGATTCACTGCTGGAATCTGCAGGCAGGGTCACCGGGCGCGGGCGTCGACCGAAGAAGTGTTGGAGGCGTCGCGTGCCAACGCCCAGTGGCACGCACTCAGCCCAGCGTTGCCACAACCTAGAGTTGATCTTGAAAGCCTCCTGCTTCGGTGGGAGGTTTTTTTACGCTTTGCGTGTCGGGAAATTCCTACACGCCATCGCGCCGAAGGCCAATATCGCTGCGTCAAGACAATGCGCGACAATGCGAGCGCAGCAATGTGCGTACTACCAGTCGTCTCGGCGCACACGAACCGATGTCAGGCAACGGTTCTGCTGTTCGAATCCGGTCGCGAAATTTTTCCACGACATTTGAGATTTGTCTGATATCGCGCTCCGCAACGGATCGCTAGTCTGGAAAATGAAAAGAACCGCGCCGGTTCTTCTCCGATAAATCCTATATCCCTCCTGCTCAACGGTCGTTAGCCTGATCGTGGGAGTCATGCGCCTGTTCGTTCCGTCGTGAGCGATGGGTGCTCGCCGTGGTGGTTTCGACGCGCTGTGCACGTCGAGCGTTGGAAAACTGGAACAGGGGCGTAATGGAAGTGCGCAGTAGTTCGTATCGCGGTAGCAATCGCCGCGCGCAGTGGACGGGAATACTCGGTGGGTGGCTGGCGCCGCTGTCGCTGGTGATGGCGCAGGTGTCGCCGTCCAACCAGGAGTTGCTGCGTCAGCAGGAGCGCGAGCGCGCCTTGCGCGAACAGCAGGAACAGACGCCGAACGTGCGCCTGCAACCGGCGCCCGCTGCCGTGTTGGAGCATATTCCCACCGACGAGTCCCCCTGTTTTCGCGTCGACCGCATCGTGCTCGATGGCGAGGGCGCGGACCGTTTCGCGTGGGCGCTGAAGGCGGCCGACCCGAAGGACGATCCGGCGACGGGTCAATGCCTGGGCACCGGCGGCATCAACGTGGTGATGAAGCGCGTGCAGAACGCGATCGTGGCGCGTGGCTATGTAACCACGCGGATCGTAGCCGCGCCGGCGAAGGATGTGACACGACTGGAGGCATACCAGAGGGCGTTCGAGCAAGGCGACCGCCTCGGTTTCGTGCCTTACATCCAAAAGGAAATGATCGATCGCGCCCTTGACCTGGCGCGAATGAGAGAAGCGGCATCCGATGATCGGTGATGGCGGGTTTCATGAGGCTAGGTGAAGTGAGGTTCGTGCTGAAGCTAGTCCTCGTATCGGGCGGCTTTGCGATCTTCTCCGCGTGTCCTGTGACGGGGCTGTATGCCGCGACCGTTCTTATGCGCGTAATGGGCAACCCGTTCGGCTGGGTCCTGCCTTGGCTACTGTTTTGGGCCGTCTTTTTAGCGCTTTGCCATGCGCGCTCAAGACGCGGGGCCAAGTAGGCTGCTTCACGAACGTCGAATGGAAGCTAAGCATGAGCAATACGTTAACTCGTAGCCGGATTTTGGTAGTCACACTCGCTATCGCTGTCGCCGGTCTGATATCGGGGTGTTTTGTAAAGAACACGATTAAAAGTGAGCTCTCGACTTACGCGGAGCCCACCGACGGCGCACTCGTCCACATTCGCTTGATTGGATCGCGCAACGTCAAGGTCTATCCCAGCAGCACCTGCGTCGCCTACACAGTACCCGGCAGTGGCTACCCGGCCGGCCCGCAAATGGGCGGCCAGCGCAAGCGCGACCTGGACATGCCCAAGCCGGGAGCGATGCCCAAACACTTCGTCGAGGTGGCTGCTCGGGCGGATGAGCCCATCACGGCCAGCTTCTCCCACTACAGCGAGCTGACCATTCCAGGTGCTGCGGGTGCAGGCGCGCCCAACACGCGGCGATCGTCTTCCTGCATCGTGGCGCGCAGCTTCGTCCCGCAGAGCGGGCGGAACTACGAGATGACGGCCAACTGGTTGTCGGCGGGCCTGTGCTCCGTGCAGGTGTTCGAGATCGTTGCCGAAGGAGCGGGCTACACGCGCAGGCCTGTTCCGAGTCGGATAGCCGAAGGTTGCGCTGCACCTAACGAAACATCGAATTGATTCTTCTTGGGAGTAACGAAGTGCACAGGAAATCCATTACGGCGCTGCTCGCGCTTGTCCTTTCCGTCTCCAGCGCGCGGACCGCTGCAGCAGACGCAGTATCCATCGACGCGTTGCGCACTAGCGGCCTGACCTTCGAGCCGATCAAGGGCGCCAAGAACGTGGCGGTCAAGACCAAGGGGCAGCGCATGGCGGCGTTCGGCATCGGCATGCTGGTCGGGAGTGCGATGGGCAGCGGTGCGGCCAATCCGCAGGAAGGCATGGAAATCGCCCAGCAGGCGGGCAATCTGACCCAACAGGCCATCCATGACTACGGCCACGAGCGCGTCGGCTTGCTGGGCCCGGCGCCGGTCATGCAGAAGGCACTGCAGAAGCGGCTGGGCGAGATGGGCGTGCCGCTGCATGCGGCTGACGCCGCGAACGGCTATCGCCTGTTGGTGCAGCAGAAGCTGTGGTCGCTGGAGTACGAAGGTATGTTCAAGGACGACTACCACCTGGCGTATGCCACCGAAGTGTCGATGAAGTCGCCCGATGGCAAGAAGGCGGGGAAGGCGTCGTGTGCGGGTCAGTTCCCGGACCTGCACCCACTGCCCGAGTGGCAGGCGGACGAGCACGCCAAGGTCGTCGACGCAGCGACCGCCATAGGTGCCGAGTGCGCGGAACTGGTCGCGCAGGCCCTCAATCTAAGCAGTGAAGCCTGATTTGGTGGCCCCATGATGCGACTCAATCCGCCCAGCTTCCCGATCTTCCTGCTCGCGCTGATATCCGGCGGGGCGGGAATTGCCGCTGAGCTCGGTTTCCTTGGCGTGTTGGAACACGTCGCCCTTCTGGCTATTGGCGCTGGGCTTTGCCCTGCTCATGTTCGGGTCGTTGTTCCGTAGGATCTGATTTGGGTGGCTGGCCGCCCAAGAGCGTGCATGTCGCCAGGAAGGGAGAATAGAGTGGACGACATGCGTGGCGTTGCAATCGAGGAGTAAAGAGAATCCATGAATGAGACGAAAGGCGGTGTCAGCTTGTCGGTACTGCATTGCATGTTCAACATTGAGGGATCTGTAACGCATTTCATGCACGACTTCGATCCTGAACTCTACCGAGCTTTGCCAAACCTGTACGTCGTCTGTGTCTTGGATAACCAGGTTGGCCTGCGAAGCATTCCTGCTGGATTGTTTGTGAAAACCAGCTACTCGCATGAAGAGAGCGGTTTCGTGGACGCGGTGTACGGCTTGGCGGTGGCGGCCTTTGGCGCTGACTTGATTGAGAGCTGGAAAGCAAGTTTCGTTCCTGCGCGGTTAACGGTCCGTGGAAGTGAGCCGCTATCGGAGATGGAAATGGTTCGGGTGCTGTGTACTCAGCGATTGAAGCACGCGGGTAGCGGATTGCGTCCAAGCTAACGCTACCTGGATGGACGCGGCGCTCCGGCTGGCTCACGCTAACCGTGGCGGCACATCATGATCATTGGGGAGCTCACTTGCGATCGGTTGTGTCGTGGTTGCGGGGCACAATCAGTATCAGGCGCGCTTCCTGCTCTTCCCACAGCATCGGCGGATTGATCGCCAGATCCTGCAGTCGCAGAGACTCAGGCAGCGTCCCGTCGAGGATTGCAGCGACGATGTCTGGCGCCAGCAGGGTCAGGTTGAGCATCCGTCCGACATAACTGCGGTCCTCGCCTTGGCGCTCGGCGATGTCGAGGATCGAGGCGGCCTCACCCGATTCGAGCATCCGCAGCCAGCGATGTCCCCGAGCCAGCGCTCGCTGTAGCTAAGTCGCTTCACGCGACGCATCTTCCGCTGTTGGCGGCCGAGCCATCCGTCGGCGTCGGCTGCATCGGCTCAACGTGATGGGCACCGACAACGTCAGGCCACCATCGACCACGTCGGCGGGTCCAGACGACTTGAGAGTTGGGCGCCTCATGCCGCATTGCTCTCAGCGTGAGAGTGAAATTCCCTGGTCAATGCCAGCAGACCGCACGGGCGCAGGCGTACTTCCAGGCGATCCACGCTGACGACAACCCGCTCAATTAGGAGTCGTACCAACCGCTGCTGCTCGGCTGGGAACAGTTGCTCCCAGATCTGCGCCACCTTAGTCATTGCCACGGTGACCTGGGCTTCGTCCAAGGTGGGGTCGAGTGCAATCGCCTCCGGCACGGTGGCTGCAATCATGTCCGGCGCCTGCAACACGCGGTGCAACTGCTCGACCACGGCCCCCTCCAATTCGCCTGCCGGCAGCCGCGGCAGGCCCGAGGCGCCGTTGCCTTCGTGGATGTCCCGGGTGCTCAGGTAGTAGCGGTAGTGGCACCCGGTGCTGCGCTTGGTGGTGTGCCATGGCGTCAAGGCGCGCCCATCGGGTCCGAACACGATACCTTTCAACAGGAAGTCGACCTTGCCGCGCTGGGCATTGCCACGGATTCGCCCATTGACCTGCAACAGTGCCTGCACCTCATCCCACAGGGCTTGGTCGACGATCGGTGGGTGGGCACCAGGGTATTGGATGTCCTTATGCTTGATCTCGCCGAGGTACGCGCGATTGCGCAGGATCGTGTGGATCGTGCTCCTGTCGTGCGGTCGACCGGGGCGATGGCGTCCGTCCTTCGTGGTCCACGCCTTGTAGCACCAGCCCAGTGCACGGACCTCCTGCGCCACCTTCAACATCGACCCGAGCTCGACGAAGCGGCGGAAGATGATCCGGACCTGTTCGGCCTCGTTGGGATTGATCGCCAGCCGTCGATCGACGACGTCGTAGCCCAAGGGTGGGATGCCATGCATCCAGAAGCCTTTCTTCTTACTGGCGGCGAACTTGTCACGGATGCGCTCAGCGGTCAGCTCGCGCTCGAACTGTTACACGATGGCGTGCCGGCGCCACAAACCGCCGCCAACGTTGCGGGCGTGTTGGGCATCGACCTTGGCCTGACGGACACCGCCGCGCTCAGCACCGGCGAAGTGATCGTCGCGCCCAAGCACCTGGCGGTCAAGCTCGCCAAATTGCGCCGCTGTCAGCGCAGCTTTTCGCGCCAGCGCGACGCCGCCGCGCGACGCCAAGGGCTGGACCGAGCAAGCCGCTGCCCAAGGGCACGCGCATCGAAGCGTCGCAGCGCATGCATCGTCGCAAGCGCCAGATAGGCAAGCTGCATACTCAGATCGCCGATGCACGCCGGGATCACCAGCATCAGCTGACGGCCAAGGGCGTTGCCAGCGCCCAAGTCATCGCCATCGAAGACCTGGCGGTCAGGGCAACGGCCTGCGGCATGGGCCGCAAGGCCTTCCGCCGCGGCGTGGCCGATGCCGGGCTGGGCGAGATTCGCCGGCAGCTGACCTACAAGGCGAGCTGGCATGGCCGCGAACTGGTCGTGGTCGATCGGTTCTATCCGAGCAGCAAGACCTGCTCGGCGTGCGGCGAAGTGAATGCCGCGCTGCCGCTGCGCGATCGTCAGTGGACGTGCGCGTGTGGTGCCGACCACCACCGTGATCGCAATGCGGCCATCAATCTGGCGCGCGAAGGTCTGCGCCAATTGAATCTTTCGAATACCCCGAGGAGCGGGGGAATTGACGCGCGGGGAGAGGGTGCGTGCGCATCGGCCGGTTCATCGGTCGATGGACAGCCGACCTCGTTGAACCGTGAACTGAACTATCGCGCGGCCAAGCCGCGCTCCACCCGTCGTGCCGGTCTGGAACCGAAGCGGCGGGTGGTGGGATGAGACTCCGATCTCGACTGGGGTCAACGACCCCATAGCCCCACACTTGGGCTGGTGGTGCGCCGCGACCGTGAGATCGTGGCCTTCGTTACGCTGACCTACTACGACCTTGAGGGCGTGGCGGCTTCTCCTTTCGGCGTGGGCATCAGAGCCCTATGGGCTTCCCGGATTTTTCGTATGTTCAGGCCACGAAACGTCGCCCAACAATCAGGAAATTGTCTGGTGACGAAAACCATGAGTGAAATCAAACACAGCGCGGTTGGTAGATTCCTCTCCAAGCTGTCCAATGCGTTGCGCATCGCGCGGACTATCACGGTCAATGTGGCGTTCCTGGCGATAGTTGCCTTTTACGCTTTCGCACTGTTCGGATTGTTCCGGGTCAAGCCGATCCTCGAACGCACGACGCTCGTGATAGAGCCGAAGGGAACGCTGGTCGAGCAGTACGACGACGATCCGATCGCCCGGGCCCTAGATCGCGCAGCAGGCGGCAAGGGCGAAGTCCAGCTGCGCGATCTGATAAGGGTGCTAGAAGGAGCAAGCAGCGACCCGCGCATCGACCGCATCGCGCTGCGGCTGGACGAACTCAAGCTGAACGGCCTCGCCTCGACAAACGAGCTAGCCAAGGCCGTCGCTCAGGCCCGGACGGCGGGCAAGCAGGTCATCGCATCGGCGGACAGCCTCACCCAGAGTCAGTTTCAAGTCGTAGCGCAGGCAAGCGAACTGTATCTGGACCCGAAGGGCGAAATCCATCTCAACGGCTTTGCGGTGTATATGCCGTACTTCAGAGAAGCGCTCCAGGACAAGCTAGGCGTCGACGTAAGTGTCTTCAAGGTAGGCACATACAAATCTGCGACCGAACCGTTCGTGCAGGACGCCGCATCGCCGGAGGCCAAGCAGGCAGAGAGCGATGTCTTGAACGATCAGTGGAAACACTATCTAGCGGATATCGCGAAAGCGCGCAGGCTCGACGTGGCGAGCATCGAGCATGGCATCGATCATATGCCGGCTGCACTGGCGGAGGTCGGTGGCAACCCGGCCCGACTCGCGCTGAAAGCAAAGCTGGTCGACGGACTGCGTACGCGCAATGAGGTGGACCACCTGTTGAAGGCGCGTGGCGAGCCCGACATGGGCGCGAAAAGCGGCTTTCGTCAGGCATCCGTGGCAGAGTACCTTGCGGTACTCGACAAGGAGGCCGCGAAGAGCCGCGGCAAAGCCAAGGTGGCCATTGTCGTGGCGGAGGGCTCGATCGTGCGCGGCGATGGGTCGGCCGGACAGGTGGGTGGCAACTCCACCTCGGAGTTGCTGCGCAAGGCGGCTGAGGATGAAGACGTCAAGGCCGTCGTCCTGCGCGTCAATTCGCCCGGTGGCGAGGTGTTCGCGTCTGAGCAGATATCCCGCGAGGTTCTCCGTCTGAGGAAAGCAGGCAAGCCCGTGGTGGCTTCCATGGGCGACTACGCCGCGTCTGGCGGATACCAGATTTCAATGAATGCCGACAGGATCTTTGCGTCACCGTCGACGGTCACCGGTTCTATCGGCGTGTTCGGCCTGAAGTTCGACGTCTCGCCTGCGCTAGAGAAGCTCGGTGTCCGAATCGATGGCGTATCGACGACGAAGTACGCCGGCGCAACATCGATCGCTCGCCCCATGCCGCAGGAGTACCGTGACGTCGCGCAGCAGATGGTCGAAAGGGTCTATCACGACTTCATCGAGGAGGTAGCCGCTGCGCGATCGATGGCGCCCGGGAAGGTCGAGTCCGCTGCACAGGGACGGATCTGGACCGGGGCGAAAGCGAAGGAACTCGGCCTAGTCGATGAACTCGGCGGACTACAGCAGGCGATTACTTTCGCAGCCCAGAAAGCGAAGTTGGGAAACCCGGACACCTATGCGATCGAGTACGTAGAACGTGATCTCAAGCCCATCGAGAAATTTCTGAGACGACTTGCCTCGAGCAAGACCGGCCAGATGGCGTTGCAGGAGTCGGGGGTCGCGAGCGCGCTGCTTGTACGTGTTGTCCCGGAAACGACGGGGACCGTCAAGTTTATCGAGGAGTACATGACCCAGCAGAACGGGCATGCGCTCAAGGTCATGGCCCATTGCCTTTGTACGTACTGAATATCAATCTTCGATTGAACCGAGAAGGCCGCCCCCGGGGCGGCCTTCTCGTTTAGGTTTGGGCGGGGAGCCCACAGAGACCTGCACGCGGAGCGTGCGCTTCGCCCACGCCGATGGGTCATCGGGTATGGAGGAGTTCCTACCTCCTCTAGCGCGTATGCCCGATATCCCTCGGCGGGCGCTCCCGCTTGGGCGGCACGATGGTCTTGCCCTTTGCCAGCTCGTCTACCGTCTTTTCCGTCACCTTCGCGGCGAATGCCGCTTGCTCTGCGTAGGGAAGACGCTCAAGAGCAAATGCCTTGGCGGCGGAAATCGTCGAGTACGCGCCAGCCAATTCGGGATAGGCGTAGATCGCATCCTTGGGTGTGTATTCCGGTCCAGGTGACCTTCGATTCCGGTTGACTTTGAGCAGTTCAAGCAGCTTGTGCCGGTGTTGACATCGATTACGGTGCTGACATTTGGTGCATCGGATCGTGGTGAGCGACATCGTCGTCCAACGCAATCAAGTGTCGCGTAAGCACCGCTCGAGGCATTCGACCAGTTCGCGCTGCACCTTGAGGCTCCCAAACGTGCCCCAAGCTCGAATGAGCCTGCCTTCATCCTCGTTCGGCCACGGATCTGTGTCGTCATCCAGCGCCAACCAGCGTCCCCCGTGAGCCGGGCGACGTCGATCCAGCCATAGCCGGATGCAGGCATGCCTTGACGCCAGCTTGGAGTGGTATTCGCTCCAGGTGGGGGTGATCAACTCATGTAGCCAGATACTGTCGACAACGCTGGTCGCCAAGGCTTGCGGGAGCAGCGGCCGGATCTCGTCCAAGGGGCGGTGATAGGCCCACCAACTGGATATGACGATATCAATCTGCTCTAGGTAGGGCTCCAGAAGCTCCGCTAGCAGCGGCGCATGTACCAGCCATGGGCCCTCATAACGTCGGGCGACTTCCCGCCCGCCACTATTGCGTGTGAACTCCCACAGGGGATGGAGCGTCCCATCGAAGTCGAGGAATAGGAGCAGCTTCTCGGCAGAGCGGGGAGTAATTCCGGGACTTCGATTGCGCAGGGCGTTACCCTCCACTCTTGGCTCGCATGCTCTTGTATAGCGGCACATGCCGCTCCAGGAACTCCCACATGGCGCCCCCAAAGAGAAGTGCCTCGCCCGGAAGATTGATGTTGAGGGCCTTGGTAATGGCCACGGCGTAGGCGACTTGGGCCTTGGAGGGCGGCCGCAAGTCCCAGTCCAGAACTTCAGCGAGCGCCGGTTCCAGTGCGATCCGAAATCGCTCTGCCCATGCGGCTTCATCTTCCGGGCTGCCGAGGCACCCCCATTGAATGCGCAGCACCTCAGCCGTCTCCGGCTTGATCGGAAGGCGCAACTCCACCGCGAGCTCATCGTCGCAGAGCGTGAGGTACATATCACTTCGCCGCTTTGGCTTCGCCAGCGCTGGTCGTGGCCACGCTGCCACCGAGGTTCTTCGCCAGGAATGCCAGCAGGCGCGTGTAGTACTCCCGCTGATGGGCTTCGACGTAGAACCCGTGCCCTTCGGTGTCGTAGTACAGGGTCTCCACTGGCACACCTGCTGACCGCAATGCCCGCTCCATCATGCGGCTGTGCTCAATGGGCGCGCGCTTGTCCTCCCCGCCCGCTGCCAGGAAGACAGGGACCTTGATGCGCTCGGCCATACGATTAGGCGACGCCGCGGCCAACTCCTCGCGCGAACCAAGCCATTCCCGCAGGAAGGTCTCACCAGAGCCGCGCTGCTGGATGTCGCCTTGGGTGTGCATGGTCGGAAGGTCATACACGCCGACATAGCCGGCGGCACAGCGATAGAGGGCCGGCTCCTTGGCGACGCCCATCAGCGCGGCATAGCCGCCGTAACTGGCGCCGTATAGGCAGACCCGTTCGCTATCGGCATAGCCCTGCTGGATCGCCCAACGCGTCGCATCCGTGAGGTCATCCTGCATCGTGCCGCCCCACTGGCGTTTGCCGGCTTGGGTGAAGGCGCGGCCATAACCACCGGAGCCTCTGAAGTTGACCTGCAGCACTGCGTAACCCGCCTGGCTGAGCAGTTGCACGTCATTATCGAATCCCCAGTCATCCCGAACGCCAAATGGCCCGCCATGCGGCATCACCACCATGGGCAGCTTCTTGCTGCCCGCTCCCTTAGGAGTGGTCAGATATCCGTGCAGGGGCAGCCCATCCCGGGCGGTCAGCTGGATAGGCTGCTGGGTGGCCATCCTGTCCGGATCGAACCAGTCGCGGCGACTCAGCAGGTGCTCGGCCTTCTTGGCCGCCGTATCGAACACGTAGTAGTCACCGGGATTGCGATCGCTGGCGACCAGCACCAACGCCAATTTGCCATCCGCGGTTTGAGACGTGATGCGCACGGGATCGCCGCCAAATGCACCTTCCAGACTTCGATACAAGCGTGCCTCAGGCGCACTGGTGTCTAAGAAGGCCGTACGCGGCTTGCCGTCCATGAAGAAGGCGCCGACAGGCACAGCGGTCCCATTCGCGTAGATGACGCGGCCTGGGTCCGTATCGTCATCCTGCAGCGCCACCTTTCGAGCGCCGCTGACAGTGTCGTAGGCCACAATGGCATCGGGGCCGCGATCCTGCTCGGAGATGATGTAAGCCGTCTTCCCGTCACCGGAGAATCCGATAGGCCGCTCTGCGCGCTGGGTAACAGTCTCGTCATTGATCAGCTGCCACTGAGCCCCGTCGCCTGTCCGGTAGTACAACTTGCTCTTGAGGTCGGTACCGGCGCCGACAGCGAAGCGCACCACGCCCGAATGATCGGTGACGAAGTCAGCGTTACGCACTGGGGCCCGCGCGAGCGGAGCGCGGCGCCCTGTGTAGACATCCAGGCGTTCGGCGCGCGTGTACGGATCGGCATTGAACGGCCGAGCGGAGATGATCACGTTCTTGCCGTCCTCCGGCAGATCGTCGACCAGGAATGCCGCAACCGTCTCCGCCTTCTTGCCAGAGCGAGCCGCTTCCGTGCGCAGACGCTGCCCAACCAGGAATTCGGTCTTGGTTCCATCGGCGTTGATGGCGTACAGCTCGCCCGTCAGCTGAGGCTGATCCAACGAGCCCAGCTTCTCCGCGATGCTGATCAGCACACGCTCCGGATTGACCCACCAGAAGTCCGCAACGTGGGTGTTCTTGCCCAGACGGAAATTGCCCGCCACTGCATTGTCCGCCCGCCGGATGATCACCAAGGCGGTCTGGTCTTCAAACGCTACGGTGGCAGCGTAATAGTCCCCGTTAGGGGACAGCTTGATGTCATTGAACCGGTCCTTCTTGACGAAAGCCTGCACATCGACTGCGCGGGCGGCGGGCATCACCAGCAAGGTGGTCATCACCAGCATGCAAGCGAGTAGCGGTCTAGCAAACTGCATGAAACTCTCCATGTTGTGGGCGGAGCAGCGGCCTCGGTTAAGTAAGGGGAACTCCGAGGCGCGTCAGTACTCGCTCCATGGCGGCAAGCGCAGTCGCCTTGCTCTGGAGCGGAGTACGGCAGCCATGAACAGCCCGAAGAGGGCGCCGCCCAGCAGGGTGATCACGGCGACCGAACCATTCACTGGACGTGAGATGTAAGGGAGGCCGATCCACGAGATCAAGAGCATGCTCAGTCCCCACGCGGCGCCCATGACTAATGCGTTAGTCCAGAAACCCACTTGAGCCAGTCTCCGCGCGCGAGGGAGTGGCCCTCAGTCGCCGAGTGGACCGCATATGTATGCCCGCCTGGCTTCATCATATGAATGGCGTAGTTGTGCTCAGGTGATCGAGTTCACCGCCATTCTCACGGACAGTGGCCCCGATCGCATTGTCGGTCCATTTCGAGGATAGGAAGAATACGACCTGAGCTTTGTCCTCCGGCGGCGGCGTGATCGAAGTTCCGACTTTGCAAGCCATGACGGGAAGTGACAAAAGCGAGCCCATGAAGAAGACGATCAGAAGTTTCAACGTCCCGCTCCGTCCGTGTCGGGCTGGCCTGGGCGCACCGCACCGCTATGAATCGCCACAAGCGCTAGACGCGTGAGAATCGACGACCAAAAGTTCCATGCCTTCTTAACACAGCTCATCAGCAGAAGCGCCACCAATACAGAAGCGCTCACCGCACAGATCAACGCGCAACTCCATGAAGCGAAAACGACAAAGGCCAGAGTCAGATAGCTGACACCGTCTATGTCCAACATGCGAAGCGATGCGACCGCTGCACTGCATCCCGCGCCGGCGAAAACAGCCACCGCCAGCAGCTCCCGCCAAATCTGCGGCATCTTCGGTTCCTCGTTCTCGAAATCGCGACGCCGAGCCGATCGGTTTCCGACCGCAACGGCAATTCAGCCCGCCATGGCATTCGGGTCGAAAGCGGACGTTAGCTCAGGCCCCGGAAACCCACTACACGAACAATCGGAATTGGTCGCGGCGCCACGTCCACCCCGAGGAGCGAGTAAGTTGGCTGGCTAGAGTGTGTGCGCATCGACCGGTTCATGGGTCGATGGACAGTCGACCTCGTTGTACCGCGAACAGATCTATCACGCGGCCAAGCCGCGCTCCACCCGTCGTGCCGGTCGGGAACCGAAACGGCGCGTGGTGGGATGAGACTCCGAACTGGAAGGGATAATTCGGCACGCCGATGCGTCCAGTTCAGCCAGCGCGGCCTGTCGCCGCAGCAAGGGCCTAGGGGGTGGGCTACCGCCGCTCGGTAACCTTATCCAGGGAGGTGCGGGAAGAACGGCCACCGGCATAAGCGTTTGGCTTGCTTAAAGCGTCTGGATGATGGTCCGACTCTCGCCAGTTGCGGTGTCATGGAATACGTACGCAGCTGCGGTGTCGTGGAAGTAGTCGTCCACGGCGACCTGCCCCAGAAACACCATCGGACCCTCCTTTCCCATCGGCCAGTGCGGCGCTTGGAGCCATCGGGGCGGGCGTTTTACAAACCGGAACAACTCTCGGATTCGCTCCTTCAACCACACCTCTGCGTCCCGGCAGCCGGTGCAGCTGCCAGCAATTCTGACAGGATTGCGTTGTCCGCATCTAGCCACCGCGGCTGCGCTGAATGGAGCAGACGCAACTTCTCGCGAGCTTTGTTTGAAGCGACGACATTGACGCCTCTCCCCGTGAGGAACTTGACGAGAAGACCTCTGGCATCTACCACGGCACCAACGTCGCCATAGTCCAAGGCGATCAAATGGTTAAATAACGTGACGCCGTGCGATGAATAAGGCGGGGCCGGCTCGCAGCTAAGCATCGCTTCCAACGCCGCCTCGCGATAAAGCACGGCCTCGAATTCCCGCACCTCCACGTCACCGGTTACGAAGCCGACAACGACGTCTATCGCCTTAGCGTCATTCATGCCTTACCCCTCATCCAATTCGACACAGGCCACGCCAGCTTCGGAGGCTGCTGCCTAAACCGATCGGCCATGCTTCATTAATGGACCTAACCTTCGTCGGCGGCCGGTCCTGCTGCGCTTGCGGCGTTCAAACAGTTCGGCAGAAACATGGTGTCAGGATTGTCCCTACACTGTTGAAGTTGCACGTTCCGCGCCGCTTGGTTCTTCTCGAACCACTCAACGCTATGGACATCCACGCCACTGCCGACGCAAGCGCCCACCCTGCGACCGCCAGCAATGAGCACAGAAAAACTGCGCTGCCGCCGAAGATGCCCGCCCACTCCGGGGCATCGTCAGCAGCCAGGCCCGAACACTGGCCCATTCAGCGGCGGCATTGCCATTCGGCCTCATTCATTGCGACCGTAACCTGTTCGCGGGTTAACGCGCGAACCGTGCTTCGCTTACTGCGACTGTGCGAAGCCCGCGCCCTGCAGCGCACTGCGCCACTTCTTGGCCCCAGTGAACATCGGCGCAAACTCAACGCGCGTCCCGTTCCTGAACTTTATGCCGATACCGATCGGGATCAGGAAGGCCACCTTGAATGTGTAGTACGACTCGATGTCGGTGCACATGTACTCATCCTTCACCACTATAAGACGTTGCACCACCAGCTTTTCCTTTGTCAACGTGACCTGCGCGGTATGCTTCCGCAGCAGCCGGAAGTACAACAGATCAGCCTTCGTGCTGATGATAGGGGTTTCAGTAGACGTTTCAGTGTTCATGCGTGTTCCTCATAAATGAGGCGCGCATTGTCGACGTCCGCCGACGCAGGATCCATGCAACTATTCGGAGATGTGCACTTACGATTGATTCCGCCAAAGGGCAGATGAGCCTGGGCGTAGACCTCTGCCCGTCATATGCAGCGGTCGCAGGAATCCGGGTGTCCCCCCACTCCTGCATTGACGGCCACACGCGCCTATCTTCGAAAGTTCTAGATGTTATCGCCTGTGCGCGTTTGCGAACATGTTTGGCCACCCTCTGCTTTGAAGGCCTTCTTCCAGCCCTGGGGGCCTACCGCACCCACTTTTCGTAATAATCAGATGTTCTCGTCCGGCCACGCTCGCGAGCATGCTCGCGTCGGGCCCATCTTCCAATCGGATCTCAACCTGGGCCCTATCTAGCGAGGGCAGGGTATGAGAAACATTGCATCAGTGGGCGTCGCCCTTTTGGCGACAATTTCGATGGCGAGCGCGAGCGCAGCCGAGGGACGCATTCAGTTCTCCGGGAGCGTGGTTGCGCCAACGTGCGCCCCGATTGACGTTGACGAGCGCACTTCGACCGCGAAGCAAGTCCTGCGAGCGAAGTGCCCGCAGGCTTCAGCAACGACGCGTTACACGCTGCACCTGGAACCTGCAACGGCATTTGGCTCGCCTCTCATTACCTACTACAGCGGCTACGTCAGAACCGACGGGTCCAAACGCAAGGTCCACCTCGCTACGCAGACGTACGAGTGAATCGGCGTTTGGGTCAGTTATGCGCGTCGTACGTATCGCTTCCGACAAGCACCTTGTAGTAATCGCCCTTTCGAAGAACGGTTGCATCCCGGCCCGGACTCATCCCGGAACCCGTGCATTTCAGGAGAAGTCCGTTTGATAGCTCCATCTGACCGTAGCGCGGGCACCCGCCGCCAACTTCGTCCCCGTTATGGTCGAGCCAGCGTTCGACGCGTGCATCTCCCACAAGCTCATAACCCTCGGCCTCAAGCGCTGCGATGCGTGAACTGGATTGCGCCGAGGCGGGTGCTGTCTTAGTGAGCATCAAAAGCAGCAAGGTGGCAGCGAGGCCCCGCATGGTGGAACGAGCAATCATGTTCAACTCCGTGATCCATCGGTTTGCGATGCGGTACGCACCACCACAAAATGGCACTGGCGGCAGCTTGCGGCTAGCCGCCCTTGATGGTGAACGAGTTGCGAAGGAACTCACGCAGGTTCTTCGCTTGTTCGCCCTTCTCGCCGTGCTTGAACACCTGGATCTCACAGCCACGTGCCAGGAACTCCTCGACGGACTCAGCGGGCGGCCTCGGAGCAGGCGAGTAGCGAGGTACAGGGAGAGCACTTCCAGTGCTTGCGCAGCAATGCCGTGAGTTCATCTAACCGGCCGTGCAGTCTCGATTTCGCGTCACTCATGGCGTGGGCCCATCGAGCGGCGGCATAGGCCTGCCGTAATACGCAGCCCAGAAGAAGCGAGCCGCATCAATCCGAGCCGAGGCGGTGCCGAATTCCCGCTCGAAGAGCTGGCGCGCCTCGTCAGTCGAAACCGCACGACAGCTGCCGAGCTGTGCGGCACGCCACTGTTCGCCAGCAGTGAGCCGCTTCACCGCCCGCCCGCCTTTGGCTTCGGACTCCACAGCGGGCATCCCAGATCACCGTTGATCGGCGGATTTACTTCTTCGGTCGGCGTTGCCAGATGATTCGCTGGATTGTGCTTGCAATCCGAGCAACAACGAGCGCTCCAAGCGCTCTTGCAGTCTAAAGCCATCTTGTTTCCTCGCGCATTCCACACAACTAAGTGCCCCGGCGCCATTTCCTCGAAGAGCGCCTGGACCGCTCGTGAGCGATGCGGTCAATGCATTTCTACGTGGCGCCGGGGCGTGCCTAGCTTCACCCGTTATGGCGGGCGGCGCTATGCGATTTCTTTCAATCTGAAGAATTGCCCACGACGGAGCGATGTCCAACCGCAGATGAAATCTGGGCGAGCGAGTATCCAGCGAGAGATGAGAGACAAAGGCGATTGCAGTTGGGGACGATATCCTTTCGGACTTCTACGATGGATGTAGCGTAGCGCGGGTGGGACACTCGCGCGCCGTTCCATCCTGCGTAGATATCTATGAGGTTCGTCGCGCTCGTGCTTTGCTTCGTCTTGCTGTCGCCCCCTGCGCCCGCCGCGGACTGGACCTCAAAGGTTCTGGCGGAGGGCATATCCCTGGATGTGCCTGGGGAGACGGTGCCATTCGAAGATGGTGGCATGAAAGGCTTCATGTTCAAGGGCGAGCACGCCGGCCAACGCTATGCTCTCGTCGCAGTTGCGAAGCATGTTCCGCCGAAGATTCGCGCTGCCCTGACGTCCAGTGATCGCCTTGCGCAGCTGTACAAGGGCATTTACGACGGTGCGCTCCAGCAGGCCGGCGGTCCGGGGGGGCTGTCGACGATGGTCGTGCGCTACGCGGGTGGGCTGAAAGTGCTCGAAACGAAGGGCAAGATCAAGCAAGCTCACGCACGCTACCGGTGGGTATACGTGAATGGAAAGCTCTGCCAACTGACAACGCTCACCGCTACGGCCGCGTCCCCCATCGCGGACCGCTTCTTTGAATCATTCCGCGCGCGCCCTGCCCAAGAACAGCTCGCAAGGCCCTAATGGAGCCTGGGTCGCGGGAGATCGCCCCGCAGTAGCGGTGGTGGTCTCTCAAACGAAGCTTGCGAGATCCACGCCTGGGCGATCCGTCAATAAGAACGGAGCCGGTGCATGCGTGCTTGTGGCCGAAACCGCCTGGCTCTCGCGTTCAATCAAGCGGTACTATCAGCCGCAAACCTGCGCAGCTGTAGCCTAGGCTGGGTGGCGACCGGATTCGCCCCAGCCACCGCTGCCCATACATTGAATGCAGTCATCGACGCCATCGACAATGACCAGGCGTCGAGAACCGTTTAGCCTGCCCACGAACTCAACGGGCATCTCTCCCGGAAGGGGCTGCAAATGTGCAAATGGCTCGGCCGGTTGATGAGTGGAGACAAGCCGCTCGCGCCAACGATCGGTGCGGCGATCGGACCAGTTCCGCTGGAGCCTGATTCCCCCGCCCAATTGGACCACAGTAACAACGACGATTCGAAAGGTTTTGAGGTCGCACCTGAACTGATCTCGGACCACACCGATGCCAATGAGCTGGTCAAGGCCGCGTTGGAATTGGCGCAGCTTATGGGCACGAATCAGGTCGGCCAAGCCTGGGATCAGGCATCCCCGGTGATGAAGCGGGTCATCGGTCGAGCGACGTTCCTGGACACGGTCACCGCTCAACGTGGGTCGTACGGCGCGCTAACGGAACGACGCTGGGCGTCGGTCAGCCGCTACACGGTCGAGGCCAGTGCGCAGACACCGCCGGGCGCGTATGCGAATGTCGAGTTTGAGGTGCGCTTCGCCAACCGGAAGGTCGGTCGGGAAATGGTGGCATTTCACCTGGACGAGCGGGGTACATGGCGTTTCAGCGGGTATGCCATTACGCACCCGCCGGCCGAGCCGGCAGTACAGTATGAGCCATCTGAGAGAAAACCATGAATAGATCACAGAGCTCGTTCTCGGCCGCGTTGTTGTTGCTGGCGATGCTTGGCGGTGAGACTGGCGCTCAGTAGGCACTTGCGGCCCAAGCTTCATCACGACCGGCGGGTCAAGATACCGATCCGAACGCGCTGTTAAGGGCTTCCGACCGTTCGTAGCAATTTGCTCGAGCTCGGAGCGCTCCGAAGCAATACAACATCGATCCCAACCAGGCACACCCTGTAGCGTCTGGTGCCGTCACCGAAGACTTCACTCAAGTCGGTACGAGGCCTCCGCTTCGCTTTCGTTTGTGAACCCCCATCCATACACGCCTACACCTTCACTGGCCTACGCGTTATCCAGGTGCGATCCTAGATGCACAGAATTGATACTGGTCAGCGTCAGGTGTCTCTTGTTGCCGCCCGTCTTGTTCGGCCCCTCAACGGTGAGATCCTTCAAGTCCAAACGAGGGGCAGCATCGCGCTTAGGCACTAAGCTGCGATTCGCAGGAGCTCGTCTTCTGCAAACGAGAGCTGCGAGAGGAAGGCAAGTCGCAAGCCTCATTAGGTGGCTGCGACTCCGGCAGCTTCGCCGCGCAGCCCCCGACTAGCGAGCCAAGCGTTGACACTAGAAGGGTCAACTCACTAATTGATCTACAGTTAGGCGCTGACGCCTTCTCCTCCGGCGGCATCTTCGAACAGCCAGCCTGCGCCGATGAGAATGATCTTCGCGCAGAATCCCCAAGCTATGCCTCTGCAAGCTTCATGCGGGCTTACCTTCGAGTACCGGAAAGACTCCACGCGCAGTGAGCGGCGCTATGAGCCTTGGCCACGGGCCTCCCGGAAGAAACCAGTCGATCTCGGCAATCTCGGCGCCAGGTGTGGGTGCCCTCGATGCGCGCCATGAAGACTTCGGCGACAACTACCCTTCCACGCTCATTCACCGCTACATCCTCAAATCGGCCGAGGAATAGGGCCCCTTTGAGCGTGACGCACTCCGAAATCTGCTCAACCGATTGGGTGAAAGCACCGTCCAACGCCAGATGAGCTTGGCCGCAATGTAAGAAGCTACTGGATCCGGGTGCCTAGGCGCCCGGTGTCCACGCCGCCATCGAAGTTCATCCAGATCAGGAAAGCCTTGCCGCGCAGGCTCCGCTCCGGCAGGAAGCCCCAGTATCGGCTGTCGTCGCTGTTGTCGCGGTTATCGCCCATCACGAAATACTGACCTTCCGGCACGACCCAGTCGCCTTCTAGTTGGTCGCGGAACGCCACATTGGTGCGCTCCAGGACGCTGTGCTCGCGACCAAGCAAGTTCTCGCGAAACTCCTCGGCGCCGGTCATCTCTGCGCCGTTGCCGGTGCCCTGGTACATGCCGATCGGGAAATTGCGTAGCACGTGCCCGTTCACTGTGAGCTGGTTGTCGTGATATCCGATGTGGTCGCCGGGCAGGCCGATTACGCGCTTGATCCAGTCTTGATTGGGGTGGTGGGGCGGGCGAAAGACCACCACATCGCCGCGCTGGGGCTCGCCCAGGTCGACGACCTTCTTGTTCGTGATCGGCAGGCGCAAGCCGTAGGTGAACTTGTTCACCAAGATGAAGTCGCCCGTCAGTAGGGTCGGCATCATTGAATTGGAGGGGATGCGAAATGGCTCTGCAATGAAACTCCGCAGGATCAACATCAACGCTAGCACTGGAAAGAGTGCCTTGGAGTAATCGATGACGAGCGATTCCTCGCCGTCGTCTAGTAGACCTTCGCGCGCCCTGCGACGCTTCGCGAGTACCAGCACATCGAGCAGACAGACAAGACCGGTGAAAGTTGTCAGGCCAACCAGGAGTAGCTCAATCCAACCCATTCTCTGTCTCCGATGCGAGATCCTACGGAGCGTTAGGTCAGCAGGCTCTCCGATAAGGCTCGCGATGGTAGGCGGTCATCAAGCAAAAGGCCCTCCGAATGATCCGAAACCGGATGCAGAAGGCTCGAGAAGCCCTCTCCAACAACGGTGGAGCCTGGGTTGGCTTGATTGGGTTTCGTTATGGATCCGCGACGATCAACAAGCCGAAACCTGGGGCCGTCCAGGCTCACCTAAGAACTGGAACGTACTGGCGCTTGCAGGTCCCTTTGCGGCTTGTGCGCTTCGGCGAGTGGCGCACTAAAGGATGCAGGAGGCGTTAGGCCCCCGGCGAATGTCGCAGGGCAGGGAGGAAACCGAAGCTACGGGTCGAGGAATGAGACTTCGAGCTCAGTGCTGGTCCGACTTCACTATCTGGAGTTACCAGGATTTAGTGGACACGTGAGCGGCAGGGCCGATGTGCCGCTTCGAACTCGATGGGGCTAACGCCACCTAGGTGGCTATGCCGACGAATCGGATTGTAGAAGCCCTCAATGTACTCGGATACGTCCAAGGCAGCCGCTTGGCGGTCCGCATAGATGCGCTTCTTGATTCGCTCCTTCTTCAAGCTTCCGAAGAAGGATTCGGCGACTGCGTTGTCCCAGCAGTTCGCCCGCCTGCTCATGCTTGGCTCGAGATGGTTGGCCTTGCAAAAGCGACGCCATGCATCACTTCCATACTGCGTTCCCTGATCCGAGTGGATCAAGGTCTTTCGGGGGCGCCGAGAACGAACGGCCTTCGAGACAGCTTCCAGGACCAGCTCTCGATGAATCGTCGGCTTGACGGCCCAGCCAACGACCTTGCGCGAGAAGAGGTCCACGACGACGGCCAGGTAGAGCCATCCCTGCCAGGTCCGGATGTAGGTGATGTCCGTCACCCATGCCTCGTTGGGCCTCGACGCCGTGAACTGACGCTGCAGCAGATTAGGGATCAATGCATTCGGCTTGGCAACCGGGATATGACGTATGCGGTAGCCGTGTAGCGCCTGGAGGCCGTTCTCGCGCATGAGGCGCGCAACCCTGTGCTTGCTGCAGGACTCACCGCGTTCGCGCAGATCCTGCAGCACTCTTGGGGCGCCATAAATCCCGTGACTGGCGGTGAAAGATGCGCGTATGAGACTTAGCAGGCGAGCATCCTCTTGGGCGCGATCGGACACCGGATGATCAAGCCAGGCGTAGTAGCCGGCACGAGCAACACCAAGTAGCCGGCACATCATCTGAATGCTGAACTCATTCCGATGCGACTGGATGAACTGATAAGCCCGTCGAGTCCTGCTTGGAACCTTCTTCGAAGACATGGCGCTTACCTCCCGCTGATCACACGGATGCTAGACCTTGTCCACAAGATGCTGGTAACTCCAATGGAACCCCCGCGGCCGTCTCTTTCGATGTTGGTTGGGGCGTTGGCGCAACGGTTCTAACCGCGCGGGACATTGCAGCCGCTCTATCCTTCGCCTCGGCTGGTCCTGGTTGCGCGGTATTGGTTACGTTCTGGTGGTCAGGTGGCAGCCGTTGTAGCCGCGGCTTGGCCGCTGAAACAGGTGCGCTCGTCTTCCCCGAGTATTGCGAGAGGGCTCGCAGTTTGTCCGATGCATGCCTCGACTTAGGCATCGCCAACGCACGCGCTGATGGCACGGCGCTGGGACTGCGATGCAGAATGCCGAGGTGCGTCAGGCGGAGGGGGCATTCGGAGATGTTGTCGCTAAGCGTTGGCCCAAGCAGTTGCCGGCGACGCTGCCAGTGGTCAATGAGGCGGTTCCCGATGACATCGTGCGCCGGCCGATATGCCCCTAGTACAGTCCAGCCCATTGATGAGCCTGGGGGGACGGGGATTGCAAGTCGCTTGATCGTGTGCAAACACATCAATGGCGCCTAAACCACGTGGCAGGTGGCTTGCATTTTAAGAGCAATCGTATGTTCGCCATCTTGCGGAAAGGGCGAAATCCGCCGATCCCATCCGACCCGGATGGGGCTCTACGAGAAATGCACACCATGAGAAAGGCTCTTACCGCGCTTGTACTTGCCCTCGCCGCGCCGCTGGCCGCGAACGCCAGTGATTCCAACGGCATTGGCTACACCAACGTACAGCTCGACTACATCTACGAATACGACTTCATGGATGGCGTTGGTATCAGCGGATCCTATGAGCTGACCGATAACTTCTTTCTAGCGGGAAGCTATGCATACACCACGGATTCGGAGGATGTGGTGGGGTATGCGGCTGACACCACGCACAAGTCGTACACGCTGGGTGTTGGCTTTAACACTCCAATCGGCGACAGGGCCGACTGGGTTTCGCAGCTCGCCTTCGCGCGCCATGATGTCTCTGGACACGACGTTTCTTGCTACGTGGCGGAACCTCAGAACTGCCGAGCGGAGCGGTGGTCAGCCCATGCCAAGGGCTACAACTTGAGCACCGGCGTGCGAGGGCGCATTACCGACAAGCTCACAGCCAATGCCTACGCCGGCTACGAGGACTACAGCGGATACGAAGGGAATTGGTACGCCGATCTTAACGTCGGCTACAACTTCACCAAGACCTGGAGCGCTGAGGCCGGCGTCAGGTTGAATGAAGACGCCCCGACGTGGAGGCTCGGCGTGCGCGCCAGCTTCTGACCGCGCTCACAATGGAAACTAGAAAGGCCCCATTCATGGGGCCTTTCATCAGGCGACTCCAGCCGTGCCGAAGTGAGCGTCGAGAATTGACCTCGCGCATCCATCGTATCCCCATGCGACGCTTCGGAGGCCGTTGATCGTTCGGTTCGACTTGGAATGCGTTCGCGTACTGCCCTGCGGGATTGGCCGAGTGGTCGGGCAGCTCCCGCATAGCTGCGTAGAAGCAGCCCGTCCAATGCGTTCTTACGCATACGCCCCGGTGAGTACCGGGCATTCCTATTCTCGGAAGAAGGAATCAATCTTTGGCGAGAGTGATACCCGCCGGCATCCCTTTGGTCTGTATTGCGATCGTCTCCCTAACCGCATGCTCCGGTGTTGGCACTACATCGAGCGTCGTGACGGAGTTCAATCAAGCCTCCTCGTCAGTCATGTCGACGACACAGAAATTTCAGACAAGAGCCTTCGACTGGTCACACGTGGCCACACGGGCAAGGCTGTAGCCCTTTCTGCCGCGAGCAGCATTCTCGGGCGGTTGTATGGAGATGGAAGCGTGTACGTCTTCCAGAAAGAGCAGCTCAAGGGGGCTGCGCTTGAACAACTCCCGAACCCGAGCCTCGCACTACTGCCCAAGCGGCTGGAAGAGGAGCTCCGAACCTTCACAAAGGCCAATCCCTCGCTTGTTCCGCCAGTGAGGCTTGAGGTCATCAGCGAAACGTGGACGCTGGTTTGCGATGACATCGATGAATCCGGCACGCCTTCTAAGCAGCGGGCCGCCATCAGAGGCAGCGTTCCCCAGAGGATGGCTTGTCTGAACTGGAGGTCTAGCCCACCATCTTTCCAAGTGAACGCAGCGCTGCGGTGCCTTCCCAGGATGGAGGTCTTCCATACAAGACAGCAACCGTTTCTGTCGACCATAACGAGCGATGCAATCCCGGTCCTTAGCGACTTGATCAATGCTGCCCCGGACGAGAGCACGATGATCAGCGAGATAACCAGCGACTGGATGAGCTTTGGAGTAGATTCCGCGGGAACCGATAACCTGACGAACGCTCCCACGCCAAGTGCCATCGTGATGAGCCCACACGCGGCAATGAATGGCGACACCCGAGAACGCGACGAGAGTGAAGCAGACGTATCGCCGAATCGTATGGGCGGCGATGTGGTGCCCTTGTAGTCCCTTTCCGCTTCAACCATCAGCTGCGCGATCCGCTCCTTCCATTGTGGCGCTACTCTGCCGCGCGCGAAATCAATGAAAGCGGTGTCCATGTGAACGTCAAAGCGGATGGCCGCATATTAGACTTCGCCTGCTGGGTGGCAGACATACGAAAACTCTCAAGTGCGTCAGCCGTAGATCGATTCAACGGGTGAGTTGAGTGGCTCTCAACGGTCAAACTGCCGACCATGCACGTGGGCGGCTTCACCCCTGGGGTGGGTGTTTGCTGAAGTGAGAGTGCTTTACCCGTTGGCTCCTCCCGGCAGGGTCGCGGCATAAGCTCAAAGCGCCGCAGGTGTGTGATTGGTCGAGATGGAGGCTTGCAACCCTTCGTCGTGTAGATCTTGTTGGCTGGGCGGTCGGTAACATGTTGTGGGGGTTTTCGTATTTTTCGAGTTCACCCCCCGCGTCTCTCTCGCGCATGCTGCGGCCTCTTGACCGGAGTTGCCATGTCGAACCTCGTTCCACTGCAGTCGCCCACCACGACGTCGGCGCCGCCGGCCGTGATTCCATCGAATCCAGACAGGCGCTACGTGGACGTGATCGAGCAGAATCTACGCGAGGCGTATGGGCAAGAGCCGGAGGTGATGCTGAGTATTTTTGCACGAGTGATCGATCAGCACCTGGCGAACACACTGCGATCAACAGGTCGACGACCATGGTTGGACCAGGCATTGGATGATGTGCTTGCGATGATTCCGCTGAAGTCCCTGGCTACGGAAAAGGGCGACTGCCCGGCTCTAAAGGGTGCCGCTTAACGCCGCCCCTCCAACCCAAGTAGTTCAACGTTCGTGCACTTGCGGGCACAGGATGGATCGCGGGAGGGCAGACATTGGGCCTTTGACCAGCTGCTGTCCTTCCAATTATTGACCACGCCCCATCCGGTGAGGCCTGTCAGGCTGCCCGGCGGAGTTCTGTTCGACTTGATGCTGCGTGTGGCGGATCCGCGGCGCACACGCGCTTATGGCGGGCATTGTCGTCGGTGGTACGCCCCCGCTCATTGTTTACTACAGCGGCATGCTTGGTTCCGCTATCGGTGTGATTCGGATGGCGACTTGCATCTGGTGCAGGTCGCGCGCTCTTCAGCGCTCAGCCGGCAGGACCAACTCATCTATGCTTTGTGCAACCAGCGCAGCACCGCCCGATGCTTGAGGCGGTGTAGCCTCCACCCATTCTATAGGGAGGTTGTCGTATTGGTCGGTGCGGACTCGGACAGCGCATCACGCATCATCTCAAGCTCCTGCAAATATGCCCGCAGGGCGGGGGAGGAGGAGCTGATGCCATCTCGTTCAATCTGTCGCATCAGCTCACGGCTACGGGTAGAGAAGCCTTCGAATCCGGCTGCGCCGAAGCCGCCTACAACGCGATGCAAGCGCTCCAATGCCAGAGCCTGGTCGCCTTCTAGGCAAGCCTGACTGAGGGAGTCGAGGTCATCTGCGGTGGCTGCGTACAGTGATTCCAGAATCTGGCGGGCAACTTCGGCAGAGCCGAATCGTGCCGTGAGAGTCTTCCGGAGTCCCGATGAGCCCTCTTCCGCTGGTGGTGGCGTTGCGGAAGCAGCACCTGACGTCGGAAGCCAGCGACCCACGACATTGCGCAAGGTCATCAAGTCAACTGGCTTGGCGACAAAGTCATCCATCCCGGCTGCGTGGCAGCGCTCGATCTCCTCGCTCAAGGCATTTGCACTTACGGCAATGATGGGCAATCGCGCACGTCCACTGGATTCCTCCCAGGAACGCACAGCCAGCGCCAATGCGTAACCGTCCATACGCGGCATCAGGCAATCCGCAATCAGCATGTCGAAGTGCGTGTCGCGGAGTCGCGCCAACGCATCAACTCCGTCGCTAACAATCTCTGCATCGAGCCCAAGCTGTAGCATTCGCCACCGCATGACTGTTTGGTTGGTAGGATGATCCTCTGCCACAAGAATGCGCAATCCGGCCCACTCGGATTGAGCGCCATCAGGCTTGCCCTTCTCCTCGGGAACTGCTGCAGCTTGGCAGAGCGGTAGGACTACTGCTACTTCCACTCGTGTTCCTGCGCCAGGCTCGCTCTCCATCGTCAGAGTGCCTCCCATCAGGTCGACGAGGCGCCTGCAGATCGTCAGCCCCAAGCCGGTCCCGCCATACTGTCGCGCGATGCTGGCGTTCGCCTGCGAGAACGGCGTGAACAATCGCGCCTTCTGGTCCGCGGTCATGCCGATGCCGGTGTCGGACACGGCGAGGAGGCAGTGTTGCCCCTGCGACGACTCGCGCTCTACTCGAAGCTCCACGGTCACCGTGCCTTGTGGCGTGAACTTGATCGCGTTGCTGAGTAGATTGAACAGGATCTGTCGGAGTCGTAGACCATCGACCCAATGCTGTGGCGCCAGGTCGGCGTCAGCGCGATCGAGCAATTGCAGACCCTTTGCATCAGCTTGTGGGGTAAGCAGCTGCTTGACGTTAGACATCAGAACGCGCAAGTCAACGCTGGTGGGTGCCAAGGTCAGAGCCCCAGCCTCGATCTTTGACAAATCGAGGATGTCATCCAGGATCTGGCGGAGCATCTGCGCCGAGTCGTTCACGGTGTCCAGGATGTGCCGCTGTTCTGGATCCAGCTCTGTGTGAGCCAGGATCTCCAGCATCCCAAGAACGCCGCTCATCGGCGTGCGAATCTCGTGACTCATGGTCGCCAGGAACTCGGATTTGGCGGCTGTAGCGCGCTCGGCCTGAGCCCTTGCCTGCGCCAACTCCTCCTCACGCTCGTGCATTTCGGTTACGTCTATCCAGTAACCGGACCACAATGGAACGCCGTCGTGTACTTCGCGCGGGAGGCTGTAGGACCTGACCCAGCGCCATCCCTTTGGTGTGCGTGCGCGAAACTCGAGGTCGATCGGCGATCGCTGTTTGATCGCCTGGCGCACAGCGTCGCGTAGGCGAGGGCGATCATCCGGATGGACGCGCGCGAAGATTGTTCTCTCATCACGAACCGCCTTCCAAGCATCGATGCCGAACAACCCGTCCATGTCTCCAATGACGAAAGGAAACTCGATATGGTCTCCGTCGTACGGCCGCGCCTGATAAACCACGGCAGGAAGTGTCGCGGCAATTTCGTTCAGCCGCGTCTCGACGCGCCGGCGCTGTTCGACTTCCCGCCTCAAGCGAAGGTGCCCTATACCAAACACGAGGAAAGCGGTAAGCACGACCAGCAAGAGCGGCACGGCCCAGCCCACGATCTGACGCCAAGAAACTCTGGTGCTGTACTCTGCCGATAGCCAATCGCCGCGCATTGCCTCGCGCTCGCGTGACGAAAGCGATAGCAACATGCGATTGAAAGCATCGATTGCAGCCCGGTGCTCCGGCTTGGCGGCTGCGGCAAGGCGGTCGTCGAATCCCGCTGGCGCCGCAACTTCCAGCACGCCCGAGTAGTGGGCGCGCAATAACTGGTCCACCACCGCCAGGTTGCCGATGTACGCATCGGCCTGCCCCGCCTTGACCGCTTCGAGGCCGGCCTGAGGGGTGGCTACCGACACTATGGTGGCCCCTGGAGCTTCGGCCAGTAGGCGTGGCCCGAGGCGGAGCGGGTCGGAGAGGGATACGCGTCGCCCTTTGAGGTCGCCTGCATCGATCACGCCGTCGTCACGACGTCGCATTACGATCACGTTTGCCACGGTCAAGAATGGCTTGCTCAACACCCAGCCAGGCAGCCAAGGCACGTCGTCGCTGACGCCAACGATCATATCCAGTTCGCCACTAGCTGCACGCTGGGGCACTTCGTTCCAGCTGTACGTCTGCAGTTGAACTTGCGCCCCAAGGCCTTGGAGGCGGCGCACATACTCGACGGCCAACCCGCTGGGCCGATTGCGCTCGTCAAGGAATGCGATAGGACTCCAATTGCTCGCCACCCCGACGCGCAAAGGCCGAGCAAATGCGGCTTGCTCTTGTTCGGATAGCGCCACCGCTCCGCTTTCCCACTCGAGCGGAGGCAGCCATCGAGCACGTCGCGCCCGAGTTTGCGCTTCTGGAATTGAAGACATGGCCACATCCAAGGCCTCCGCGAGCGGGGCATTGGAGTTGGGGACAGCAAAATGCAGAGTGTCCAAGGGTAGATCGCTGGGGCGAAGGAGTACCACCCCGGGCACATGCTCGCGGGCCACTAGGCTAGCCACCACATAGGGGTTGCCGAGATAGACATCGGCCCGATTGCCGACCAAGGCCCTTAACGCCGCCAAGGTGTCGGAGGCCTCCACATGGGTCGCACGTGGAAATCGCTGGCGCGCGGCTATTTGGGTTGCAAAACCTCGTTCAGTGATTACGCGCAGCCCCTCCAGGCCTCGGCTCGTCTTGGACCTCTCATCACCTGCGACTCCAACGAGCGCGACGGGCGCTTCGATGTACGGGCGCGTGAAAATCATGCAACGCGTGCGCTCCGGGGTCAGGGCCACGCTGATTACGACGTCGATCCGGCCGGCGCAGGCGTCCTGCAGCATGACGTTCCAATCACTGTAGCGGCGCACGTGGATCGTCACTCCCAACCGGCGAGCCGCCTCTTGCAGGGTCTCGAACGCCAAGCCCTCTGGGCGGCCCTGCTGCAGGCCTTCGAAAGGCAGCCACCCCTTCTCATGCATGCCAGCCACGATAACCTGGTGTGAGCTGAGCCATTGCTCTTGCCGGGCCGAGAGAGGTAGCTTTTCAGTTGCGCCGACGGTCGACGCCGTGAGCCATAGGCACAGCGCGGCAAGCACGTCTCTGAGCCAGGGTTCGATTCGCATGGCGCTTGCTCCCTCGTGCGAGCTAGATGGACTCGCACCTATACCAAGGAATGATAAGCCATGGCCTTGCGCATCATTCTCGCCGACGACCACCCGGTAGTACTGTTTGGGGCTGGCGCCATAATCAACTCCAGCGGCATTGGCACCGTAGTCGCGCAAGCGGCAAACGCAGAGCAACTGTTGCAGGCGCTCGCTACGCACCCGTGCGACGTTCTGGTCACCGACTTTTCGATGCCAGGCGACCGGGCTGACGGAGTCAGCATGCTGCATCAGATCCGGCGACAGTACCCTGACCTTCCCATCCTGTTATTAAGCGCCGCTACCAATCTGGCGGTCTTGCGGTCGGCGGCGGCGGCAGGAGTGTTGGGCATCGTCGACAAGGCTTCTTCGCTCGAAGAACTGCCGCGCGCGATACTGACCGTGCTGCGGGGCGCGTCATATGTAAGTGCGGCCCACGCACAACGTGCCGCGGAGGGCGGGGATTCCGCGCTCGCGATTCACCAACTGTCCCCCAGGGAGACCGAAGTGCTGCGCCTGCTGGCCGGTGGCTTGACCGTGAGCGCCATAGCGGAGCGGCTGCATAGGCAGGTGAGCACAGTCAGTCGCCAGAAACGAGACGCGATGCGCAAGCTTGGGATAAATGGCGACGCGGAGCTGTTCGATTTCATCCGCATTAGCGGATTCTCGTGATGCGTGAAAGCGGTTTCGGAAGTGTTTTATAGACACCGTTCAGAGGGCTGACAGAATGTGCAGTCTGCGGGGAAGCCAATATCGCCTTCCGAGCCAACAGACCGATGCGTTGGTAGGCACGTCCGCTATCTTTCGTGCTCAAAGGCAGGCGTAGAAACTGAATCAAGGAAACCACTTCACGTGATCGAACTATTGGAACCGCGCTTGTCAATCGCATGCTGCTGCCCGCGCTGCAAATCACCATTGCACCGAAGAAAAGGGCCGGAAGGGTACTTCTGGAGCTGCTCAGGCTTTCTAGACGGTTGCGTTGCAGTGCTTCGCGATCTCGATGGGATTCCGCAATTCGATGTCGTCTTCGATGAGTCGCCGCCGCCCTGAACAAAACTCAAGCTGAGCGAAGGTAATCGTACAGTTCGGAATCTGTCGACAGGCCTAGCTTCCGCATGGCGTCGCGCTTTTGGCGGCTGATTGTGGTGATGCCGCGTCGAGATCGGTCCGCTACCTGGCTGACGGTCAAACCTGATGACAGCAGCCGCAATACCTCCGCTTCGCGTGGCGATAGTGCCTGGGACGGACGGTAGCGCATGCGAGTATGGCCTGCGGCCGCGGCGCGCTGATCATGGGCTGTGCTCACGTACGACAGACCCCGGTGGACTGCCTGTATCGCCGCCGGAAGCTCGGTCAGGGAGGCGCACTTGTCAACGATTCCAAGGATACCCAGGCCGGCAATCGCGCGAAGAATTGCGATGTTGGTGGCGCCGCTCAATAGGATGATCGGCAGGTCCGGGTACAGGCGTCGGATCCGCGTGAGCATCGGGAACCCATCGGAGGTCTGCGGATCTGCCATCGCGAGATCAGTGACTAGCACGTCGCACTTGATCATTTCCAGCGCCGCAAACAACTCAGTAGGGTTCGAGGCCGTTGCCACGACTCGACCGTAGCCACTGCCTTCAATGTGCGCGCGCGCGCCAATGAGGACGACCGGGTGGTCGTCTGCGAGAACGATTTGGAGATTCATGTCGAAAGCGGTTAAGTCGGAAGCAAGAATGGGCGTCGGACGCTCTGTCCGGTCTAGAGCAATTCTTCACGCCGCTGCCTGGCACTTGAATGCAATAAGTACGAAAGACGGGCGGCGCGCGCTCCACAGCGTCCACCTGGCTGGGGCGCAGTCAGCCACAGACAGGCACGATGAGGAGCATTGCGTACGCGCTAGCTACTGCCGCGCTCCATTCACGACATCCAGCCAATCGCGTTTCAGCCGATAGAGCGAATCTCTGATTGAGACCGCGAGGTTGGTATTTCTGATGGTGCATCCGCTGTGTCTGGCGCGGCGAGACACATGCACCTGCGCCGACTGGCTGCATTACGCCTCCGATAAATCGCTGACTAACCTTCACTGCGGCGCCACCCTGCGCTCGCAAGCTCGAGCTCGCAGCGGGTCATTCGTGGCGCCGTGACAGAACGACACCTCTGTCGAGAAAGTTCCATGCTTGGCCGGGCGCCACTGAAACTCCCTGATGCCATCCAACTAGCCAAGGCGTCGATAGCTGCGTCACATCCAACCTTCGTAGGAGCACTTTCGGAGCGGCGCTCGCCTGGAGGTTAGTGAACCGGAATTGCGGTGCAGGAGGTACCGAGGCGTCCTTGCCAGCTTCGAAGCTATCGCTTACGCAGCCCCGGCAACCAACCTCGGCGAGAGGCTAGCCATACAGCCAGCGCGCACACGAAGAGCGCATAGAAGCTGATATTCCCGACGATCCCACCGATCCGATAAGCAGACTCTTTGCTGGACGGATCGACGAACTGATATCCGATCAACGTAAGGATGATCGTGAATACGATGTACGCCGCGAGGAACCAGGCGATGTGCAGAAAGATCCGCATGGTGCGCATCCATTGGCTGAGGGGGCAATAAGCGTACTCACGTGGTGAGTGTCGATCTATCCGAATCCTCGTAATCTGAAGGAAATAAGCCTGCTGAGCACTGTCCAACGGCAGATGAGCCTGGACGAGCGCGTTTCCAATGGAAGTTGAGCCCGGTCGCACCGCGGTACGCCACGAATTGACGCGCCGATGGGCGGCGTGCGTCGGGCCGGTTGATCATCACCTTGGATGATCATCAGTTTGGACGAAACACGAATCCGCACCATCGAGCAGGTACGCGCCGTTCTGGAGGGCACCCGCACCCTGGACCTGGCTCCTGCCGCAGACCGGCATGCGCGTTACGAGTGGATGGCCTCCGTGCTGGCGCGGCTGGGCTACCGGCAGCTCAAACGATCCGACCGCGGCTGGGTCCGACGCTACCTGCAGCACTTGAGTGGCTTTAGCCGTGCGCAAGTCACGCGCGCGATACAGCGCTGGCTGGCCTTTAAACCGTTGTGCCGCGCCCAACGCAGGCCGTCGAATGCATTCGCGCGGCGATACACCGAAGGGGACTTAGACGCGTTGGCCGAGGTCGAACGCGAGTACGGACGCCTGTCTGGGCCAGCAACGGTCGTCGTTCTACGGCGCATGTACCAGGTCTACGGCGACGAGCGGTTCGTGCGCCTCCAGCACCTGTCGGCATCCCACCTCTACAACCTGCGTCGCTCGGTCGCTTATCAATGCCGTCACACAGTGCGCACCAAGACCCGATCGGACCGCAAGGCGTCGGCCATAGCCGTACGCCGCGCACCGGTGCCGGATAACCGACCTGGCTTCGTCCGCATCGACAGCGTCCACCAAGGCGACTTCCGCGGCCGGTGGGGCATCTACCACATCAACGCCGTGGACTGCGTCACCCAGTGGCAGGTGGTGGCCACCGCTCCGTCGCTCAAACGCGAACACATGCTGCCGACGCTGCGCGCAATGCTGGCGCAGTTTCCGTTCGAGATCCGAGGGTTCCATTCCGACGGCGGCAGCGAGTACGTCAACTACGAAGTGGCTGCCATGCTGGAGCATGAGCGCATTGCCTTTACCCGCTCCCGGCCGCGGCGCTGCAACGACAATGCCCTGGTTGAGGCCAAGAACGGCGTGGTGGTACGTCGCCAGTTCGGCTACAGCTACGTGCCAGCCGAACGGGCCGAACAGTTCAATGCGTTCTGCGAGGACTACCTGAACCCTTTCCTGAATCTGCATCGCCCCTACCTGTTCGGTACCGAGGTGCCAGACCTGTGCAAGCCGGGCCGGCTGCGCAGGGTTCATCGTCCAGAACACATTCAAACGCCGTTGGAGAAGCTAGCCAGCCTGCCAAACGCAGGTCGATTCCTGCGCTCTGGCATCACCCTGGAAGCCCTTCAGGAGCAAGCCTTGGAGCTGACAGACGTCGAAGCCGCCAGGCGCGTCCGCACCGCACGAGAAGCCATGATGCGCGAGGTCGACCCCCGACGCTGGATTGGTGACGGCTGGGGTTTCGCTAGGCCAGCCGTGGCCTGAAGAGATAGCGTCAGATCTCTCCTATGACCGTCTGCACTCGACTGGGCCGCAGCGGAGGGTCACTCTGCGCCCTTAGCTATACTCGTGTCGATCACCTGATCAACGTGGAAAAACCGTGAAACACAACGACTTCAAGAAGTATCTCGGGGGTGCGGTATGGGAGGCTATGGAGGAGGAAATCGCCACCCATACGCGCTTTCAGATGATCTACGTGAAGCAGAATCAGCCACTCGATAAGCTGCGCAATGAGGTGATTGATAATCTTGACTGGCGCTGGTCTCAACCCACGCCCGCGATTCCAGTGACGGATCGTGGACGTCAGGTCCAACGCTTACTGCGTGGCATCTTGCTTCACAAGTTCGGTTGGGCCACGCAAACGACGTCAGCACGGGCAGTTGCCGCTGCACGAGAACTGGCGTTGTCGATGTCGGAGGGATTCGAGCGAGCAATCCCTAGCTTGGAAGAGCTCTTGGCAACCGCCAACAGCCTTCCGTCGCGGGCCCCCTCGTATAAGGTCCGTGTCACGCAGTACCGCGAGGGGGACCTGCTGGCTATTGCCCATGACCAACGGTTCTACTGTGCCTACGTACTTAGTATTCCCAGCGACCGCGGTGGCGATTTCGAGCAGCTAGAGTTCTATGACGCGGTGTTCGACGACCTACCCGCAGCAGAGAGAATGACGAACCTCCCTGCCAGGGCACTCACACGCGGCTCTATTCGCATGCGCGAGCCTTGCTATCTGTGTGGATTGCATGGCCGGCCAGACCCATCTGGGCAAATCGCCGTACTCGCTTCCAACTGGCGCTCACCACCTAGGTTTGACGACCTCCAACCCGGCTTAGGTGGAGGGCCATTAACGCCTCTGCATCGACTTCGCGACTTCATCAACGGGCTTTTCAGCACTCCATGAGGCGAATTCGCCGTTGCCCGTTCGGATGCGTTGAATATCTTTCCCCTTGATCAATCGACCCGATACCCCTGCCATCCAGGCTCATCTAAGAATTGGAAAGTACTTGCTGCAGACCAGGTGCGCGCGCCGCATGGCGCCGTTTCGTACTTATCCAATGGCATAGCGTCCAACGGCAGCAGAAACTGCACTGCCCGGCGCCGCAGGTGCTAACCAGCCCTCCCGGCGGGTCTTTCCGCAGAGGAGGGAGGCTTCGCCTCCTCGCAGGGTGGCGGCGCCGGGGGATTTCGCCGTTTGACGAGTTCATGTGTGCCTGCATTGCCGCGGGCTCGGTCTAGTCCGTCGTAGACCAGCTCAGCGCGTCGGCCGCTGGAGAATAGCTATGCAGCCGCCAGAAAACACCGATTCAACCAAGCCCCAGGCAAGTCGTGGCGATCGATTTGTCGCACGGATAATAGATGGGCTTTTCGACCTGGGCGTCTGCCTGATTGCCAGCATGACATCTGCCTTCATTGTGTTGTCGATGGATCAGGGCGCAAGTAGGGACGAGGCACTCGGTCTTGGTCTGATCGCCTGCTTTCCTCTCTTGCTGGTGATCAAAGCAGTGTTGCTGCACCGACGAAGCCAGACAGTTGGAAAGATTGTCATGGGGCTTCGCATCGTTCGCACCGATGGAGGACGCGCGAACGTTGCCAGGACGTTGCTCCTGAGAGCGTTCCCATTCTTTGTGTTTTCAGTGCTCACGTCCAACTTCGCGGGATTCCTCAACGCTGTCTTCATCTTTGGAAGTGAGCGAAAGTGCCTGCACGACTACGTCGCGGGGACCAAGGTCATCTGCGTGAAGCAGTCGGGGCGTCAGGTGTAGGAGGTAGTAGTCGCGGGACTGCTCGCTTGTGTTGGGTATAGATGCGCGGCACGCATACCTCGACGGCCCCCAGAACCAGCACTTGAGTCGAGAGCGATCAGGGTCGACTGAAGCGCGGTGTAATCCGCAGCTTCGTGCTGACTCTCAGATGGCTGTTTCGTAATTCTTGTATTCGACCGCGGCCTGGGGGCTGCTGAGATACGCCCTGTCGATTCCGCTCTAGCAGGGCTCTAGCAATGAACTCCTATCTCATCTGGGACCACACGGTCAACAATTGGACCGTGACGTGCGAACGGACCAAAGGTCGTATCAAGTCCTCCTCCAGGTCGGTGCGCAAGCTTCTTGGCACCGCAGTCGTCTCGGGCGCCTTCGGCTTGGCTGCGCCCGCTTCCGCCGGCGCTGTCGACGGGGGCACGGCATCCGGTGGTCCGGAAGCCATCGCCGTAGGCTCGGGCAGCCTCGCCTCCGGTCCAGGTGCATTTGCAGTGGGAAATTACAGCCTTGCTGAGGGGGGCTATTCCATTGCCGTGGGCCTGAACGCCACCGCCACCGGTGAGAAGAGCACGTCAGTTGGCTACAACAGCCGCGCAACCGGCGCCTTCTCATCGGCCTACGGGCTGAATGCGAACGCTGCCGGCGACTACTCTTTTGCATTGGGCGAGGCGTCCTACGCGATGGCGAACTTCTCCCTCGCGATCGGTCACTACACGTTCGCCCGCAAGCAGTACGCGCTGGCGCTGGGCGATGCTGCCGATGCGGGTGGGGTTCGCTCCGTCGCGGTGGGTCCGGGCGCCAATGCTGCCGCCGACTACTCGCTCGCTCTTGGCGACGTCGCCAATGCCGCAGGTTATGGCGCGCTAGCTATTGGAGCCTCTACGAATGCATCGGCCGAGAATGGCATAGCGGTGGGCCGCAATGCCGCATCAACGGGCGCCAGCAGTGTGGCTATGGGTAGTGATGCGGTCGCGAGCCATGACAACTCTCTGGCATTGGGTGCGGGTTCCGCCACCAGCGTGGGAGCCCAGGCAAGCTATGAAGGCGCTTACGTGGGAGCTTCGTCTTCGACTGGCGAAGCTGCCATGGGCGGTCGGCAGGTGACGGGTGTTGCCGCAGGCAGTGCCGACACCGATGCCGTGAATGTCGGTCAGCTCAAAGCCGGTGTGGAACACGCCATTACGCAGTCCAACAGGTACACGGACAGCAAGATTGCTGAAGTCAACGCCGCCGTTACTCACGTCGACGCGCGAGTGACCACCCTCGAAGGAAGTATCACCAACCTCACGTCGGACGGGGAAGAGTATGACAACCGCCTGACGCTGGTCGAAGGCGATGTCAATGCCATCAAGAACGATGTCGTGGACTACGGCAAGCGCCTCACGGTTGTCGAAGGCGACATCAACAGCGTACAGAATGGCGCAGACGGGATGTTCCAGGTCAGCCAGGAGGCGTCGCTTGTCAAGCCCAAATCGTCCGGGATCAATTCGGCAGCCGGCGGCAACGGTGCGGTTGCCAGCGGACGCAGTGCTACGGCGATCGGCAATCAGGCGTCCGCGTCGGCGGCCAACAGCGTGGCAGTCGGTCAGGGTGCGACCGCTTCGCACGACAACAGCGTCGCGCTGGGGCAGGGCTCGGCCACGACGGTTGGCGCACAGCAGAACTATCAGGCGGCCTACACCGGCTCCAGCAACTCGTCCGGTGAGGTGAACGTCGGCAACCGAACGATCAGTGGCGTGGCGGCAGGTGCAGGCGGCACCGACGCTGTGAATGTCAACCAGCTCAATGCCGGTGTCGCGAAAGCTAATGCCTACACCGACAGCCGAGTGAGCACTATCCAAAATGACGTCTGGACGCTCTCTGGCGACATCGATGAGCTGCGCCAGGACATGGAATCGGGTATCGCCACTGCAATCGCCATGAAGCAGGCACCGTTCATCCCGGGCAAGACGACGTACTACGCCGGCATGGCGACCCATGAGGGCCAAGGTGCGCTGGGCGTTAGCCTGCGTCGCACGGCAGATAGCGGGCGATGGAGCTTGGAGGGTGGCGTTTCGGTCAATCGCGATGGGTCTAGCGCGTATGTCGGAGTCAGCGGCGCGCTGGGAGATTGATCGTGTGATCTGCGAGCTCGAATCCGCAGCAGGGAATGCTCCGGATTGTGCTCAGGCTGAGACTGCCGGCATGCTCAATCTACGAATTTCATTCCTGCCTGCCCGCGGCACTGCAACGCCAGGCACCAACGTCCCCACACATAGCGTGTCATGAAACCCTCACTCATCCTGTGTCGGACCGACGTTGCCCGCCTCGAATCGCTTCTGGAGCGAGTCGCGTCATGACAGCATGAGGTCCAAGCGCTCGGCGAGGAACTGGCTCGAGCGGAAGTGCTCGACATTCTTCCATCGCACGTGATCGGCATGAACTCATGCGCGAGGTTTGTCGATGAGCATTCAGGTCAGGAGCAGGAAGTGACTCTGGTCCTTCCGCACCAGTTGGATGGTCAGCCGGGCAAGGTCCGTGCTTGCGCCAGTGGGGTGCGCTCTGCTGGGATTGTCCGTTGGTCAACGTATCGAATGGCCGATGCCCGGTGCTCGCAATGCCGTCCTTCGCGTGACAGCTGTCTGGCCCGGCGTCGCCGCTATCCACGACACTTGAAGCACCGACCCGCGGTTGGGCGGGCGCCGAACTTCCACTATCCAGCCAAGAGGCGGTAGCCCGCGTGTGGGACCGTCCGAAGCATCGATGTCGCGAACGGAGCATCGATTGCCTGGCGCAGGCTGTACAGGTGGCTACGCAGCGCGTCCGATCGTGGAGGATGATCTCCCCACAGCGCATTCTCCATTTCTTCCCGAGTAACGATGCGCGGAGCTTCGCGCATGAGGATGTGCAGCAACTTGAATCGAGTCGGAGAAAGGCGTACTTCTAGCGCCTCCCGAATTACCCGCCTTGTCCCAAGTTCCATGATCAGCTCACCAACGCGCAAAGTGCCGTCCTGGAATTCCCCACGGGATCGTCGCAGCAATGCATGGAGTCGCGCGTGCACAATCTCGTTAGCGTAAGGGGGGGCAACAAAGTCGTCTGCTCCCGCGTCGAGCGCCGCGATCGCCTCGGCGTCCGAGTCGCCTCGTCCCAGCGTCATAATAGGAATTGCGGCCGAACTGCGACGAAGCGCTCCACATACCGACACGCCATCGGACCCCTCCTGGTGATACAGCACCAGGGCAGCGTAGGGCGCCTGGCTCACCAGTCGTAGTGCCATCTCACCATCCTTGGCGTAGTCGACCAGGTAGCCCTGCGCCTCTAGGTGGGAGCCGATACGAGTTGCGATACAGGATTCGTGCGTAGCGATAAGCACCAAGTCCATGCGGCGAGTTGAACTCGATCGCTCCTGACGGCTAGCGCTTCGATTGGCACTCATGGTCGAGATACCTGATGTGGTTGGTGGACATTGTCTGACGAGGCGAAGGATGCGTATGTTTCCAAGCGATGAAACATGCTGCACGAACCCACATATGCGCCATAGGAAAAGTTTCAAACTCAGTCTTTGACCCGATCCGGAAGCGGCGCGCCGTAGTGCGCTATCAAAAGACGGAACCGATCATCGGCAGGCTGATCATTGCGGAGGGCGGGCCTCTACTGTTCGGTGAAAGGTGCTTGAGGGTTCGGGGCTGCGCGCGACCGAGCTGAGTCACTCCTTCGGCGATGATCATCCGAGCCTAGGGTCCGTGCCTGCATTACTAATGCACTGATGTCGCCTCATCTGTCCAGGGAGTGCGCGAACTTTCCGACGAAGAGTGCTGAAGAGTACTTTCCAATTCTTAGATGAGCCTGGACGGCCTCGGGTTTCGGGTCGGTTGATCGTGGGGAAGGCTGAACAGTACCTATCGGGCGGTGGGCTTGGCAAAGCCCCAGCCGTTGCCGATCCAGTGCCGGGGATCGACCTCTCGCATCATTGCCGATAGGGTTGCCACCTCGGTCACTTGGATATGCGCCCCTATGGAGTCAATCTGCACAAAAATCATGCAGGCTGTGCTTGTGCTGATTGTTGCTTACGTTACTTCGCTCGCCATTGGGCTAGTGATTGTCTCCCTGGTGCCGGGTTCTTCGGCACGGATCTTGAAGCCAGTTCCGGATACGTGTTGGCGTTCTTGTTCGCGCCTGCTCTCACGTTGTTCCTTATGCCGCTCTATTGGCTGCTTCTTTTCAGACGCGCAGCTAGTTTTTCCTGGTTGCTATCCGGTCTTGCGATTACAACGCTAGTCGGACCCTTAGTCCTGGGGTGGCTGTGGCTTATTCCCTTTGGTGTCCTGGTGTGGTTTGCCGTCAGGATATGGAAAGCTCATCGCCAAGCAGGTAGACCGTTGCGGGATTTGTTCATCCGCCGCCGCGCGGAGTGATGCTCCCCGCTGGGGTGGCGTGGCGAGAGGCCGGGCATTCCTGCCCGACAATTGGGACCTGCGCTAACCAGCGGGGGCATGGAGGCGCAACAGGATCCACAATTGAGCGAACGTGCTTGAAGCGCGCGGCGGCCAAAGCGCTTCGGCAGCGCTACCATGCCAGGCATGCGACGCGTGCAGCTGCCTCCCGAGTTCTCCTAGATGGGCCAGGACGAACTTGGGGTTTGGGTCGTTTTGATCGTACCCATCAGGCGGCGGGTTCGGCGAAGCCCCAGCCGTTGCCGATCCAGCGTCGGGGACCGACCTCCTGCATCATTGCCTCTCGCGCCGCGCGCACACCTCGTGCGGCGTCCAGGTCCGTCATCTGCATGGCTTGCTGCTGCAGCGTCTCCACGGTGATTCCAGGCCGCATAAAGCGGTTGGCGTTGGACAGACTGGCCAGCTTCTGCAGTGGCGTCTGCACGTCCTCACTGCGGTGCACGCGCCGCAGCCGTCCGGGCTTGCGCGTATCGGGCACCTCGGTGCCAAACAGGCATGGCCGATGCAGATTCAAGAACGGATTCAGGTGATCCTCGCAGAAGGCGTTGAACTGCTCGGCTCGCTCTGCCGGGATGTAGCTGTAACCGAACTGGCGGCGCACCACCACGCCGTTCTTGGCTTCGACCAGGGCGTTGTCGTTGCAGCGACGCGGCCGTGATCGGGTGAAGTCGATGCGCGCATCGTCCAGCATCTGGGCCACCTCGTAGTTGACGTACTCGCTGCCGCCGTCGCTATGGAAACCACGAATCTCAAACGGGAACTGCGCCAGCATCGCCCGCATGGTGGGCAGCATGTGCTCGCGCTTGAGCGAAGGCACGGTGGCCACGACCTGCCACTGGGTAACGCAGTCGACGGCATTGATGTGGTACACGCTCCAGCGGCCACGGAAGTCGCCCTGATGCACGCTGTCGATGCGGATGAAGCCGGGCCGGTTGTCCGGTGCCGGTGCGCGGCGCGCGGCAATGGCTGCGGCCTTGCGGTCCGGCCGGGTCTTCGCGCGCATGGTGTGGCGCGCCTGATAGGCCACCGACCGGCGCAGGTTGTACAGGTGCGAGGCGGACAGGTGCTGCAGGCGCACGAAACGCTCGTCGCCATACAACTGGTACATGCGTCGCAGCACCACCACCGTGGCCGGGCCGGACAGTCGACCGTACTCGCGCTCGACTTCGGCCAATGCATCCAGGTCCGCGGCGGTGTAACGCCGGGCGAAGGCATTGGCGGGCCTGCAAAGCGGACGGCATAGCGGCTTGAAGGTCAGCCAGCGCTGCACCGCGCGGGTGATCTGCGCGCGACTGAACCCGCTCAAGTGCTGCAGGTAGCGTCGCACCCGGCCGCGGTCGACGCGCTTCAGGCCACGATAGTCCAGCCGCACCAGCACCGCCGTGATCCATTCATAGCGTTCGAACCGGCAAGCCGCCGGCGTGAAGTCGAAAGAGCGGGTGCCATCGAGTACCGCGCGCACGCCGTCGATCGTGCGAATCCGTGATTCGTCCAAGTTGATGATCATCCTGAGTGATGATCAACCGACCCGAGTGCACGCCGCCCATCCGCGTGTCAATCCTTGGCGTTCCGCTTCGCGGCCAGACTCATCAGCGGGTGGAAACGCGTCCGTCCAGGCTCATCAGCGGGTGGACAGTGCTAAAGCGAATTTCCCGACCAACCTTAAGATTTGTCTTATATCCCCGATGGTTCGGCCTCTCTAAGCTCGGCCCTCGCGGAGAGCTGCGCCTTCGGCGCAGGCTCGGTCTCGCTTGCGGAAAAGGAAGATATCGGTGGTGCAACAAGGAAAGTGGCCGCATCGGCGTGCCTTGGCTTGGATCATCTGGGGAGTTCTGGCGCCCATGGGACCCGTGGGGGCGCAGGTGGCGCCGTCGGTGCAGGAAGAACTGCGTCAACAGGAGCGCGAGCGTGCTCTGCGCCAACAGCAGGAGCAGCGCCCTGATGTACGTCTGGCGCCGGAGCCGACCGCAACGCCGGAACGTTTTCCGGCCGACGAATCGCCGTGCTTCGCCATCGAGTCGATTCGCCTGATCGGTGAGGACGCCCAACGGTTCCGCTGGGCGCTGGACGCCGTCGACCCCTCAGACGACCCCGCCACGGGCCGATGCCTGGGCACGCAAGGCATCAACGTGGTGATGAAGCGCGTGCAGAACGCCATTGTGGCGCGCGGCTACGTGACAACGCGGGTCGTAGCCGCACCACAGGACCTGAAGGCGTCCAAGACGTTGGATCTGACGGTCATCCCCGGGCGCATCCGCGCGATTCGTTTCGTCGACGGCACCGACTCGCGCGCAACGCTCTGGAACGCGGTGCCGGCCAAGCCCGGCGACCTGCTCAACCTCAGAGACGTTGAACAGGCGCTGGAGAACTTCCAGCGCATCCCGACCGTGGCCGCGGACATCCAGATCGTGCCGGCGGACGGCGACGACGCGCATCCCGGCGAAAGCGACCTGGTCATCAGCTGGCAGCAGCGCGCCCTGGTGCGGGCCAACGTGTCGTTGGACGATTCGGGCTCTGAGGCGACCGGAAAGCTGCAGGCCGGCGCCACGCTGTCGCTCGATAACTGGTGGATGTGGAACGACGCCTTCTACGTCAACGTCGGCCATTCGGCCTTCAATGGCGGCAGGAAGGGCACGAAGAGCTGGACCGCGCACTACGACGTGCCCGTGTCCTGGTGGCTCATCGGCGCGACCGTCAGCGCGTACGACTACCGCCAGGCGGTCGCGGGTCCATACCAGACCTACGTCTACAGCGGCAACAGCCAGAACGCCGAGCTGCGCGCGGCCCGCCTCCTGTTCCGTAACGCGACCATCAAGACCGGCGTGTACGGGCGCGGCTGGTGGAAGGACTCGGACAACTATATCGACGACACCGAAATCGAGGTGCAGCACCGGCGCACCGCAGGCTGGGAAGTCGGCGTCACCCACAAACAGTTTCTGGGCAAGGCAACGCTCGATGCCAGCGTGGCGTACCGCCGCGGCACCGGCGCTTTCGGCGCGATTCCATCGCCGGAAGACATCGCGCACGCGTTCGATCCGACGCTTCCGCTGGAAGGCACCGCGCGGATGAAGGTGATCACCGCCGACGCGCAGTTGGCGGTCCCGTTCCAGCTCGGCAACCAGTCGCTGCGCTACAGCGGCAGCTGGCGTGCGCAGTGGAACGACACGCCACTGTCGCCGCAGGACCGCTTCGCGATCGGTGGACGCTACACGGTGCGTGGGTTTGACGGTGAGGTGTCGCTCTCCGGCGAGCGCGGCTGGCTGGTCCGCAACGACCTGGGGCTGGCGCTCGGCGGTGGCCAGGAGCTGTACCTGGGCGCCGACTACGGACATATCGGCGGCCCCAGCACCCAGTGGCAGCTCGGTGATCACCTCGCCGGCGCCGTCGTCGGACTGCGCGGCGGCTGGCACTCCCTGTCGTGGGATCTCTTCATCGGCGCGCCGATCTCCAAGCCCGCGTTCTTCCCTACCGCCTACACCACTGCCGGTTTCAGCGTGAGCGCGTCGTTCTAGACGCGCTTCTCCTCGCGCCTTTGCAGAATCACGAGAATGACATCGTGGGTGGATTCATCGGGTACAACCCGAGTACGGGCGGGATCACGCCCGATGGCGGAAACTCCGCGTGGGAAATGGCGCGCGTACTTGGAGGAACTAACACCCCGCACAATTGCTACAAGGATGCCCCAGAAGCATGCCGGGACCTCTGGATGGATCAGCCTGGGAGACAGTCAGTGCCGATTCCGATCAATCAAGTGCCAATGTCCAGGATGAACGAGTTGTTGTACCGCCTTGAAAAGTGGAGAGGGTCCATCAAATGAAGGCAGAATTTCTGATCGCCTTGATCGCAATTCTTACTACTGGGTGTCTACCAAGGAATGCATTCGCACCACCGCCCGATGATTACGAGACGTGGAGTAAGCCTGGAGCAACCGAGCTAGACGTGTGGAAGGCGATGTTGGATTGCGGCTATGCGAGCCCGTTTAGGCCGATCGAGGGATTTCCAGGCGGCGCACGTTCCGACGAAGAGATTGGGCATTCGATGCTTTGTATTGAAGCAAGCGGATACAGTCACTCTGTAGAGCGACGAGCCACCCCCGTCTGTAGCGGGGAAAAAGCGAAGCTACTGACATGCCAACCCGGGGCCGAAATACCGAACCCTGACGCGAACGTCCGCTTGAGAAGCGGATATTGCAAGAAGTATCCGCAGTCGCGGGCCTGCGTTCCTTGACGTACCTTACTGAAAGAGGCGATGGCAGCGAGCGCATCGCAGTCATCATTCCTTGCTACAACGAAGTGGTCACAGTGGCCAAGGTCGTGCGCGACTTCCGCGAGCAATTGCCCGGCGCGCAGATCGTCGTACTGGACAATGGGTCAACGGACGGCACCCCGCTCGAAGCGGGGCAAGCGGGCGCTCACGTTCTGCACGTGAGCGCCGCAGGAAAGGGGAATGTCGTGCGAAGGGCCTTCGCGGACGTGGAGGCCGACCTCTATGTCTTGGTGGATGGCGACGACACTTACTCCGCGGAGTGCGCCCCTTACCTGATCGGCCGGCTGCTGCAGCAGCGACTCGATATGGTGGTCGCTGCACGCACCTCCAAATCCGGAGATGCCTACCGACTGGGGCATCGTCTCGGAAATCGCCTGCTAACGGGGTGCGTGGCCTGGCTATTCGGACGCACGTTCAAGGACATGCTCTCCGGTTACCGGGTGTTCTCACGGCGCTATGCCCGCTCGTTCCCGGCGCATGCCTCCGGGTTTGAAATCGAAACGGAGCTCAATGTGCATGCGTTGCAGCTGCGTATGCCGGTCGCCGAAGTAGCTACACCGTACGGAGCGCGCCCTCCGGGGTCATCCAGCAAGCTCAACACTTACCGCGACGGCATGCGGATCGCGCGCACGATTGCAGCATTGGTACAGGCGGAGAGGCCTTTACTGTTTTTTGGCAGCGTTGGCATTGCGCTCCTGCTCGCTGCGCTTGCCTTGGCGGCGCCATTGTTGCCTGCCTATCTCTCTACAGGATTAGTGCCGCGACTGCCCACAGCGCTAATGAGCGTTGCACTGGCACTCACTGCAATGGTTTCGCTCGCCTGCGGCCTGATCCTGAACAATGTCGCGCGGGGGCGATTAGAGGCAAAGCACCTTGCCTATCTCTCGGTCTCGTCCAGTCGCTAAAGCGGGTTCATCCCGTGATTTCCCGCAGCAGAGGAACGGTTCAAGAATGAGATTTGCAGGCCGCCTGAAAGCCAGAATTACCAACGCGCTGTCGGAACGTTTCAGCTTCACGAGTCAGAGCAATGTACTCGCTTCCGCCTTCACGAGCCTGATCGTGGCGGGGCTGATCTCGGTGATCTTGGGTCAAGATCGCAATTGGGATCTGATGAACTATCACTACTACGCCGCCTATGCCTACCTGAACGATCGGGTCGGCGTGGATCTGGCTCCTGTGGGGCTGCAGAGCTATTTCCCACCTCTGTTGGATGTGCCGTACTTCTGGTTGTCCACAAGATTACCCCCGGTAGTGCTCTCGTTCCTGATGGGGGCATGGCAGGGCGCCTGTTTCATCCTGCTGTCCGGAATCGCGTGGACTGCGTTGCCGAACGACGATCGCAGAGTCACGCGTGCGCCCTTACTGGGCCTAGCGGGCATGCTGTCGTCGGTATTCCTTTCGGAGTTCGGGAGCACGATGGGAGACAACACCACCGCACCCTTCGTGCTCGGTGCCGTGCTGTTGGCGATATGGCCGCATGATCGTGCTGGTGCATCCGTTTGGCGCCTATTGGCGTGTGGCGTATGCATGGGCTTGGCAGTGGGATTGAAGCTTACCAACGCCGTTTACGCCGTGGCGTTGGCGGCAGGCATTCTTGTTGGCGCGGCGTGCTCTCGGCGCGGCGTGCTTCATCTCACGGTCGTCACGCTCACATCTCTTGTGGCGTTTGGAGCGCTCAAAGGCGCGTGGTTCCACCAAATGTGGATTGCGTTCCGTAATCCCTTGCTGCCACAGTTCAATGCGTTGTTCAAATCGCCACTGGCCAGTGAGACGTTGGTGTCCGATACCCGATGGCTGCCGAAGACGGGCATCGAGTGGATGACGTGGCCGGTGCAAATGACCTTGGATCCGGCGCGTGTCGGTGAAGTGGGATTGCGTCAGATCGTTTGGCTCCTGTTATTCCTCGCGACGGCTTGGTGGGTCATCCACCTTGTGCACGGACGGAGGCGGCCCCAGCACCCGCCGCAGTTGGCTCCGGTCGTTACGCAACGGCAGGTGGTGGCCTTCGTGGGAACGTCATTTGTGGTGTGGATGGCGATGTTCAGCATTCATCGCTACCTTGCGGTCGCAGAGATGATGGCGTCCATTGCCTTATGGATCGTGATCCATCGAATCAGTTCTGCTGATCGGGCTCATCGTCTGGCAACTGTTGCCGTTGTCGCCTGCGCACTAGTCGCGGTGATGGGGTGGACTGGCTGGGGTCGCGCAGGTCTCGGCCAGACGGGCTTTCAGGCAGAGACCCCTGAGGCCACGCCTGAGCCAGCGACGGTAGTGATGACCGGCATAGAGCCGCAAGGATGGATCATCCCAATACTCTCTGCGGAGTATCGCTTTGTCGGTGTCAGTGGGTTTCCCGAAGGTCCTGGCTATCAAGCACGGGCGCGCGCAATGTGGGATTCCACGCCAGGTCGGATCTTCGCCATCCTCCCGGCTGCCGATGATCGCAGGCAGCAGCGGGTGGCGCGACTTAATCGAGCCGTGGAATTGCTGGGCTTGAATGAGACTTGCGCTCGATTGCAATGGTGGGCAGCCAAGTTAAAACTTGAGATTCAGCCGGAGTTTGGTGGCATCGGGTCTCCCTCTCGAAAGTGCGAACTGATTCTGCCCGCATCTCGAAGCGTCGATCTCGCACTTGAAGATCACCGACTCCAGGAGCAAGCCATGCAGGTGCTGGCTCGCCATAACTTGCAATTGCTGAGCCCCTCATGTGTAAGGAAGCGGGCGTCGATCGGGACTGATCCGCAGCCTTACCAATGGTGCCGAGTCGTCCAATCAGATCCGGGTTAATGAGCCAAGTAGTTGGCATCACATGACGTCGCACACCGGATACCTCCTCGACCAAAGCAGTTGCCATGCCTTCAAACGATCGCATCACCTTCACGATTTACCCGCTCTGGCTGGTTTGGCTGGGGCGCGTCCTGTTGTACTTGGCGCTACTGATGGCGCCGGCGGTGTTGGCGGCCTGGCTGAGCGAGCAGGCCCCGGCATCGATGAAACCGGCGGCGCAGATCACGGCGAACGTGGTGTTGCTGCCGTTGCTGTATGTCGGCTTGTACTGGTTGCTGCGTCATTGGGGCGCGCGTGCCCAGAACTTCATATGGCTGGTGATCGCCTTCTTCGGGTTCCTCACCTGGAGCCAAGGGCGGAAGGCTGCGACGGACGGGGACTGGAGCCATTGGCTCGGCGCGGGACTGGGCGTGCTGTACGTCGTCGGCTTCGCGTCGCTGGCCGTATGGGGATGGCGCCGCAACCATCGCGACCGGCAGGCCAGGTGGGCGGCGGAGCGGCAAGCTCAAGTTGATCTGCATGCCGAGGCCATTTTGCGCGCCCAGGCGCTGGATCGGCAGCGATCGGACTCTATGCACGCGTCGGCACCGGAACGCACTCCGTGATGCGGTCCGGAACAACGACCTTAATTCTGAGCCGCAGCGTCCGGAAACCCATTACCGCGTGTTGGTAACACTCGACGCACAGACAGTGAACCCGTATGGGAAACCTGAAGCCCTGCGACCCGGAATGCTGATTGACGCCGACATCCTGAGCGAGCGCCGCAAGCTCTACGAATGGCTGCTTGAAGCATTGCATTCCCTACGGGGCACGGGGGGTGCGTCATGAGTACGCATGTTCTGCATGGCGTAAGAATCGTTGAGACGGAGCATGACGTGACGGCTATTGAACCCAGCGCTAACGAGTCACGGCGAAGTGATATGCACCTCACGCGCTGCGATGACCAGCTAGCGGTGGAGTTGCGTATTCCGATAAAGCCGGAGACGGCCGAGGTGCTGCGCATTCAATGGGGGCGTCTTGGCGGCCCGGAAGACGAAGCGGCGTGGGCAGGGCGATTTCGGGTCGCACTGGAACCGGCGCTCGCTGAAGTTCTGGATTGGGATTTGCGGCCGCCCTCCAAGGCTCAGCTCGACTACGCCTTGGCCATCACCAAGGCCCTCAACATCAGTCTTCCGGGCGAAGCACTCCTCTTTGGCGGCGCCATGTGGGAGTTCCTGGATCGGCATGTCCCGCAATATAAGAGCAGGCGGCTCAAGGGCGGCCAGGCTGCGACCTAAGTGGGTCCCAGACCCGAAATGATGTGCCAATGGCTACCTGCGCCACCGATAAGCTGATTCTCTTCTTAGACTTCGACGGGACGCTTCATCCCTTGTGGGAGTTCACACGTAATAGCGCCGGACGGGAAATCGCTCGACGCTATGAGGGCCCATGGCTTGTACATGCCCCGCTGCTAGCAGGGGTTCTTCAGCCCTGGCTGGGGCAGATTGAAATCGTCGTATCCAGTTGGTGGGCCTATCACCGCCCCTTGGACGAGATCAGAGCGATGCTGCCGGAAGCGTTGGCGATGAGAGTTATCGATAGTATCTGGCTGCCGGAGTTGACCACGCCGCTTTGGAGCGAATACCACTCCAAACTGGCGACGAGGCACGCGTGCATCCGGCTATGGTTGGATCGACGACGCCCGGCTCACACGAGACGCTGGTTGGCGCTGGATGCAGATCCGTGGCCGAAGGAGGACGAAGGCAGGCTCATTCGAGCTTGGGGCACGCTTGGGAACTCCAAGGTGCAGCGCGAACTGGTCGATCAGCTCGAGCGATTTCTATGCGACACCTGATTGCATTGATCGACGATGTCGCTCAGCCCGCGATATCGATACGTCAACTGATCAGCACCGTAATCAAGGTCAGCACCGGCACAAATTGTTTGCACCAGCCAAAGTAAACCGGAACCGGAGGTCAACTCGACCGGAATTCGCAACTATGTAGTGGCCATAGCTCAGACCCTAAAGATCGGGCTCCCGAGCGAGGCACTGCCATCGTCCGGCGCGAGCGTTCATCGCCACTGGCGCACCCAAAGTGGCGTGTCCAGATCCTGTGAAAGAAATCTTTCATAAGCGCTGCACTAAAGAAAGAAATCTTTCTTAAGGGGCCACGATACAAACGCCGCTCTGGTTTTTAAACTGGCCAAAGTCAATCGGAACCGGAGGTTAACAGGACCGAATACGCGCGGGGCGTAGATCGCGGTATTGGATGCACGACCGCGGAGCCTTGGGACCATCCGGAATTATCCGCCGCCAAATGATTATTAATGGCGCAATAATTCCAGATAATTTGCCTGCGTGCAGTAGCGCCGGTGGCCATGTCCCGAGCGGTCTCTCCGAGCTAGTGGGGAGAGTGCGAGCACGCTTGCGCACCGACAGTCGGAGTGAATGGAGACGCGATAGACGTGAAGCTGCTTGTGCTGGACTTGGACGAGACTTTGGTATTCTCGAGCGAGCAGACTTTGGAACGGCCTGCAGATCTCCATATCGCGGGCTATCACGTCTACAAACGTCCCCACCTCGACGCATTCCTAGACTTCGCATTTACTCGCTTTCGAGTCGGGGTATGGACGTCCTCTGGAAGGCTTTACGCTGAACCCCTTGTCGCGCTGCTGGTGGGCGGGCGCGCCTTAGAGTTTGTCTGGTCTGCACAACGCTGCAGCATCACCAGGGACTGGACCACTGGCGGACATCTGACCGAGAAACGTCTGGCCAAGCTCAAGAAGCTGGGCTTTCGGCTCGAAGACATCATTGGCGTTGACGACACTCCTAGCAAATACTCGAAGAACTACGGCAACCTCGTGTGCGTAACCGAATGGACTGGGGATGCTCGCGATACCGAGCTGCCCGACCTTATGAAGTACTTGACTCAACTCGAGATGACCTCGAATGTCCGTTCCGTCGAGAAGCGCGGCTGGCGGGCGAAGCTTGCGGCCAAGCCATGACTCCATGGGCCTTGCCATCAGATCTGCTCAGATGCCGGTTGGTAACATTTCGACGCCTGACAGCGGTCCTTCTCGTCGCACAAATACGCTAAGTCTCCTGGTCGTTGAACAGGTGACGGCTGTCTAGAACGATATTGGCAGCATATCTGCCTGCTCTACTTGACTAGTTCGTCGCGCAGACAAGCGCAAGAACATCGTCCCCGTACTTCCGGGCATGCTCAAGCAACTGGACACGTTGCGACGCGTAGGTATCGAACCATACGTCGCCAGAAACCTTTCTGGGCTTTGCGGCAGATGAGGCGCCATAGGCTATGTCGAATGCAGATGACCTTGAATCAAGCATTGCACATGGCACAGTGTCCAACGCGGCCTTCACGCTACGCCGATACCAGTTGCGCCCGGTCTTTGAGTATGAGAGCAGCCAGCCCGGCCATAAGTCCAGATTGACCATCCGAAGCGCAGTTGCCAGCGTGCTTGTCCTGAACTCTTCGGACAGAAGCCGTACTTGCGCCCAAGGCTCCTTTCGAGCAACGCGCTCAACTGCTGGCGCAAAGAGATACGCCGGCATCAATAGCGCGGCGGCGAAGGTATCCGCATCCGTCTCGAATCCCTTCGCGGAATGTGAAGGTGATTCGATCTCGTTTGAGCGACACATCATGAGCTGCCCTCGGTGCAACAGCCAATGACCGAGCTCGTGGGCGATCGAGAACCTTTGGCGCTCCTCAAGCTGTCGAGAGTCGATCGTCAACAGCCCTCGGTCGCCGCAGCCAACGACCCGGGCATCACAGCCACGCAGTGGTCGGTACTGAATCTCGAGACCGCAGTGCCAAGCAATGACTTCGAGGTCCAACTGAGTCGGGGACGTAATGCCGAGTTGGCGGAGCAGTGTCTCAGGCGTCATCACTTGCTCGATCGAGAAGTCCTTCCACATCGACACCCAGCGACTGTAGGTCTGAAAGGATCTGAAGAACTTCTTCGTCAGGTAGTTCCTTCCCGGATCGAAACGCGAGAGAGAACTTTGCAGTTAGTGCTGGCTCTTGAGAAGCGAGCTTCTGCAGAAACAGCCGAGCCTGTGCCTTCACCCGTTCGCTAAGCTCTCGTGGCGCAACTCTCGGCGTGGACTTCAATGCCATTCTTGCAGCCGAAAATCGGATCTTCCCGGCGCGCACCTCGGCGCGAGCCATAATCTCCTTACGATCGAATGCGCCCGACGTCCCAAGATCGAGGTCATCCGAAGTGTCTTGATACATGGCATCGATCAAAGTCATGTACTGCTGCGAAGGCGTTAGACGGGTGGTCATTGAAGCTCTCCTGCAGCGCGCAGCTTGGCGAACTGGCGTCTGATCCGAGTCTGCACCGAAGCGTAAGTAGTGGGCGTGATGCCCAGGCATTCCTGGATCTCCCCAGGAGACATGCCCGACGCCATCCCGCCAAGGACATCCTTGGCGACCTCATCATCCGGGAACGCGGATCCGATGACTTGGAGCAGCTGCTCAAATCGCGCCTCCCGCTCGGCTCCCAGCGAAGGCGGAAGCCCGCTCTCGTCGCCCGATGCATCTGCGTGCTCCAGAAGTTCGTCCAGGGACTCCACCTTCGGGGCCCGGGCTCGCGACTTGCGCCATGAGGACACGATGCTGCGCATCGCTGAGTACAGCTGCGTCCGTAGTGACACTCTGTCATTCCATTTCCGGACGCCCGCCAGGTAGCGACCCAAAGCCGCAGCCAGAAGATCTTCCGGCGAGAGCGTGTCGCCAGCGCACAGGTCCCTGGCTGCCCGAGACAGCCATGCGAAGTCCTGCTCATTCATTGCATCTAGGGCCTGGCGTGCCACGTCCGCGGCTGGGCCCTGTGCGTTCGAATCGGCCACCTTCGGTCCTCCTGTCCCCTTAGGCTCCAAAAGGCGCCCCGCCCCGACAATGCCTTCGGTTGTCTGCGCCTCCCTTCTTTTGGAGCCTATAGGAATGAGGGGGTCCTCGCGACCGACGTTGTCGCTCCCGGTGCGACGGGGAGCTGCTTTGATGGCCTGATAACCCCTTGGCGGAGCCCTGTCTGACCTCCCATCCCCCATCCTCGCTGGAGCTTGCATGATTGCTGAAGAAATCGAACTGCCTTCCACCGCATTCGCGGCCGCCTGGAACTCGATCAAGGTGGAGGCGGCGCTGAAGGACCGTCTTGTGGCGGGTGCGCTGCTTTCTCTGCAGTTGCGCCAGACCTTTTCCTTTGAAGACATGCCTGTCCATGGAATGGTCGTGCTGTCCGGCCCACCCGGTACAGGCAAGACGACGCTGGCACGCGGATTGGCTAATCAGGTCGCGCAGTCCCTCAAGGGAAGCAGGCCGCGATTCGTACAGATCGATCCACACGCGCTGGCGAGCGCATCGCTTGGACGGAGCCAAAAGGAAGTCACCCGCCTGTTCCACGAAGTAATCCCAGAGCGGGCCGCTCAAGGGCCGTGCATCGTCCTGCTCGACGAGGTGGAAACCATTGCCGCCGATCGTCAGAAGCTGAGTTTGGACAGCAACCCAGTCGATGTGCATCGCGCCACAGACGCGGCACTGGCGGGGATTGATGTGCTGTCCCGCAAGCACCGCAACGTGCTCCTAATTGCCACGACGAACTTTCCGGAAGCCCTGGACAAGGCATTCCTGTCCCGGGCCGATGCGATTGAAGATATCGGTCTCCCGTCGGACTCGGCGCGACTGGAGATCATTGAGGACGCGTTGAAGCAGCTGGCATCGCGCTGGCCAGCTTTGGACGCACTGCGTAAGAGGAGCAAGGAATTTGTGGCGGCATCGGCTGGCTTGGATGGTCGCCGTCTGCGGAAAACGGTGACGTTTGCGGCCGCAGGGACTGTCGAGACGGCCAAGGACCCGGGACGCATGACGGCGCATCAATTGCTGCAAGCCATTGAGACCGCGGTGGACACCCAGAGTCGCGTGGGGGTCCTATGAAGGTGAGCCGCATCATTGCTTCTACGCCTCAGCGCAGCGCGAAGGATACATGGACACGCATCATAGAGCTGATTACAGGGGCGGGGTCCAAGGACACTCAGCAGCTGGAGGCTGCACGCAGCGTTCTTGAGGCGGTCATTGGCGAGGAGTATCCGACGGACCATCCGATCGTCGTATGGGGCGCAGGCCCACGCCTCGTGATCTACCTGCGCTATGACGCGGACGCCATTGAACGCGGCCATAGTGTGGATGCGCTGTCGTGGAACCCGACGGACGGGGACTGGCGAATCAGCGCGCCCGCTGCAGCCGAGGACGTGGCGTGGATGACGGCTGCGCTCGGGACTGGACGCATCAGTGTTAGAAAACTGGGCGATGAGGTGGGCGACGACAAGGCCGCCACAGGCACTGCAGGTGCGCTGGCCATCGACTGGACGGTACTCGGATGACAGGGACCTACACCAGCAGCTACACCCGTACCCACACGGCTACCTACGTCGCGGACAAGATGCGCGGCCTGCTTTCGGAGTTGGTCCGCGATTACGGCCTGGACCCGAAGGCGCTGCACGACAGTTGGAGCGGCCCCGTTGGCAATGCGGCCCGTGCCTGGATGGAATCGGGGCACCTCACGGTGATCACGATCGAGTTCTACCCGGTTGGTTCTAACACGGCTGTTGCCCGCTGGGACTTCCCCATACGCTACGACGCGGCAGGCGTGGAAGAGTTGTGGGTCGACAAGGCCTTCCTGCGCGACACAGTTGCCAAGGCCAAGGCTCCTCCGTCGGGATGCATCTACAGGGTGCTACTGAGCAGGCGCTCAGGCGCCCCGGCTGTTCACGGGATCGTGGATTGCGAGTTCAAGGACGTTTCAGCTTTGCTCGCTCGCGACGCTGGCACCGTGATCTCCACCCCTGACATCAATGCGAGTGCGAGGTACTACCGCTAATGACGCGCGTCGAAGAAGCCTTTGAAACCTATCGCCAGCGCCTGGAGCTCAGCGAGACCGAGCGAAAGGACACCATCGCTCGCCACACCCAGGTACGAAACTCCATACGGGCAGGCTTTGACGTGGACCGAGACTTCCTGACCGGATCCTATGCCCGGCACACGAAGACGAAACCGCTCAAGGATGTTGATGTGTTCTTTGAGCTCGGACAGAAGGAGCGCTGGCGAAGGGATGGCACGCCATCAGACATGCTTCTGGCATTTTCCAAGCAACTAACCAAGGACTTCGGACAGGACTGTGTCGAGCTTGGGCGCCGGTGTGTGACCGTTACGTTCGAGAAGAAGAGCCCGACAGCGGACGACACCGGGAAGGTGCTGTCTATCGACTGTGTTCCTGCGTTCGACCATGCGTCAGGCTACGAGATTCCAGATAGGGACAAGGGCGAGTGGATCCTGTCCGATCCGGAAGTTCACAAGGCCGAAGCAACCGCCAAGAACAAGGAATGCGATGGTGGTTGGGTGCCGCTGGTCAAGATGCTTAAGGCTTGGAACCGAAACGCGGGCAAGCCGATCAAGCCCATGTTCCTGATTGAGGTGATGGCGCAGCGACTCGTCGACGCCCCCTTTCGCTCATACCCGAGTGAAGTGCGGCGCTTCTTCGCTGCGGCAGCTGAGGGCGTCTTCCAAGATTGGCCGGATCCGGCGGGCCTTGGACCGCCGGTATCTGACCAGATGTCGGCGCAGATGCGCCAAGCGGCGTCTGATGCCTTGCGAAAGGCTGAGCAGCAGGCGGCGTACGCGTCTCGCCTCGAGGCACAGGGGCGGCATGGTGAGGCCATCGCCGTCTGGCGCACGTTGATGGGCAAGTACTTTCCAGCGAGCTGACAAGACATGGTCAACATTGCAAAACGGCACTCCGAGAGTGATGGCCCTGGCTTCCTGCGCGAAGCATTTGCGCGGGTTCACAAGCGGCTGGCATTTGAGTTGATGCACGCGGCGGAAACGATTACCCATGACGGGGAGCGTGGGCGCTCAACCGAAAATGACTGGATCTCCATACTTCGCAGCTATCTGCCTAAGCGCTATGCGGTTGACGGGGGGATCGCCGTCGATAGCATGGGGCGGACAAGTGACCAACTCGATGTGATCATCTTTGATCAGCAGTACACGCCCACCTTGCTTGAAACCGCCACGATTCGGCTGATTCCCGCAGAGGCGATTTATGCAGTCTTTGATGCCAAGCCGCAGATCAATGCAACGAATCTCGCATACGCGTCCGATAAGGCAGCGTCCGTGCGCAGGTTGAGGCGAACCTCAGTACCGATTCCCCACGCTGGTGGTGTTTATCCCGCAAAGGCCATCTTTCCGATAGTGGGCGGCATCCTCGCCGAGAAGGTCGAATGGAGCGGCGGGTTCTCGCGGGCCTTTCGTGATCAGATGTCGTTGCTTGCGGTCGCGCCGGAAACGCGCATCGACTGCGGATGCGGCCTGTCGCACGGAGCCTTCGACGTCTTTGACGAGGGTGATCGGTTGTCGATCGGCCGGCAGGAAGCCGGCCTTGTGTTCTTTCTCTTCCGCTTGCTGAACAAGCTGCAATCGCTGGGGACGGTCCCTGCTATCGATTGGAATGCATATGCCGCCCTGCTAGATGTTGAGCGAGATTGAGAACGTGAGACGTCGTGGCAATGTCGAGCTGCAGGTTCGTGTTGCCTCCAAAGCGGTTGCGTCAGCGGTTGCCAGCTGAAGCGTGCGAGATTGAATGCACGGAAGCTGGAGCTAGGTCAGGTGAGCGATGGCGTGCAGCAGCAGGCCATAGCGCACTTCGTGCCTACGGCTTACGTTTGGTGGGCATCCGCACTATCCGGCCTTGGGAAACTTGCTCCCTCAATCTAATGTTATCTGCTTCTAGCAATTCAACTTTCGCGCGAAGGTCTCGCAGTTCGCTATCACGCCGCGGTATCTCAAGCTGGTACATGGATTGAAGCTGTGCAGAGAGCAAGCGAACTTGCTCATGTAACGAGGCTGCTGTCGGCTCCTCGATACTGGCGCCTTTGGTGATCGGTGGAGAGAACCGCTCCAGCCACGAGAGAATCTTCTCGCGCGTACCGCGATGGGACGAGCCTTGCATAGTAATTGAGTGCACGCTTGCACGGCGACATACCTCGGCCATTGACAGGCGCCCGGAGTTTCGAGGGTATGCCCCACTCATCGTCCATTAAGAGTTGCGTTTGAAAGGACAACAGTTGATCTCGGTCTGCGTCCCGCAAGTCTCTTGGTTCGATTCCTGTGGTTAACAGAACTTGGTTGCTGATTACATCTCCATCGAAGCTGATCTGGGCAACAGCTGAGGCTTGAGTTGACATCAGTGGACGCCCCCGAACTGGATCGGAATATGCTCCCCATTCTCGATTCTGGACCGCCAGAGTGTCATGTGCTCCTCTACCTCGTGTATGGGCTATTGCTCAAGGGTCTTACGGAGAAAGAGCAAGTCATCCGCTTCGCTTCCGACTGAGAAGCGCACCGTTCCAGTGTGGCGTTGTCGCCACTCCAGTTCAGCGACCGTCTTGCAGATGTCGCTCACGCTGTCGCGCAGTACGACACTTTGCGGGCACGCGCGCGCAACACAGAGGTGTCCTTGCACACAGCGAGCTCGGCCGTCTTGGGGATGAGTGGGATCAATGGGCCCCGGAGGGTGAAGCGGGTCCTTGCAGAGTGCCCCTGCATAGGTTCGTCGTTTGCGATACTCATCCAGACGTTGCATCGCCTCAGGAGTGACATTCACTCCCTCAATCTTTGCACGAGTCAAGCTCGGTATCCATGTACGAGTGCGGAGAATCTGTTCGAACGTATCCTCAACAACCTCCGCCACCAACCGATGGGATCTTGCCGACCCGCGTGGCGAAACCCATAGGCGCGCGTAGTTGCGAGATCCTTATGGCCAAGCATCAATTTGAGCAGGTTCCGGCCAGGATCTACGCGACGGTAGAGCTTGATGTCCGGAACGCTGAAGGTGGCACGGGTCGCGAAACTGTGTCCTTCAGGTTGGACGACGATGGCGTTTGGCGATTTGTCGGATACGTGTCCGGTTGACACCCGTGCGGAGTCCTGGCGCTTCCACGTGTGTGATCCGCCTTTCCGTTGATGGGGCGCGCTACTGAACGTAGCGCGCCCTCGTTCAATGCGGTGCGGTGTGGGTGCGAAACGTCGCACGACTCGGGCAACCTGACGCGGGCAATTCGGATCTTTCGGATTTCCGCTGCAGGTCGGAGACCCTAGCCTTTGCGACTCCATTCAACACGTGTCTTCTCTATGAAACTTCATCACATCATTGCCTCTTCCGCGATTGCGTCGGTACTCCTAATCGGCTGCAGCAAGGATGGCCCTCAGGCCGGCAAGCAGGCGGAAGAAGCTGCCGTGCAGGCAACCCAGAGCGTCAAACTTCTGGGCGGCATGATGACTGTCCGCATTCCGGCAGATCTCAGCCTCGCCATGGAACAAGGTGGCGCCTCCGTCTATGGCGACAACGCAAGAAGCGTCACCCTCGTGGGTGGCACGTCGCCGGGCGGTGATTCAGCCTCGCTCCTCGATCAGACGGTGGCAAATCTGAAGAACATGGATGCCGCGATGAAAGTTGTCGCGAAGGGTGATGTCAAGTTTGGTGAGCACCCTGCCAAGACGGTCGAAGTGTCGATGAAGAACAACGGCGTCGACGTCCACATGGTTATGGCTCTGGGCGTGATCGGCGACAAGCTCGCCAGCATCCAAGTGCTCGGCCCGCAATCGAAGGCGGACGACGTCAGGAATAGCGCCAAGGCGATCTTCGACTCCGTATCGATCAACGCAAAGTAATGCAGTAGCAGAGAAGGTCCCGAGATCTGAAGCGGTTTGTCTCTAGATAGGAAGTGAAGTGAACGGTATCAACTGGTTTATCAAGTGCCTCAAGCAGTACACGAAGTTCAGCGGTCGCGCTCGACGCTGCGAGTTCTGGTGGTTTGTGATGATCGTCTGGGCAATCAGCGTAGCTGTGAAGTTGGGAGTTGCCCTTGTGGCGGGGGCAGCCGCTATCCGTTTGGTCTCAGGCGCTGTCTCTCTGATCTTCTTGATGCCCCTCTTGGCAGTCTCGGCGCGGAGGCTTCACGACATTGGGAAGAGCGGCTGGTTCATGCTAATTCCCTTCTACAACTTTTTCCTGTTCGTCCAGAACAGCATGCCAGGCTCCAATGCGTACGGCGCCAATCCGAAGGCGCAGTCGGCCTGACGTCGCCGAGGCACCGGACCCCGGATCTCGGGGTCCGGTGACCGCATTCGCGCGCCGTGACCTTCGGACTGCCTTCGCCGACGGCCCTCTGATGCTTAGCGCCAAGAGGCAAGTCGAGCCATGAAGGAGCTACTTCTGCCCGGGACCTGCAAGTCCGTTCAATGCAACGCAAAAGGGGCGCCGGGCTGCGCTGCGACAGAGTCTATGGAGGAGTTCCACCTAAGGGGTGGGCTCATCGAAGTTCTGGATGGTGGGGCCCACGGGCAGCTCGACGCAGCGTACCTTTTCCAGGGGCGAGTTTACGGTCGAGCGAAGTCCGGGCTGAGCGAAAGATGATGTGGACGTCCAACTGCACGAACTTGACGTGGCGAGAGAGGCAGGTTCTCGATGGGTTGGTGCGGGGTCTGGCGATGAAGCAGATCGCCTATGAGCTGAACCTGCCCAGGCAAACTGCAGGAAAGTATCGATCGGAACTGGCGAGGAAGTTAAGCGTGAGGACAGATATTTCAATCTACTTCGCCGCAGTCGAGAGGGGGCTCATCAAGCCGAAGCAACCAGCCCCGCAGCGACTTGGCCCTGACAAGCAGCAGAACATCAACAACAGCCGAAGGTCGCCGTGAACAATCACGAGAAGAATGGCCCGCCCCAGCCATGCTGACTTTCGATCAGTGTCGCCGCAGTCGTCAGGCACTGAAGTTCATCCGGCAAGTTTGGCGCGCAGTTCGCAGACTACGAAGACACGACTAGCAGGCGCCAACTAGGTGCTAACGGCCCGAGATCAACGAGCCCTCAGCTGGGTTACCGGCCGGAATCGATGCACCCCTTGGTCAATGACGCAGACAAAAGAAGGGCGCGGCGCTACCCGCGCCGCGCCCTGGCCGCATGTGGTTGTACAAGGATCCCGGCTTGCAGGATCGTGCTTACGCCAACGGGTGCTTGCACAACTGCGTCTACGCAAGCCGCAGCATTGTCGTTTGCAATCCAGGAACACTCCATACGAAAAGTTGAAGCGGCGGGCGATCTAAGCTTAGGGATTCACCGAATACGAATACTTGTATGGTCTGGGCGATCCTCGTTCCCGCATCATGGCGGCCAGTAGTTCCTGGATAACTACAAATCCGCCCCGCGCGATGACGCGGAACGATCGTCAACGCATCGCTCAAAGATAACGGTTACTTCGCAGATCATGCCTCTAAGAAAGCTCGCAATCCTTGCCATTCTCCTGCTACCCGCCATTGCCACCGCAACCCCCGCTGCGGGCGAGGAGGGGCCATCGGACTCCGCCATCGTGGCCTCGCTGCACTTCCGGGACGGTCACATCGAAGTTCCGTCAGCCAACGCGCGCATGCGCCTTGGTGAGAACTTCCACTACTTGGAAAAAGCTGACGCGCGGAAGGTGCTTGAGCGGCTATGGGGCAACCCTCCGGATGACTCAGTGCTTGGCATGGTCGTCCCCAAAGACGTTCCACTCACCGATGAGAACTCGTGGGCGGCCGTGGTCACGTACAGTGACGATGGTTACATCACCGACAAGGATGCAGCCAGCATTGACTACGACGAGCTGATGGCGGATCTGAAGAGTGACGACGTAAAGGATAATGAGGCGCGTGCGGAAGAAGGGTATGAAACCCTGCACCTGATCGGTTGGGCCGAGGAGCCCCGATACGACGATGTCGGGAAGAAGCTCTACTGGGCCAAGGAGCTGAAGGCAGCGGACGCAGACATCAACACCCTCAACTACGACATTCGTGTGCTTGGTCGCAGAGGGTATCTCGGCCTCAACGCCGTTGCATCGATGGATGATCTGCCCGCAGTGCGACGGGGCATGTCTGAGCTTCTGCAGAACGTGGAGTTTGAACGGGGTGCGCGTTATGCGGACTACAACGAAAGCAGCGACAAGCTTGCGACGTACGGATTGGCCGCGCTGGTGGGCGGTGGGCTGGCAGCTAAGGCCGGGCTGTTCGGAAAGCTTGCGTTGGTTCTGCTCAAAGCCTGGAAGCTCGTCGCCCTGGCCTTCGTTGCCCTCTTTGCGATGATCGGTAAGTTGTTCGCTAGGAAGAAGCGTGGCGTAGTCAGGTGAGTTGGTGCAAAGACCTGCTCCCAAGGACTGCAGTCGTCATACCAAAGTGCTCCGGACCAGCCACTATGCAAGCCCGCGAAGCGTCGCTGCTCTCCTTTCGACAGCACAACGAATTAGAGGGCTTGGGATCGTGGTGCGACGGATGACGGCGGGACGGCGTCTTCCACGCGCTCGAAATACAGCCCGCTCCTAATTTCGGCTGCCTTGGGAACACTTTTGGAGTTACCAGGATTTAGTGGACACGTGAGCGGCAGGGCCGATGTGCCGCTTCGAACTCGATGGGGCTAACGCCACCTAGGTGGCTATGCCGACGAATCGGATTGTAGAAGCCCTCAATGTACTCGGATACGTCCAAGGCAGCCGCTTGGCGGTCCGCATAGATGCGCTTCTTGATTCGCTCCTTCTTCAAGCTTCCGAAGAAGGATTCGGCGACTGCGTTGTCCCAGCAGTTCGCCCGCCTGCTCATGCTTGGCTCGAGATGGTTGGCCTTGCAAAAGCGACGCCATGCATCACTTCCATACTGCGTTCCCTGATCCGAGTGGATCAAGGTCTTTCGGGGGCGCCGAGAACGAACGGCCTTCGAGACAGCTTCCAGGACCAGCTCTCGATGAATCGTCGGCTTGACGGCCCAGCCAACGACCTTGCGCGAGAAGAGGTCCACGACGACGGCCAGGTAGAGCCATCCCTGCCAGGTCCGGATGTAGGTGATGTCCGTCACCCATGCCTCGTTGGGCCTCGACGCCGTGAACTGACGCTGCAGCAGATTAGGGATCAATGCATTCGGCTTGGCAACCGGGATATGACGTATGCGATAGCCGTGTAGTGCCTGGGGGCCGTTCTCGCGCATGAGGCGTGCAACCCTGTGCTTGCTGCAGCACTCACCGCGTTCGCGCAGATCCTGCAGCACTCTTGGGGCGCCATAGATCCCGTGACTGGCGGTGAAGGATGCGGGTATGAGACCTAGCAGGCGAGCGTCCTCTTGGGCGCGATCGGACACCGGATGATCAAGCCAGGCGTAGTAGCCGGCACGAGCAACACCAAGTAGCCGGCACATCATCTGAATGCTGAACTCATTCCGATGCGACTGGATGAACTGATAAGCCCGTCGAGTCCTGCTTGGAACCTTCTTCGAGGACATGGCGCTTGCCTCCCGCAGATCACACGGATGCTAGACCTTGTCCACAAGATGCTGGTAACTCCAGACACTCTCGCATGCGCATGGCGCCTGAATAGAGGCTGTTTGCTCGATCGGATGCCGGAACGAATCCCGAAACAGTGCCGCAAAGGCGGCAGGCCCCGCCGGCGCATTAAGGCGCTCGCCCCCTTGCCCTCCTTGCCGTCCTTCCCGCCGCACTGGTTCCCACCCGCAGAGGCTGGAGAGGCTGAATCCGTTCTAACAAGCGAGCGCCGACATGGCCAGGGCCACTGCAAGTCTCCGCTTCCTGGAACCTTTCTTGTCCTGCTGGGGCTTGCGTGTGCTGCCCTGCGCTGAGGCGCGGAAGGCTTTCGTAGTTATTGCATTTCTTCGCTCCTGGGCGCTGCCTACGATGGCCGCCTCCCAACCAATCAGAAAGCGCAACCGCGCCGAGGCGCATCACTATGAACACAATCTATCGAATCGTATGGAACACCGAGACTGGCCAATGGGTGGTCGCATCGGAGTTCGCGAAAGGTCGCAAGAAGGCGTCCCGCACAGCGAAGATGATGCTCGCTTCGGCTGCAACGCTTCTGGTGTCGATCGGTGCTTCCGGCAGCGCTATGGCGGCCAATGGCATCTTCATCAACGACGGTACCGACGGCAGTTGTTCGCATGTCTCGGACGCGGCGACCCCTACGCTCACCACGGTAGCGTCCAGCGCGTGCAGTATGACCGATGCGGCTACCCAGACGACGCGCGCCCTCTTCTTCGGCCCCACAGGCGGGCCTGGCTCGGACTCCCTGTCCTTGGGCGGCGAACTCTATGTGAACAGCGGTCGCTTGGTACTCAACGATCGCGTTACCGGGAAGCGGGCGTTGATGATCGGCGATACCGTTACGTCTGCCACAGGAGATGAGGCCATTGCCATTGGTAATCGAAGCACGGCCAGCGGCGGATGGGCGATCGCGGTTGGCCCAGATGCCAATGCAGCTACCTGGGGGGACACTGCTATTGGTGCGAGCTCCGCAGCCAATGGCGGAACTTCTGGTGGTACGGCTCTTGGCGTGAAGACAAACGCGCTGGCTGCGAACGCGGTGGCCCTTGGAAACGAGGTGACGGTTCGTGGCGCAGGTGGCATTGCGATCGTGGGTGGTACCGCGGCTGACTATACGGCCTTCGACGCCATCGACGCGACGTCTTCCAACGCGATCGTGATGGGAACAAGCGCAAGGGCAACCGCAGCCAACTCGGGCATCGCCATCGGCACATTGTCGCAGAGCAGTGCGACGAATGCGGTTGCTTTAGGCTACGACGCGAAGAGTTCCCAGATCAACACGGTGGCTGTGGGTGCAGGCACCAAGGCGTCCGCAGAATACGCCTCCGCGGTCGGCAACTCGGCTCGTGCCCTTTCGGTGTCTTCCGTCGCGTTGGGGTCTGGGGCGGAGGCGGGTCAGACGCGTCTGGCGGGCACGGCCGCCATCGCGATTGGCGAGCTGGCCAAGGCTCAGGGAGCTCGAGCGACCGCCATCGGGCAGCTTTCGGAGACCGACGCAGTGTCGGCGGATGCCATTGCGATTGGTACGAGCGCAAAGGCGATCGGTTCGCCGTACGGTCTGGCAATGGGCGCGGGCGCCAACGCGATAGGCAGCGGCTCCATTGCGTTTGGCTATAAAGCCGGCAGCGGCACCGTGGCGAGCGCCAGCACCCACGACAATTTCGCCATGGGCACGAGCGCGGGTCAGACCGTGGTTGGCTCGTACAATCAGGCGCAGGGCGTCAACTCCGGCCAGAAAGTTACCGGCGACAACAACATTGCCATTGGCCATGGCGCAGGCAACGGGGTCACCGCTTCCAACACCACAGCGATTGGCTTGGTTGCCCAGGCGGCCAGCGCCGACGCCGTCGCCATTGGCACCCGGTCGGCGGTGGAGAATGCTGCGTCTGGTATCGCGATAGGCGTGGATGCTAGCGTCGTGAACGCGTCGGGCGGTATTGCTATTGGCGACAATGCGCTAGCGCTCAGGACTGGTGGCGTCGCCTTAGGCGAAGCGAGCAGGGCAGCAGGTGCAACCTCGACCGCTATTGGCTCGCAAACACAGGCCAACAAGGACGACTCGCTCGCGCTTGGTAACCAGGTGATCGTAAACGCTGTCGGCGGCATTGGCCTTGGTGGGACAGGTGTCACGGTCGAGGCGGTTGATGTCAACTCAAGCTACGCGGTTGCCATCGGCGGCAACGCGAAAGCAGTGAACTCGTCAACGTCGGTTGCACTTGGCTTCAGCGCCGAGAACAACAATACGGCCAACGGCGTCGCCATCGGATATAAGGCGAGCGCGAAGTCACTGGTTCCGGGCACCACGATCTTGAACGCAGTCGCCATAGGCTCGGCTGCAACGGCCAATGCCAGCCACAGTACTGCAGTAGGTTCCGGCGCTGCGGCAACCGGCGCGAATTCGATCGCGATGGGTCGAGGCGCCCAAGCGAACGCCCTGAACACCATCAGCATTGGCACCGGCAACATCGTCAATGGCGTCAACTCGGGTGCCATCGGCGACCCGAGCATCATCAACGGCACCGACAGCTATTCGGTGGGCAACAACAACACGATTGCCGCCGGCCAGAGCGATGTGTTCGCATTTGGCAACAACATCACCAGCACCGTGACCAACTCGGTCGTGCTGGGCAGCAGTTCGGCAGCGACCTCGGCCGGGACCGCCAGTTCGGCGGGCACGACGGCATACAGCCGGGAAACCATCAATGGCAATACGTACAGCTACGCCGGTGGCGTTCCGGTCGGCGTGGTCAGCGTGGGCAGCGTTGGTTCAGAGCGCCGCGTGCAGAACGTCGCGGCCGGTCTGGTCGCGAGCGGCAGCACCGATGCCATCAACGGCTCGCAGCTATTTGCCACAAACCAGGCAATCGCTGATGCGCAGACGCACTACTACAGCGTCAACGACGGAGGCATTCAGCGGAACAACTACAACAACGATGGCGCTACTGGCGCCAATTCGCTCGCTGCTGGCGCGAATGCTGCCGCCACTGCCTCCGGGAGTGTCGCCATCGGCTCAGCCGCGGATGCCAGCGCCAACGACACTGTTTCGATCGGCCGCAATACGGAAGCGACGGCTGACATGTCTACCGCCGTCGGCGCTGAAAGTAGGGCTGACGCTTACGGATCGGTCGCGGTGGGCTTCGCATACGCGGGTGGAGAGGAAGCTTCGGCATTTGGCTACTCGGCCGTCGCTACTGGCACCAATTCGCTCGCTGCTGGCGCGAATGCCGAGGCTATATATGAAGCCGACACGGCGGTGGGCTACTCCGCAACCGCTTGGGGCGGCCAGTCGACCGCGATCGGGTCGCTTGCTCAGTCCAGCGGACTGGCGTCGACGGCGGTGGGTTCGGATGCGTTTGCAGGAGGAGCGGATAGTACGGCCCTTGGCAGTATGACTTGGGCGGAAGCAGACGGTGGAGTGGCTTTGGGCTCTGAGTCGTATGCACTCCGCGCGGGTATGGGAACGACCGGTGCCAGGGAACGTTTCAGCAATACGGCGATTGCATCAACCAAGGGCGCAGTTTCGGTTGGCCAAATCGGGCTTGAGCGCCAGATTACCAACGTCGCAGGCGGAACCGAGGCTACCGACGCGGTCAACGTACGTCAGTTGCAGGCGGTCGCCGATACGGCGATGACCTTTGCTGGCAACAGCGGCTCGGTGGACAAGAAGCTGGGCCAGACGCTGGCGATCCAGGGCGTCGGCAGCACGTCCGGCACCTACTCGGGCAACAACCTGAGGACCGAAGTGGACGCCAATGGCGTACTGCAGCTGCAGATGGCCGAGTCGCCGAAGTTCGGCACCGTGACCATCAACGACGGCGGCACCGGAAAGATCACCGGCGTGGCCAACGGCGAGGCCGACACCGATGCGGTCAACATGAGTCAGCTGAACGAGGTGAACGCTACGGCCAGCGCCGGCTGGAACATCAGCGCGCAGGGCGCCAACGGCACCAACGTGGCGCCGGGTGAGTCCGTGGATCTGAGCAACATCGACGGCAACATCGTCGTTGCCAAGAGCACGGCCGACGACAACGTCACCTTCGACCTGGCCGACGATCTGACGATCGGTGGCAGCATCACCGTCGGTGACACCTACATCGACGGCACCAGCGTGACGACCACGAACCTGACGGCGACGGGTGACACGTACCTGGGCGACAACTTCTCGGTAGTCAACAACGAGGCGCACTATGACGGTCCGATCACCGGTGACACCAGCATCGTCAACAAGCAGTACGTCGACCAGTCGATCACGCAGGTAGTGGATACGCCGATCACCTTTGCCGGCAACAGCGGTTCGGTGGCGAAGAAGCTGGGCGAAACGATGGCGATCCAGGGTGTTGGCAGTACGACGGGTGAATACTCAGGCAACAACCTGAAGACCGAAGTCGATGCCAATGGCGTGCTACAGCTGCAGATGGCCGAGTCGCCGAAGTTCGGCACCGTGACCATCAACGACGGCGGCACCGGAAAGATCAGCGGCGTGGCCAACGGCGAGGCCGACACCGATGCGGTCAACATGAGTCAGCTGAACGAGGTGAACGCTACGGCCAGCGCCGGCTGGAACATCAGCGCGCAGGGCGCCAACGGCACCAACGTGGCGCCGGGTGAGTCCGTGGATCTGAGCAACACCGACGGCAACATCGTCGTTGCCAAGAGCACGGCCGACGACAACGTCACCTTCGACCTGGCCGACGATCTGACGATCGGTGGCAGCATCACCGTCGGTGACACCTACATCGACGGCACCAGCGTGACGACCACGAACCTGACGGCGACGGGTGACACGTACCTGGGCGACAACTTCTCGGTAGTCAACAACGAGGCGCACTATGACGGTCCGATCACCGGTGACACCAGCATCGTCAACAAGCAGTACGTCGACCAGTCGATCACGCAGGTAGTGGATACGCCGATCACCTTTGCCGGCAACAGCGGTTCGGTGGCGAAGAAGCTGGGCGAAACGATGGCGATCCAGGGTGTTGGCAGTACGACGGGTGAATACTCGGGCAACAACCTGAAGACCGAAGTCGATGCCAATGGCGTGCTACAGCTGCAGATGGCCGAGTCGCCGAAGTTCGGCACCGTGACCATCAACGACGGCGGCACCGGAAAGATCACCGGCGTGGCCAACGGCGAGGCCGACACCGATGCGGTCAACATGAGTCAGCTGAACGAGGTGAACGCTACGGCCAGCGCCGGCTGGAACATCAGCGCGCAGGGCGCCAACGGCACCAACGTGGCGCCGGGTGAGTCCGTGGATCTGAGCAACACCGACGGCAACATCGTCGTTGCCAAGAGCACGGCCGACGACAACGTCACCTTCGACCTGGCCGACGATCTGACGATCGGTGGCAGCATCACCGTCGGTGACACCTACATCGACGGCACCAGCGTGACGACCACGAACCTGACGGCGACGGGTGACACGTACCTGGGCGACAACTTCTCGGTAGTCAACAACGAGGCGCACTATGACGGTCCGATCACCGGTGACACCAGCATCGTCAACAAGCAGTACGTCGACCAGTCGATGACGCAGGTAGTGGATACGCCGATCACCTTTGCCGGCAACAGCGGTTCGGTGGCGAAGAAGCTGGGCGAAACGATGGCGATCCAGGGTGTTGGCAGTACGACGGGTGAATACTCGGGCAACAACCTGAAGACCGAAGTCGATGCCAATGGCGTGCTACAGCTGCAGATGGCCGAGTCGCCGAAGTTCGGCACCGTGACCATCAACGACGGCGGCACCGGAAAGATCAGCGGTGTGGCCAACGGCGAAGTCAGCGCCGCCAGCGAGGAAGCAATCAATGGTTCGCAGCTTTACGCAGTCTCTGACAGTATCGTTGACCACTTGGGTGGTGACGCGACGGTAAACCCGGATGGCACCATCACCGGCCCGACCTACAAGATCCAGGGCGACACATACACCACGGTGTACAACGCATTCGAAGCCATGGACAACGAACTGACCACGATCAACAACACCCTGACCACCATCAGCAGCGGCGGCGGAATCAAGTACTTCCACGCCAATTCGACGGCGGCGGACAGTGTGGCTGCAGGCGCCGAGAGCGTGGCGATTGGCCCGAATGCTGTGGCGACCAACGCCAACAGTGTGGCGATGGGCAACGGTGCAGCGGCCAATCACGACAACTCAGTGGCGCTGGGCGCGGGTTCAGTGACCACCGTGGGTGCACAGTCGGGTTACCAGGGCGCCTACGTGGGACCCAGCAACTCGACAGGTGAAGTCAACGTGGGCGGCCGCCAGATCACCGGCGTCGCGGCAGGTTCGGCGGCGACTGATGCGGTCAACGTGAGTCAGTTGCAGGCGGGTGTGAACTACGCGATCACCGAAGCCAACAACTACACCGACACCAAGATCGGCGAGGTCAAGACCAGCATCGAAAACTTGGACAACCGCGTCACCAACATCGAAGGATCGATCGGCGAGGTTGCCACCAACGTCACCAATCTGGACAACCGCGTCACAAACGTCGAGGGCGATGTGTCTTCGATCCAGGCAGGTGCCTCGGGGATGTTCCAGGTCAGCCAGGAGGACAACACCGTGGCGCCAGCGCCTACCGGTGCCGACTCGGCCGCAGGTGGCGCGGGCGCGGTAGCCTCTGGCGACCGGAGTACGGCGGTGGGCAATGGTGCCACGGCGTCCGGCAACAACAGTGTCGCGCTGGGTAACGGATCGGTGGCGGATGCGGACAACACTGTGTCGGTCGGGTCGGTGGGCAACGAGCGCACCATCACCAACGTCAAGGCCGGTGAGAAGGACACCGACGCAGTCAACGTCTCGCAGTTGAAGGAGTACACCAGCTCCGGGGTTCAGTACGACAAGAATCCCGACGGTACGACCAACTACTCCAGCGTGACGCTTGCGGGTGGCCGAGATGGCCCAACCACGATCCACAACGTGGCCGCTGGCACGGCGCCTACCGATGCGGTGAACGTGGGTCAGCTGCAGTCAGGTCTGACCAACGTCCTTAACCAGGCCAACAGCTACACCGACAACCGCATCAGCCAGTTGCAGGATGACATGTGGTCGATAGATCGCGGTTACCGCGGCGCTACGGCTTCGGCGATGGCCATGGCCGGTCTGCCGCAGGCCTATCTACCCGGCAAGAACATGCTGTCCGTGTCGGCGGGTGGCTACCAAGGCGAGTACGGCATGGCAATTGGACTTTCCGGCGTCACAGACAACGGTCGCTGGGTCTACAAGGGCCAGGCCAGCGGCAACACGACGCGCGACTGGGGCTTCTCGGTGGGTGCCGGCATTCAGTGGTAATGCCCGTTCGGATGGGTGGCTTCTGCCGCCCATCCGAACAGCCTGAATCAGCCCAATTGCACTGGGTCATACCCCAAACTTTTCTGGATACACAGCATATGAAGAACTTCAAACACTATGGCGTCGTCCTGCTGGCGTCCCTCCTCCTGGTCGGTGTTGCAGGTTGTACCCGCCATATCAGCCGCGACATTTCCCCCGAAGGTCAAGTCGGGGAGTTGATGTTCCCCGCGCTGGACACGCTCGTCCTGAAGCAAGGCACCTTCCCGAACGTCGACAGCCTGCGCCAGGTGGCTCCGGGTGTGACCAAGGATCAGCTGTACTACCTGCTGGGCCGTCCGCACTTCCGCGAGGCGAGCGGTGCACGCGAATGGGACTATCTCTTCCACTTTCGCCGGAATGGCGAGGTGACCACCTGTCAGTACAAGGTCATCTTCGACAAGGAGAGGCACGGGCAGACCTTCCATTGGCTGCCGGCGGACTGCGCGGGCGTCCTCGACAAACCTCAGGTAGTGGCCGAGCCGCCGAAGTTCGCCCCGGCGACGGCCACGACTGAGAGGCGATTCGAGCTTTCCGGTGGCGCCATGTTCGCATTCGGCCGATCAAGCATCGCCGACATTCTGCCCGCCGGGCGTGTGGAGCTGGAAGCGATCGCCGAGCAACTGCGCACGTCCGACCTGTTCAGCGTTACCGTGATCGGCCACACCGATCGCATCGGCAAAGACCAACAGAACAGGCTCCTGTCGCAGCAGCGAGCGGACTCGGTCCGGGGCTTCCTGGCGTCGCTGGGCGTTCCTGCGGCCAGCATCACCGCGGTTGGCATGGGAGAGCAGCAACCGGTAGTGGCTTGTCAAGGTGATGACAAGCGTAACGATGTGATCGAATGCCTGCAGGCTAATCGTCGAGTAGAGATTGTGGCCAAGACCACGAAGTAACTGAGGAGCTATCGAAATGACCCGCTTTTTGATCATGATGCTATCGATGTTCATGCTGGCTGGAACGGTAATGGCCCAATCTCAGCCGATCAAGCCGGCCGCGCCGACCCAATCGGCACCGTCGCAATCGACCATCGAGCCCAATGTCCTGCGTGACGCGGGCCTTCGTGTGGCGCGGGCGGTGGATGCTGGCAAGGAGATGGATCTATGGGACGGTTCCTCTCCGGTGATGAAGAAGGCCGTTAAGCGCGAGGAGTTCGTTTCTTCGGTTCGCAACACGCGCAACCCGCTTGGACCCGTCGTCAGCCGAAGCTGGGTCTCCATCGATCTTCAGCAAATGTCAGGCCAAGGCTTCCCGCCGGGGCAATATGCGACCGCACGATCGGTCGCCAGCTTCGCCGCCGGGCGTAGCCTGACAGAGATCGTGACATTCCGTCTGGATGAAGATGGAACCTGGCGCTTTGCCGGCTATGTGATCCGGTAAGGTTTTCCGCCGTCGGTACTTCGACCGACTCCTGTCACGAGACGGCGTGCCGAAGGAAATCCTGGCACTCCGATTCCGGGATTCAGTACGACATGAGTCCCGACGGTACGAATAGCTACTACAACGTGACGCACATAAGGTGCGGCCTGTGTTGCTAATGAATAGCCCAGGGTTGAGTAGATATCTCCAAGCCGTACATTACGGCGACCACGTAGGCGTGTATGAGCGGCACGCGGTATTCGGGTGATTTCAAGGCCGAGGCGGCCAAGCCGGTGATCGATCAGGGGCGTTCGGTGCGAGAGGTCTTGACCCAGCTTGGAGTTAGCATCGACACGCTGTACGCCTGGGTCAGGGAGCAGCGCATGGTGCCGGTCACGCGGCAGACGGATGCCTCGTTGGCGGCAGAGATCCGTCGTCTGCAGGCCGAGCTCAAGCGGGTGACTGAGGAGCGCGACATCCTAAAAAGGGCCGCCGCGTACTTTGCCAAGGTGTAAGGGCGAAGTACGCGTTCATGCAGGCGTATCTGGACGAGTTCCGCGTGGCAAGCATGTGTCGTGTGCTGGGTGTGCGGCGCAGCGAGTTTTATGCGTGGCAGCCCCAACCGAAAAGCGATCGCCATCGCGAGGATCAACGTCTTCTGGCCATGATCAAGCAGGCGTGGCTGGAGAGCGGCACGACCTATGGCTACCTCAAGGTCACCGACGAGTTTTGCGACTTGGGCGAGGCTTGCGCCAATCATCGCGTGGCGCGGCTTATGAAGAAGGGAGGTTTGCGGGGGTCAGAGCCGCGGGTTCTATTCGGATGGCCGCAGCGAGTACGTCAACTACGAGGTGGCCGCCATGCTTGAGCAGGAGCACATTGCCTTCACCCGCTCGCGGCCGCGGCGCTGCAATGACAACGCCCTGGTCGAAGCCAAGAACGGCGTCGTAGTGCGCAGACAGTTCGGCTACAGCTACGTGCCCGCCGAGTGGGCCGAGTAGTTCAGCGCGTTCTGCGAAGACCACCTAGACCCTTTCTTGACTCTGCACCGCCCTTGTCTCTTCGGCACCGAGGTGCCGGACCCGCGAAAGCCGGAGCGGCTACGTAGGGTTCATCGCCCGGAACACATCCAAACCCCGCTTGAGAAGCTGGCCAGCCTGCCGAGTGCCGAGCGAATCCTGCGCCCGGGAATCACCCTGCAGGTATTGCAGCACAAGTCCATGGAGCTGACTAACGTCGAGGCCGCACGGCGCGTACATGCCGCGCGGGGAGCCATGATGCGCGAGGTTGATACCCGCCGCTGGATTGGCAAGGGCTGGGGATTCGCCAAGCCGGCCATCGGCTGAATAGAGCGTTGAACAGTTGCCGTGGCTTGCGATATTGCCGGGCACGCCGCCTAGTAGGGCAGAAGCATTCCGTCATAGCGGACAATGCGACCGGACCGGCCTTTGTCGGCAGTCATCATCTGTTCCAGCAGGCCAGCTACCGCATCCTCGACATGCACCGGCGCAACCGTCCCGCCCATGTCGGTCTTCACCCATCCAGGGTGAAGTGCGAGCACCACAATGTTGGTCGACGCGAGTTCACTAGCGAGGTTGACCGTGAACATGTTCAAGGCGGCCTTCGACATTCGATAGCCGTAGCTATCGGGCCTTTGCTCTAGGCCGAGACAGCCCATCGCTGACGAAATGTTGGCAATCCTACTCATCGGAGCAGCCCTTAGTTGCGGCAAGAGCTCTCGCGTAAGCAGCAACGGTGCCAAGGCATTGACTTGAAAGGCCGTCGTGACTGAAACCGACTTAGCGTCGTCCAGGCGTGGGTCAGAACGATCGAGATAGCCAGCGTTGTTTACTAGTAGATCTAGGTGTGGCCTAGCAACGGCAACCTTCGCTGCGAACTGAACGATGCTTGCCTCCGAGAGAACGTCACACTCCACAATATCCACAGAGGCGATGTGCTTCTGCGCCAACCGCTGTAGATCAGTAGCTTCCGAAGGCCGTCTGCATCCCGCGATCACGGACCATCCGAGGGCCGCACACCTGACTGACATCGCCAGTCCGAGCCCACGATTGGCACCGGTTATAGCTACTAATTTCTGCTCGTTCTCCTGGTCGTGCTTATGCACTGCGCTATCGACTGGATCGGTGGTTGATGCGGTAGTCACGTTGTGCTCCAAAGGGGGATCCCACACTTCTTTCAGAATGCATCCTTCCCCCACGATCAACCAGCCCGCTACTACGGAATCACTCCAGGCTCATTTAAGAACTGGAAAGTACTGAGGAGGTAGTTGACTGGCCTGCATCAACTGGTCCAGATGCAAAGTTAGTTTACGCGGCAAGCCGCAGGCTGGGTTGAGGTGGACGGGGTTGGATCGCCTCCGGCGCCGGTGGCTGGTAGTTCAAGGCGCTGTGGGGTCGAACGGTGTTGTAGTGACGACGCCATTGCTCGATGACGACCTGGGCTTCGCGCAGCGTGTAGAAGATCTCGCCATTGAGCAGCTCATCGCGGAACTTGCCATTGAAGGACTCGCAGTAGCCGTTCTCCCAGGGGCTGCCGGGCTCGATATAGAGGGTCTGAGCGCCGACCGCGGCCAACCAGCTGCGCAGGTTGTGGGCCACCATTTCCGGCCCATTGTCCGAGCGCAGGTACGCCGGCACGCCGTGTTCGACCATGGCTTCGGCCAGCACTTCGATCACCTCGTTGCTGCGGATCTTCCGGGCCACGTGCAACGCCAGGCAGGTCCGGGTGTACTCATCGATCAGCACCAGGATCTTCAGCACGCGTCCGTCGTGCGTGCGCTCCATGACGAAGTCCCAGCTCCAGACGTGGTTCCGGTACTCCGGCCGCATGCGAAGGCAACTGCCATCGGCCAGCCACAGCCGCCCCCGCTTGGGCTGTTTGCTCGGCACCTTGAGCCCCTCGCGCTTCCAAATGCGCTCCACGCGCGACCTGCTGAGCGACCAACCCCGCGCAGCCAGCAAGGCGTGAACACGCCGATAGCCATAACGGCCGTACTGCGCGGCCAACTCGATGACCGCACGGGTCAGTGGGGCTTCGTCCTGACGCGGCTGCGGGACGTAGCGCACCGACGAGCGGGTCAGATGCAATGCCCGGCAGATCCGCCGCTCGGAATGCCGTAACCGGCCCCGCACGTGGGCCACGGCTTGCCGCCGGCGGGCCGGGCTCAGAAGTTTCCCTTGCTGACCTCGCGCAGGATCTGGTTGTCGATGATGGCATCGGACAAGGCACGGCGAAGCCGGGCGTTCTCCTGCTCCAAGTCTTTCAGCCGCTTGGCCTGATCGATCTTCAAGCCGCCGTACTCCTTGCGCCACCGAAAGAATGTCTGCTCGGTGACGCCGCCACTGGCGGCAGATCTCGGCGATGGCGCGCCCCTGCGCCGACAGTACCTCGGCTTCGCGCAGCTTGGGGATGATCTCTTCGGAACGGAAACGCTTCTTGGGCATGGTCAGACCTCCTTGTCGTATGAACATGGGATCTGGACCAGAAAATTCAGGTCAGCTCACGATCTCCGCTCGTACTTGCTAGACGAAGATCTGATTCGTGATCATCACGGGTCGGTATTGGGTGCCAGCGTTGAGTTCGGCGCGCGTACCGCTCTTGGTTCTCAGTGGTCTCTAGTGCCGCAGGCGCAGGTGACCTATGGGCGCGCCTCCTTCGACAGCTTCACTGATCCATTCGGCGCTGCAGTAAGGCTATCCCAAGCGGAGGCACTCCTCAGCCGACTTGGCTTAGCCCTCGAGTATCGGTCTGATCCCACTGCGAGCGGGCTCATCATGACCGCGTATGGGATAGGCAATCTTTGGTATGACTCTGCGAGTGACAGCCGTGCTCGTGTGTCTGGGACGCAACTGGCCCGCGCGAATGCCCCTTTCGGAACCAGCTTCGGAGCTGGTAGTAGCGTCCAGTGGCACGACGGAGGCTATTCCCTGAACCTCGAAGTTTCTCGTGACAGTGCTCAATCTAACTCCAGCGACGGCTGGTACGTCGTTGGGTCATTTCGTTCTTCATGGTGATCATCTAACCGCGCGCCGCCGGTTAGAACGTGAAGGCGTAACCCACCTGTGGCCCACTGAGCGTCAGGTCCAGCGACGAATTGCGCATCGGCAGGTCGACCTGCAGGTGGCGATAACCGAATACCCAGAAGCCGGGGCCGGCGTGGTATTGGAGGTTGGCGTTCGCGCTCCAGCTGCCGTCTGTGTCGCCGGTTGAACCATCACCGCGCAGGGTCAGGCCCCAGCGATCGGAGAGCTTCATCGTGTACCGCGCGCCGAACAGGAAATCGTAGAAACCTTCGTCACGATCACGCGTAACCACCGGAAGCAGATCGCTAGCGGGGTCGAACGTGGCCTTCGTGCTCACGTCGAAATAGCGCAGTCCCCCGAAGAGATCGAGCCCCTCGAAGCGTCGCTCACCCAACGGCAAGACCGCTGCCAGTTCGACGACGCCAGCGTCGAGGTCGCCCTCCGTGCGCAGCCGCGGATAGTCATGGCTGTCGCTCAATGCGAGGTAGATGACGTCGCCGAACATGCCGAAGCGATCGCCCCGCCCTTCGACGTGGCCGAGGAAGGCGAAGTCGACTTTGTCGATCCAGTCGTTGAAGGCCTGCCGGCTTTCGGCCGGGGGTTGGCCTTCCCGCAAATCCGCTCCGATGGATGGCGCCCACGCATAGGGAGCGACGGACCAATCCCAACTGTCGGCCGCTCGTAACGTTGTCGGAAAGGCGAGCGCCAGCGCGACCAGCCCTGCGGCCAAGTGCGAACGCGAAGCCGGCGGGGCGATTCGCCGAATCGGAAGACCTGTAAGGACGAGGGCGCTGTTCGTGGGCCAGAAGTTTCCGTTCATTCGTCGCGTTCCCCCACGTAGGTGTCCTTGAGGACACAAGCCTGCCGTTGGCTAGATCCCGTACTTTGTTGGCGAAGTTGTCCCCGGGGCACGCTCAACTGGCTGGCCGCGCGACAGGAAACGTCCAGGTCCCGTCCAGGATTTCCTGGCGCGGACGATACAGGCGCACCATGTAGTTCCAGCCTTTCATGATCGGCAGGCAGTTGGGCGTATTGGCGTTGCAATCGCCAAACTGGATGTGGATCGAGCCGTCTTCGCCCTTCTTTCCTGTCACGCTGTTGATCGAGTACGCATTCAGCGGGTTGGCTTGGTAGTAGCCGTCTGCGTCGTAGACACTCACCGACCAGAAGGCGTCCACAGGCACATCCTTGACATCAAGTCGATACACCGTCGTTCCGTCGTTCCGTTCCGGGTAGACATTGAGGTAGATCGCATCCTTGTCGGGATTCAGCCCCCAGCCGGATGCCGACGCAGCGATGCGGCGAACGGGATCGACCGACGCTTTGTCCGGGCCCGCGGCGTAGCGCAGGTCGGGCAGCGTTGCGGACAATGCGGTCAACGCCTCACGCACTCTCTTTTGGCTGGCCTGGTCCCACGGCGGGATCTCGAAAGTACCCGGCCCTCCAGGCTGGCTTACGGTGATGGCATCCTGCAGCGCGTGGGCCTGCTTCATGTCGGCCGGATCGTTCGGATCGGCCAGGGTCCGGATGCCGACCATCGCATAACGTGTTCCCACCTCCTCCTTCGTTAGCGTGTAGGTGCCGGCACCATAATGGACCGCGGGATTGAGGTGATCTTCGTTGATCACCAGCATCGACATGAAGCGCTTGCCCGGATCGGGCAGCGTGATCGTCACCGGGCCCGCGTCCAGATCGAACACCCCTGAGGAGTAGATCGTGTCGCGATTCAGGCGGATGACATTCTGTTTGTCGATCGGCGCAACTTCGCGCGTGTGTACAAACTTGCCGAACCCGCCCTGTTTTACCTGACCCGCCATGTAGACGTCGGACTCGGCGCGGATGAAGTTGTCTGGCGTGACAAGAATCTTGCCGTCGGCCGTCTTCGTATAGCGCGCAGGGTTGCCGAGATCAGGAACAATCGATGTAGCATCTGCGACGGCCGGCGAAGCCGATTCAGGCGCAACCCTCGTAGTGGGCTCGCGGGCACCGGGGGTCGGCGCTTCCTGCCGGCAAGCCGAGACGACGCACGCGACGGCAGCGGCCGCAACGATCACTCGAACGCTCATACGGGAACTCCCTTTGTGTGGGACGGGTTCTGTGTGGCGGGCGTGCCATCGCTCGCAGGCTTCGTACCTAACGCGCGGCCTTCAGTGGCGGCCGCTTCCAGGAACGCTCGATGACCTCCGCCTTGGGGCTGTAATTACGCAGAACGATGTAGAACGGGCCGCTCGGTGCGGGAAGCCAGTTCGTCTCCTTGCCCTCCCCAGGCGATGCGCTCTGCAGGTACAGCGTGATTCCCTCGTCGGCATCACGGCGAAGACTCTTCAGCATCGGTGAGTTAATCAGGTACCGGTTCATTGGATTGTCCACCAGCAGCTTCGACTTGCCGTCGTACATGGTGATGGACCAGAACGCGTTCGTAGGTGGCAGCCCACCCTTGGGGAACCTCAGCACATAATCGTGCTTGGAGGCGTCGAGCGGCTGACCTTTAGCATCGACGAAATAGCTCTGGTAATCCGCTTCGGATGCCGAGTTGCCGTAGATGCCTAGCTTGGTCCCGGCGAAGCGGTAGAGCGCATTGCCCTTGAGATGCTCCCGCGTGCCGAACAGATCGGCGCTGGATACCTTCTCCGTGTTTACCTGCGTGGCGGTGAAGGTTTCCAGTTCCCTATTGGCGTCATCGATGCCATCCAACAGGGCCTTTCGCATTGCCGGCGACAACGCGGTCTCATCGAACGGCTCACCCGGCACGATGCCAATTCTTGCGAGACGATCGCGCAGAGGGGATTCTTCTTCCGTCATCGGTGCGTACGGAAGCAGAGCGGCCAAGTAGTCGAAGAACCCGACCCCATTCGCCTTCCGCGCATCGTACGCAGGAAGGTTGAGCGGCGGCGCCGCGGCAGGCGCCGGCATCCCACTGAACGCACTGAGCGGCTGCACCATGTACTGCGCCTGGAGGCGCTTGACGCTGTCGAGATCCGCGGCGGAGATCAGCTGCGTGCGAAAGAGCCCATAAGCAATGGGCGTTTGCGAACGGAACACCTGATCCACGCCCTTTGGTGTATCGCCCGCCCAGCCCGGCCCCGCGATCAGGTAGGTGCCTGCCTTGCCCTTCGTCACTGCCTGGTTGATGTATGCGAAGTTGAATGTATAGAGATCGATCAGCTGTACGGAGAAGTAGCGTTCTTTCCCCATCGAGGGAATCGAGAGGATCAGCGGCTCGGCGCGAAGGTCCATCCACAGGAACGAGTACGGCGTGTCCGATTTGGGCGTGATGATCGCGGTGTCCTGGGGCGTGGCGACGTTCGCCAGACTCCCGATCGTGTTGAACGGCGCGCGGAAATTGCTGCCCCCCTCGTCGAGCGCCTGCTGATAGAGCGTCTTGTAGTTCTCGACGATCGGGAAGCCCCAGATATACGCATCCTTGGCGATGCCCCGTGCCTCGTCGGCAGAGGGCTGCGCCGCGGCCTCGACCGATTCGTTCGGCGATCCCGGACTGGCGCCTGTCCTGGCCGCCGAAGGGTCATCGCGGTGGCAACCTGCAATGAGCATCAAAGTAGAGAGGATGATCGAAAGCAGGGTCCGCATGGCCATCTCCAATCGTCCAGATGCGGAAATGCCCCAACGCGCGTGGAAGCCGCGTGAAGTGCTCTGGGGGGGCGGTCGTATCGACCGGGGGATGCCGAGTGCGTCAGCGGAGACGCGCTGCTAGGGCGCCTAAGTACCGCGCCGCAGAACGAGGCGATGTCTTTTGCTCCGTGCGTGACCTTTGCTAGGGGCAAAGCGTTACATCGCGGATTCACGAAGCGGCCAGGCGGTGCATCCGGTTCACCGTCGGTCTTTCCATCAACTTGAAGTAATGGAGAGCAGACGGCCCCGCAAACGTGGGGCCGTCTGCGTCGTTCAATGTAAAGGGAGTGCCAGGAATGACGGCGACGTGTCGCAGAATTAAAACTTATCGAATGGCGCGTCGCACTTCATGCAGTCACCTTCGTGCGGCCGGCCCCGTTGAGCCGCGACGTCATCTATCACGCGGCCCAAGCCGCGCAGCCTTCGACGTAGCGTGATGGAACCGCGACGACGGAGGGCTGAGAGTCCAAACCCGAGAGTATGACCGCATCTACGGAGCGATGCAGTGGCAATGAATTGTGAAAGCGCCTGGAGCGCAAAGTGCTGTGCCGATTGCCGGCACAATCCGGACAATCAAGTGGCGAAGGGCACCGAGGACATCCGCCCACCGGCGTCGGATCGCGGCTGTCCGATGTGGAGCTCGAAAGACAGCAGGGGCGCACAGTCGTGAAGCGGCTTCCGGCCTGTGAGCAATGGCGCGCCGCCCAGAAGGGGGGCAGTCTCAAGACGCTACCCATTGAGCAGGCGCGTGCAGCGTTCGACGAAACCTTTGTGACCGGCTCGGCCCGGATCGATGCGCACCGGTTCTTCTGGGCCGCGTACCACGGGCAACCTATGCCGCCACTGGATGGGCCGATCGGGTGAGCATTGAAGAAGGCAGAATGCCGCCAAACTGGAGTACTACTTTTGAGTCAACATATTGATGTCTCGGGCGACGATGACGCGGTGCATCCTGGATTTGGCGCAACCTGGTCCCGAAGAGTGGTCAAGCGTCCACAGTCCAAGGCGAGGTCTTGCGCGCCATCGAGAAGCTGCGGTCGGAGGCGCAAGAGAACGGGAACATCAACTGGGATGAAGGATTCCTGTCGCTGATTTCATTTCTTGAGCAGACCCTCGAAGGGTCGGAGGTGCTGACCGCTCCGCACCTCGAGGTTATGAAAGGCGACCTGGCTCGGCTGCGTGACTTCCGTACTCTCAACGAGGTTGAGGGCGAGTTAGACCCCGATAGCCTTCCCTACGTTGAAGATGATCTCTACGATCGCCTTGTCCACTTTGTTGTTCGCTTCTCGCGCTTGCACCCACAGCCAATTCCTCGCGCGTCGAATCCTATCTTGCTCGTTGACCGGTCGGGGTTACAACGTAGCACCGGGCACGTCTGCTACGTCGCTTGGAAACGCCTGCCACAATGACCGCGCATCGCTCTCGTGGTTCTCAATTGTAGGACTCCCACTTTGCGGACTCGCCCGTATGAAGCAAGGCGTCTCGCACCGACATCTCCATGCAGGTGCAGTAGGACGGTCATCACCGGTGAACAGCCCATAGGTATCGCTGCCTGGCTGGCGGCTCTGCTCACAATCACCTGGCTTCATGCCCTCGCGAACGCCTGGGCCCTGATGCTGCGGGACTGGCACATCACCCAACTCTGCATTGGCTGACCGGCACGACGTACCGACCTAATGTGGCAATGATTTGCTAAAGCACGTGGAGAGTAAAGTGCTACTCGACGGGTTTCAGCTTCCCGCTTCCGTCAACGCGAAGTGGAGAGTTCCAATTAAGATTGGAACTAGTAGGGCGGTGACCACCCCGCCCGCGCGAAAGATCCAGCCGGGTACATCGTTCAAGAATCCTTGTGCCAAGTATAGCAAGCCGGGTAGGCAAAGGCCTATTCCCGACGTTTGCGCGACTACCTCCATCGCATCTGGGCTACTACTGGCCTTCATGCCGGCCGTGAACATGGCTAAGCCCGTGAGCCAGCCAACCACGCCGAATGCCACGCCTGCGATAAATTGCCTCGCGCTCGATTTCATAGAACATCCCTTATTGAAGCATTTTGTCGAGCTGTGGACGATGACCAGTCAGCGCGCCTTGGCTCGAAGTGCACGTGGGGCGAGTCGCATTCGCTTCTCGCGAGTTGGCAGGTGAGATTATTCGCAAAGCAAAGCGCCTGGCGATCGGCATCAGTGACTGAGTAAATCGCTATAACCGGACGCAATCAGCGTACGGAGCACCGCCGCCGGGACTTCCACGTTGCCTTCGGGCAAGCTGAAGACCAGGCCGGCAATCTGCCCATCTGAGTCCATGCGCGGAAAGAAGTCGCGGTCGCGGCTACCGGATTCTGCCTGTGAAGGGAGTGCTGCGCCCTCCTCAAGCATGCGATCGTGGATGTATCGGTCGACCTGGGCCCAACTCGATGCGTCCGCCAGCAGCTCATTGGGCTTGAGCAACCGATCGGCCCCTGGCAGCCATATGAAAGTTGACGAGCGGGGCGTGCTGGCCATGCCGCCGATGTAAAGGTCCTCCTCGGCGCGCACGGCGAATAGGCGCGGCGAGTCGGCCACCGTGGTGAAGCGCAGCGTTAGTTCGTACGGGACGCTAGGCGTCGGGTTAGCCGCGAGGGCGGTCTGCAGTGCGGCACGTCGGGTAGCGGCGTGATGCGCGAGCATGCTGGCAAGGCGTGGATAGCGGACCAAGCCTGTCGGGTAGGTTATGCCGACGATAGCTTGGGAAGAGCGCTCGAACACGTCCTTCGGCAAAGTCTCCGCATTCGGCTTCGGGGCGATGGCGGCAATTGACAGTCTTTCCTCGCCCGGCGGGCGAGCGCAAGACGCGACCCCTAGCATCATCAGGCACAGGGAGAAACCTAGCTCGTAGCGTCGCATACGGAAGTGGAGAAAGAGGGGTCCTAACCGTAGCGTTAGCCCTCGCGGTGGTCTCTCAGAAACATCCTAAAGTCCGGGCGGAAGAACGCCGTGGTCTCTGTTCGCCGAATATTCAGATCTATCCAGTACCCGGCTTCAGTCCATCACTCTACATTTAGCGGGACGACGTTTGGAGTTACCAGGATTTAGTGGACACGTGAGCGGCAGGGCCGATGTGCCGCTTCGAACTCGATGGGGCTAACGCCACCTAGGTGGCTATGCCGACGAATCGGATTGTAGAAGCCCTCAATGTACTCGGATACGTCCAAGGCAGCCGCTTGGCGGTCCGCATAGATGCGCTTCTTGATTCGCTCCTTCTTCAAGCTTCCGAAGAAGGATTCGGCGACTGCGTTGTCCCAGCAGTTCGCCCGCCTGCTCATGCTTGGCTCGAGATGGTTGGCCTTGCAAAAGCGACGCCATGCATCACTTCCATACTGCGTTCCCTGATCCGAGTGGATCAAGGTCTTTCGGGGGCGCCGAGAACGAACGGCCTTCGAGACAGCTTCCAGGACCAGCTCTCGATGAATCGTCGGCTTGACGGCCCAGCCAACGACCTTGCGCGAGAAGAGGTCCACGACGACGGCCAGGTAGAGCCATCCCTGACAAGTCCGGATGTAGGTGATGTCCGTCACCCATGCCTCGTTGGGCCTCGACGCCGTGAACTGACGCTGCAGCAGATTAGGGATCAATGCATTCGGCTTGGCAACCGGGATATGACGTATGCGGTAGCCGTGTAGCGCCTGGAGGCCGTTCTCGCGCATGAGGCGCGCAACCCTGTGCTTGCTGCAGGACTCACCGCGTTCGCGCAGATCCTGCAGCACTCTTGGGGCGCCATAAATCCCGTGACTGGCGGTGAAAGATGCGCGTATGAGACTTAGCAGGCGAGCATCCTCTTGGGCGCGATCGGACACCGGATGATCAAGCCAGGCGTAGTAGCCGGCACGAGCAACACCAAGTAGCCGGCACATCATCTGAATGCTGAACTCATTCCGATGCGACTGGATGAACTGATAAGCCCGTCGAGTCCTGCTTGGAACCTTCTTCGAAGACATTCCGAAGATCCGGTGAGCAGACACGACCAAGTGTAAACCTTGGCTCACCCTAGTAGCTGAGCCACCACTGGGGTTTCTAAGTTCTGCGATGGCCAGTCGACCTGTCGAGCCATAGGGCGGACGCCATGCGGTGATAGCTCGCCGCGATTCGCTGCAACTTGCCAAGCCCTCGAGGTGCATTCACCTTCGAACTATTCGTATGTATTGATGGTGGAAAGACTGGTGCAATGGTGCAGTCGAAGCTGGCCAATAGGCTTGGATCGATGGAAACAGACCGCTAACTCCAACTGAAAATTACTGAAGGTCAAAATGAAGAAGAGTTCGATTGCTATGGTCACCGCCCTTTTGGTTGGCTCGGCGACCGCGCCGGCGTTCGCGGCCGATGGCAGCATTACGTTCAATGGTGAAATTCTCGACAGCACCTGCACTGTGACGGGCGGCGCTGGGACTGATGGTGGTGTCAAGGATCTGACCGTGACCCTGCCGACCATTCAGAAGGCCGCGCTCGCTGCTGCTAATCAGGTCGCAGGTGAGACGCCGTTCACGATCGTCATCGGCGGCGCAGGTCAGACCGGTTGCGTCAACGGCAAGACGGCGAAGCTGTGGTGGGAGCAGTCCGGTTCGGACATCGATACGGCAACCGGTCGCCTGAAGAACAACGGCGGATCCGCCACTAACGTCCAGATCGACGTCAAGAACAGCGCCGGCGCCAGCATCAATTTCGCGACGAACGCCAATCCGTCGACGGCAGTGATCGCAGGCAACACCGCCACCCTTAACTACGCGGCTCAGTACTACGCAACCGCTGCAGCGACCGCAGGTACGGTGACGAGCAAGGTCATCTACTCCGTGGCCTATAACTGATCGGAAGACAAGCTTGACGTGGGCCTGCTTTAGCGGGCCCACGTTTGGTCCCCTCTCGGACACAAGAGATCAAAATGTCGTGCTCCCGGTTCATTGCGGTTGTGACCTGCATGGTCATCTTCGGTTGGTCAGGATTTGCAGGCGCTGGCATCGTTGTCGGTGGCACGCGCGTGATTTATCCCGCCAAGGAGAAGGAAGTAACTGTCCAACTGGTCAATCGGGCGGGGAATCCGCACTTGGTTCAAGTGTGGATCGACAACGGCGATCCGCAGGTTTCTGCGGCGGAGACCACTTCTCCGTTCTTGGCAACGCCACCCGTTACTCGGGTGGAGCCCAACAAAGGCCAAGCCTTGAGATTGATGTTCACAGGGGACCACCAAACAGTGGCCCAGGACAAGGAGTCGGTTTTCTGGTTGAACGTCTTGGATGTGCCTCCTGCTCCCACGGGGGCGGCTGGAGAGAATAACCTCCAGTTTGCTGTCCGCACTCGTATCAAGGTCTTCTATCGACCCGTCGGCCTCGCGGGAGATCCGCGTGGCGCGGTTGCTCAGTTGAGGTGGCGGTTGAGGACGTCCGGATCTTCTTACGTCTTGGAATGCGTGAATCCCACGGCCTACAACGTGTCCTTCTCGTCCGTTGGCTTGGGCGCCGAGCAGGACACAAGGCAGGATCCAATGCAGGGCGGCGGAATGTGTCCGGCCAAGGGCACTGAATCCTTCAGCGTGAGTTCCGCGCACAGTACAACGACCGATATGGTCCACTACAAGTGGATTGATGACTACGGCGCCTTCATCGAGGGGAAAGCGTCGCTCAGTCCCTGACAACTCTTCAGTCGCGCCGGCCTCCTAGTCGCCCAAGTCAAGCGTTCGCGCGGGCCGAATTTCGTCTCTGGCGGCAGCGCACGCGACAAACAACGGACCACTGCATGATCAAGTTTAGTCAGGCTGCCGAAGGGGCAGCTGAGCTTCAGCTTTGCGCATCCGAACCAGTGAGTAAACGGAAGAAGGGCGCCAGGATCTCGCGCAACAACGTCTGCCGGGTAGGTATAGGCGGCATGGCGGTGTGCGTGTCTCTCGCTAGTGGCGCAGCGCCACTTCCCGCGCCAGATCCCACGTCGGACGGGTCGGTAATGGTGCCGATGTTCAACGCAGGATTCCTCGGGATATCCGCCCAGAGCATCGACGTTGCCCGGTTCTCGCGCCCAAACATGGTTCCGCCGGGTCATTACCTGGTTGACGTCTATGTCAATCAGTATCGCGTCGGCCGCGAGAACGTGTCCTTCGTCGCGACGGCTGTTGATGGTGAAGTACGTCCATGCGTAACGGCCTCGTCGCTGGAAGCAATGGGAGTTGACACAGGGAAGCTTATCAGCGCCGGTGCCTCGCTCGATGGCGATTGCCTAGACATCGCTGCGATCATTCCGGACGCATCAAGCTCGTTCGACACGGGTGCGCTGCGTCTGGACTACTCCGTACCTCAGATCGCCATGAGTCGGCATGCACGTGGTTACGTTCCTCCGAGTGCCTGGGATCGCGGGGCAAATGCGTTTAGTCTGGGCTACAACGTCAGTGCCAACAGCGTCGATCGCATCCACAAGCGCGACTCGCTAAGTGCGTACGCTGGACTTCAGGCAGGACTGAATCTAGGCGGATGGCGAATTCGAAACCAGTCCAACTACCAATGGTCGAATGGCGGTGGGTCCCGATTCCAGAACATCAACACATATGCGCAGCACGATATCACTGCCCTACAGTCCCAGTTCACTGTGGGCGATACGTTCACTTCGGGTGCTCTCTTTGATTCGACCGCGTTTCGTGGATTTCAGCTAAGTACGGACCAAAGAATGCGTCCGGACTCCTTGAATGGATATGCTCCAATCATTCGGGGTGCGGCCGAAACCAATGCCAGGGTCATTGTGCGTCAGGGTGACTTCGTCCTCTATGAAGCGGATGTTGCTCCTGGAAAGTTTGAAGTCAACGACCTTCCGGCGACCGGGTATGGCGGTGACCTCGAAGTTGTAGTTATTGAGGCAGACGGTCGTGAGAATCGCTTCAAGGTGCCGTTTGCTGCCGTGCCTCAGTTGCTGCGCCCAGGCATATCGAACTACGCGGCGACGCTAGGCAAGGTGCGGGATGATAGTCTCCTTGGCAGGTCTCCAAGTTTCGTAGAGGCGACATATCAACGTGGACTCAACAATTCGCTAACGGGATATGGCGGGCTTCAAGCAACGGACGGCGGGTTGTATCAGGGGCTGTTGCTTGGTGCGGCGTTCAATACTCCCTTTGGCGCAGTTTCCGCAGACATTTCCCATTCGCGCGCGAGCTTCCATGAAGCCGGTGGGCCAGTGAACGGAAACAGTGTGCGGGTGACCTACAGCAAGAACATCCCGGAAACGCACACAAATTTCGCGCTTGCTGCGTATAGATACTCCAGCCGAGGCTATACGGGGCTGAGAGAGGCTGTGCAACAGAATGACGCGCTTCAAGCCGGCCAGATGAGTGATGAGTTTGTGGAGAGCGCTGCAGCCACGCGTAATCGACTGCAGCTGACCGTCAATCAGCACCTCGGCAGTGCGGGCTCGATGTACGCAAGTGCATCCCACAGCGACTATTGGGATAAGGGCCGCAAGGTTGATAGTAGCTATCAGCTTGGCTGGAACAATCGCTATCGTGATCTTCAGTACGGACTCAGCTATCAACGCAGTCGCCGCAGTGACGATCAGTACGAGAACATGTACTACTTCAATGTGTCGGTCCCGCTGGGTCGTTCCAGCAACAGGGCGGGCACACCGCAGTTCAATCTTGCTGGAACGCGCGACGATCATGGTCAAAGCGTACGTGCGGGTGTTGCTGGAACGGCCGGTGATCGCCGACAAGTCAACTACGGCGTCAGCGGCAGGTTCAATGATCAAAACACCGATAGCCTGTCGGCCAATGTCGGCTGGCGTACCCCGGCTGTGGCATTGGGGGCCGCCTACACGCACGGCGCCGCTGCCCACTCAGCGTCTGTCAGTGCCAGCGGCGGTCTAGTTGTGCATCCGGGCGGAGTGACTTTAGCGCAGTACTTGGGAGACACCATTGCCGTGCTGCATGCTCATGGGGCAAAGGGGGCTCGTCTTGCGACAGACAATGTATCGCGGATCGACGGGCGAGGGTACGCCATCGTGAGCTCGCTTACGCCCTATAGGAGAAACGACGTTTGGCTCGACCCTAAGAGCATGGCGCAGAATGTTGAGCTGAGTGGCTCGCAGGTTCAGGTCGTGCCTCGCGCAGGTGCGGTGCTCTTGGTGGAGTTTCCGACAATATCCGGTCAGTCTCATTTGCTGCGAGTCAAGCTCGACAGTGGAGAGATCGCTCCGTTTGGGGCGGAGATTCTGAGCGCGGGCGGGGAAAGGATTGGGTTCGTGGGACAGGGCGGATTCGCGTACGTTCGAATTGCCGACGATGAAGGTCCGATGCGCCTTCAGTTCAGCTCAGGACGTGAGTGCCCGTTGAACGTGCAGCCCCGAGGCGAGTCGAAGAGTGGCATGGGCGAGGCGCTCTGCAGCTCCAACACGAGCGTCACTGCTAAGTAGCATAGACCGTCGGGTCGTCAGGCCCGTGTTGAGATGGTATTCAAGGCGCGAACTCTGTGAGTACTCGCGGAAGACATAGGTTGCTGGACTTGCCAAGAATGAACTACATGAATCAGATCAGCGTAAAATCTGAAGGCTGTTGGGTGCGCCGCCTGATGCCTCTACTGGCGATGTTTTTGTTGAGTTCGAATGCTTCCGCGGATTGCCTGACCGTGTCGGCGCCAGCAGATCATATATTAGCGTTTCCGGCCCATATCGCGGTCCCGCGAGATGCGCCAGATGGGATGATCCTGGCCACTGCGCGATCTCCAGCGATCACGAACTATTGGGAATGCAAGCCGGACGCCCTGATGGATCTGTACCAAGTCACCTTTATGACGCCCTTGGTGGACATGTACGCTGAGGGTGTAGATGTTCCAGGTATCGCGCTAAGCACGGCAAATGTGTTCAAGACAAGTGTGCCTGGAGTTGGTCTTGTCTTAGGCATTAGAGCCACCTCGGGTTGCAGAGGAATGGCGAGTTGGGGTGAGATCCATGGATATGCGAGCACGGAATGGACGCCGATTGGCGGCTGTTACGCGCGCGCAATGGATGCGGTGAATGTGAGAACGCCGCTAGGAGCCGAGGTTGTAGCAATGCTGGTTAAGTGGGGTGCGATACAACCCGGTATCGTCGATGCTGTACAGGGCGCTTTAATGCTGAAGTGCAAGTTCGGAAACGCACCCACTATCGGGCACACGCCCTTCATACCGTTCTGTGAAGACGGGGCAGCAGTTAGCTACCACGTTGGAACGTCGATGGTTTCGCTAATGGCGTGCGAGACTCCGGACGTAATAGTCGATCTCGGGTCGCATCTCGGCGCCGTGGCGCTTCCAAGTGTTGGCTCGAGCACCCCCAGCGTGGCGTTTCGCATCGACATGAGGAACTGCTCCACCGGGCTGGGTATGGTGGACTATCGCATCGAACCGACCAGCGCCGTGCTTGACCTCAACATGGGTATTGTGGGGTTGGACGGCGTATCAACCGCGTCTGGTGTTGGAGTCCAACTTCTGGACGACACAGGCGCAGCGCACGTGCTGAACGAGTTCATTCCGGTGGTCTCTTACTCTTCCGAAACGGGAGGGGCTGCGTCGATTCCACTGAAGGCACGGTACTACCGTACGGATGACGTAACGCCTGGGTCAGCGAACGCCACGATGCTGTTTACCATGAGATATCAGTAGGCTAGAGTCGGAGTCTCGTCCCACCACCCGCCGTTTCGGTTCCTGACCGGGACGGCGGGTGGAGCGCGGCTTGGCCGCGCGACAGATCAGTTAGTGGTCCAACGAGGTTGGCTGTCCATCGGCCGATGAAGCGGTCGATGCGCAGGCACCCTCTCCCCGCGCGTCAATTCCTCTGCTTCTCGGGGTACTGGTGGCTTCAAGCAGGCGCAGGCCTTCGCGCGCCAGATTGATCGCAGCGTTGCGATCGCGGTGGTGCTCGGCACCACAAGCGCACGTCCACTGGCGATCACTCAACGTCAGTGCGGCATTCACTTCACCGCACGCCTAGCAGGTCTTGCTGCTCGGATAGGACCGGTCCACCACCGGCAGCTGGCGGTCGTGCCAATCCGCCTTATAGGTCAGCTGCCGGCGAATCTCAGCCAGCCCGGCATGGGCGACGCCACGAACGGAACGCCTTGCAGCCCATGCCGCGTGCCATCGCCTTGACCGCCAGGTCCTCGATCGCGATGACCTGGGCACTGGCCGCGACCTTGGTCGTCAGCTGGTGCTAGTGATCACGGCGGCATCGACGACCCGTGCATGCAGGCGGCCGATCTGCCGGCGACGAGGGTGCATGCGCTGCGACGCCTTTGGGCAACGGCTTACTCGGATCGAGGCCTCGGCGGCGCGCAGCGGCATCGCGTTGACGTGCAAAGCTGCGCTGGTAGCGGCGCAACTTGGCGAGCTTGACCGCCAGGTGCTTGGGCGCGGCAATCACTTCGCCCGCGCTGAGTGCCGCCGTGTCCGACAGACCAACGTCGATGCCGAGCACGGCGTACAGCGGTGACACCGCTTCATTCGCCGGCACACCGTCGGCGGCGAAGGTCGCGACCCAGCGGCCTGCACTGTCGCGGCGCACCGTCACCGAGCGCAGACGACCGATGAGGGCTTTGCTGACATGAAAGCGCACCTTGCCGATGCCATGGAGATCGACGCTGCCGTGTTCCCGATCCACCTGCTGGCGGCGCTGGTCGAGGGTGAAGCGCACCGCATCGACGATGCCGCGCTTCTTGGGACGCGGTCGTTTGACACGACCGACGAAAGCTCGTCCATGCACGGTCGAAATCGCGCAGGACCTGGTTGAACGGCTCGCGTAGCAGGTTCGACAGCCATGCCGTGTCGGGCTGCTGCCGCAGCAGGGTGAACTCGCGCGACAGCGCGATGGCATTGAGCTTCGCACCATCGGCACGCACGCTTCGTTTCGGAGTTCTCGTATGGGAAAAATAAGGCCGCCAGACTCTACTTGCATGGCCGAATGTAGCGGCCTCTTGCCAACAAACGTACGAAGGAACAACTGTGAGTAAGACCTTGTTTGCCCTTGCTATTGCCCTCGTGGCGACCCCGTTCGCCGCGTCTGCGAATGGCTCTGACGATATCAACTACACATTCATTCAGTTGGATGCTGTTTATGAAGATAGCGGAAGCGGCGAGTATCCGTGGGGTATGGCTCTCAATGGTTCGTACGCGTTCAATGACAATGTGTTCGGCGTCGCGAGTATCAGTCGTACCAAGGACAGCGACGTACTCGATGGTGCGTGGGAGAATACGAACAAATCGTGGTCGGTTGGCATTGGCTTCACCCACGATATCGGCAACGTCGCTGATTGGGTAACGAAGCTGTCCTACGTTGAGAAGACTCATCGAGACGAATGGTTCGAAGTGGGTGCCGATGGCAACGTCGAGAGCTGGTACGCGAAAGATTCTCGGAGCGGCGTGAATGTGAGCGCCGGCGTACTCGGCAAAGTATCGGACAAGCTGACGGCAAACGCGTACCTTGGCTACGAAGACTACGGTAGCCGTCACGATGGCAATTTCTACGCCGACTTTGGCATCGGATATGCATTCAACCCCACGTGGAGTTTGCAGGGCAGCATGAAGCTCAATCAGAGTGCTGCTACCTTTGCGGTAGGCGTGCGCGCCAGCTTCTAAAGCGACGGCCTGGGGTGGCCCGGATTCGGGCCATCCTAAGTGTGTTCGGGGGCAAATGCCTGATTCTTTAACAAAGCATCCCGCGCCAATTTGTGGCTGAGCGCCGCAGGGGTGCTCGGCATGCTTTTGCAGAACCAGTCCACGGCCGAAGCCGAAGGTCACAATTTCGGGGGCGACAGCAGCATGTTCAGCGGCAGCAAGTACGCGGCCGCTCAGGGTGTGGCACAAAATCTGCTGGGCGGCGGGGACGATGCTGATCATCGCAGCACAACAAAGGCCGATATCGCCGATGGCACGGTCGTCATCGGGAATGGAGATGCCACTGCCTTGGCCAGTCTGGATCGCACATAGGCCATGCTCAATGGCAATGGCGTCGCGCCGCTGGACCTGCAAGAGCTACAAGAACAGGTCGCCTGGGAGCAGGCTGTCAAGGGCGAGATTTACACGCAAGCCATCAAGTTCACCGACGAAGCCTACCGGACCATGTTTCTGGAAGAGGCCAAGGTGTATGTCGTGGAGAAGGACAGCGAAGGCAATCTGCTGCCGCCCCGCGAACTTACGCAGGAAGAGAAGCTCGATCTGAAGCCAGCCGCTGACGGCAAGATCCACATCGCCGACAATGGCATCAACAACATCCTGGATGGGAAGGAGCCTGATACTCGAGGAGGTGCAAATAAGTATGCGGATCAGCACAGCAGCAGCGGAGATGGCCCTCAGTACTTCATCCACTTTCCGAAGGCAGAAAATAGCGTCTCCGAGCTGCTGATCGCGGGCTACCAGAAGTATCTGGAAAGCGACGCGTTGGGGCTGGCCAACGCCACTGATCTAACGCGCGAGTACATGCTGCTTTATGGCGAGGACGGTCTGCATCTGGACGGACAAAGTCGCGGCTCGCTTACGGTGGGCAACGCGATGGAGTCGTTGGAGAACCTACCCAGCGCCAATGGCCTGTTGAGCGGTACGACGGTGAGCTTCTTTGGTCCCGCGTGTAACGCGGCCGCGGCGGATGCGCTGCTAAGCCATCTGCAGAATCGCGATTCATGGACGAACCCTCAGGAAGGCGTGCTGAATGTGGCAGGCAACACCCGATCGGATTTTCGCAGTCTTGCCAGCGATTGATGATCGCAAACAGCAGCGCGTGGCGCGGCTCAATCGCGCCATGGACTGGCTGGGGTTCAATGAAACTTGTGTTCGGTTGCAATGGTGGGCTGCCAAGCTGAAGCTTGAGGCTCAGCCGCAATTGGGCGTCGCTTCAGGAGCCCGAAAGTGCGAGTTGATTCTCCCCGCATCCCGGAGGCTTGACCTGGCGATCGAAGATCGCCAATTGCAGGAACAGGCCATGCAGATCTTGTCCCGCCACAACTTGCAACTGGTGGACTCCTCTTGTCTGAGGAAACAGGCCTCGATTGGGACGGATCTAAAACCCTACCAATGGTGCCGAGTCGTCGAGATTTGAACCGTCCCGCTGCCGGCGTTCGTCAGGCGGACGGTTGCCATGAACGCCATGTAGTCGCGCAGCTGAAATGCGCTCGGAGGCCGCACCATATGTGCAAGGGCTGACTAATTGAAGCATTGAAGATGAAGATTGCGAGACTTTCTGTAAGCGCCGTCCTCGTGACGGGATGGTGGCCTGCGCGACCGTGCGCGTGGTGCACGAGCCCGGTGGTGCTGCCCTGGCGGCGCCACAGAATCCGCAGACGGTGATCGTGCAGACAGGCGATACGTTGTACGGCATTGCATCGCGCCAGGGACTCAAGGTGAATGACTTGGCTGCGTGGAACGCGCTGAGCGCGCCCTACACGATCAAGCCTGGCCAGCGCTTGCAGTTGGCGCCTGCTGTGGCGACAACCTCCATCGCCACGACGACTCCCGTTAGCGCCCAGTCTGCGATCACCTCATCACTACTCGTGGGATCAGCATTTTCGGCCCCCACGACCGTGTCTAACGCGACCAAACAGCTTGTGGCCTCGGCCACGACCGCCGTTACTGCCGCCGGCAAGTGGCAATGGCCGGCGGAAGGCACCGTGCTGCGGCGCACTTCGGGCGGCGATGCGCCGGGCATCGACATTGTCGGCCATGGCGGTGCACCGGTGCGCGCGGTCGCCGATGGCGTTGTGTTGTACTCCGGCGCGGGGTCGCCCGGCTACGAGGAGTTGATCGTCATCCGTCACGACGGCGCGTGGTTGTCGTCCTACGCTCACCACCGCAAACGCCTGGTCGGCGAAGGGCAACGGGTTCGGGCCGGTGCCCAGATCGCCGATATGGGGCGGATCGGCGTTACCCAGGACCTGCTGACCTTCGAGATGCGTCGCGACGGCGGATTGGTCGACCCGTTGACGGTACTGCCGCCGCGATAGCCCCGCGGTGGCGCGCTCCCCGACGAACATTTGCCGCACGCCACGACAAGGAACACGACAAGGAAATCGCCATGGGCTCGAACGACCGCATCACCTTCACCGTCTATCCGCTGTGGCTGGTGTGGCTGGGCCGCGTCCTGCTGTACATGGCGCTGCTGATGTTGCCGGCGGTGCTGATGGCCTGGCTGGCCGAACAGGCCTCGCCTTCGATGAAGCCGGCCGCGCAGATCCTGGCGAACGTGGTACTGCTGCCACTGTCATACGCCGGGCTGTACTGGCTGCTGCGCCGGTTCGGTGTCCGTGCGAAGAACTTCATCTGGCTGGTGATTGCCTTGTTCGGCTTCCTCACATGGAGCTACTGGCGGAAGGCCACCACCGCCGGGGATTGGAATCAATGGCTGGGCGCTGGATGGTGCTTGGCCTATACCGTAGGATTCGCCGCGCTGGCCTGGTGGGGCTGGCGCCGCAACCGCCGGGACATGCAGGCTTCGTTGACGGCGGAGCGACAGGCCCGGGTCGATCTGCACGCGCAGGCGCTGGACCGGCAACGGATGTAAGCAGTGGTCGCGCCACCGCAGGGTGCGCCTCGTGATCATTAAACGTGTCGCTCCATATCCAGTCGCTACATCGTCGAGGACGCTATGGCTGGCGACGACGCCATGATCACGATGCGCGGTATGACCAGCGCGCCGATGCACCTGGGACCGCACGCGCCTGTGCACCGTGCGGTGGGTGCCGGCGACGCCTCGGAAGCCGGCGGTGTAGGTGTGCCAGCGTGTTGATCCTGACGCGGAATATCGGCGAGCGAATTGTGATCGGTGACGACATCGTCCTCACCGTATTGGACGCTGAAGAGGTAGCCGGATGCGCGAAGCTGGGCACGCGCGCGCCATGCGCTGTAGCCATCCGGCCACAGGAAGCGCATCGGCGGGACTCTGACCGGCAGGTGTCGCCACGTCAACTGCATGTGCGCGATCCCGCCGTGGGCTGGCTGGTGTTGGAGCGAAGCCTCGGCGAGCGCGTCCGGATCGGCCACGACATTCGCCTCACCGTGGTCGGCTTCGATCGCGCGGGCGCGGTGCGCCTTGGCACGGAGGCACCGCCAGATGTCGCCGTGCACCGCGAGGAAATCTACGCAAAGATTCAGCAGCAGAAGGCCGCCGTCGCCCAGGCGCCCGCGACCGCGCCCCAAGTGGTGTACCGTCGTCGGCGCACCCCAACGGGAACCTCCTGATCGTCGTAGTTACCGCATCAGCGATGTCTGGACCGGTGCGGTGGCGGCAGCGAATGGCGCTGGCATTTGCGATGCAGCCCAAGCGCGCCGCGCACAAGCAGCACTAGCGCCCCGCCCACGTGAGCTGACCTGAATTTTCTGGTCCAGATCCCATGTTCATACGACAAGGAGATCTGACCATGCCCAAGAAGCGTTTCCGTTCCGAAGAGATCATCCCCAAGCTGCGCGAAGCCGAGGTACTGTCGGCGCAGGGGCGCACCATCGCCGAGATCTGCCGCCAGTGGGGCGTCACCGAGCAGACATTCTTTCGGTGGCGCAAGGAGTACGGCGGCTTGAAGATCGATCAGGCCAAGCGGCTGAAAGACTTGGAGCAGGAGAACGCCCGGCTTCGCCGTGCCTTGTCCGATGCCATCATCGACAACCAGATCCTGCGCGAGGTCAGCAAGGGAAACTTCTGAGCCCGGCCCGCCGGCGGCAAGCCGTGGCCCACGTGCGGGGCCGGTTGCGGCATTCCGAGCGGCGGATCTGCCGGGCATTGCATTTGACCCGCTCGTCGGTGCGGTACATCCCGCAGCCGCGGGTGGACGAAGCTCCGCTGACCCGTGCGGTCATCGAACTGGCCGCGCAGTACGGCCGTTACGGCTACCGGCGGGTTCACGCCTTGCTGGCCGCACGCGGCTGGTCGCTCAGCCGGTCGCGCGTGGAGCGCATCTGGAAGCGCGAGGGGCTCAAGGTGCCGAGCAAGCAGCCTAAGCGAGGACGGCTGTGGCTGGCCGATGGCAGCTGCCTCCGCCTGCGGCCGGAGTATCGGAACCACGTCTGGAGCTGGGACTTCGTCATGGAGCGCACGCACGACGGACGCGTGCTGAAGATTCTGGTGCTGATCGACGAGTAACCCGGACCTGCCTGGCCTTGCACGTGGCCCGGAAGATCCGCAGCAACGAGGTGATCGAGTTGCTGGCCGAAGCCATGGTCGAATATGGCGTGCCGGCGTACCTGCGCTCGGACAACGGACCGGAAATGGTGGCCCACAACCTGCGCAGCTGGTCGGCTGCGGTTGGCGCCCAGACCCTGTACATCGAGCCCGGCAGCCCCTGGGAGAACGGCTACTGCGAGTCCTTCAATGGCAAGTTCCGCGATGAGCTGCTCAATGGCGAGATCTTCTACACGCTGCGCGAAGCTCAGGTCGTCATCGAGCAATGGCGTCGTCACTACAACACCGTTCGACCCCACAGCGCCTTGAACTACCAACCACTGGCGCCGGAGGCGATCCAAGCCCGTCCGCCTCAACCCAACCTGCGGCTTGCCGCGTAAACTAACTTTGCATCTGGACCAGTTGATGCAGGCCAGTCACCCGATGACCTCCTTGAATGCGGGAACGTGTTTGGCCCAAAGTGCGAGCTTGTCGCTTGATGACTCCGCTTCGATCAAGCGATACAAAACATGGGTATTTGCCGGCTCGATGGGTTCCATAAATTCTTGACGACGGGGTTGATCCAAATCTCTGAGTCTCATCCCCCCGGTGCGACGGGCGGAGCGCGGCTTGGCCGCGCGATAAATCAGTTCGCGGTTCAACGAGGTCGGCTGTCCATCGACCGATCAACCGGTCGATTCGCACGCACCCGCTCGGGCCCACCGCTCACGTGACCACTAAATCCTGGCTACTCCTACTTCACGAGCTCTAGAGCCCGGAATGGCCCTTGGACAGTTCAAGCAGAGTGGACGATAGGAAAATAGCCCGTAAAGTCCGGCCGCCATGTATTGGCCGTTCTTCATACGAGCATGCCTTTCAGTACCGGAAAGACTCCGCGCGCAGTTAGCGGCGCTATGAGCCTCGGCCACGGCCCTCGAGGGAGGAACCAGCCAATCTCGGCAATCTCGGCGCCAGGTGTAGGTGTGCCATGGATGCGCGCCGTGAAGACTTCAGCAACAACTACACTTTCACGCTCATTCACCGCTACATCCTCGAATCGGCCGAGGAACAGGGCCCCTTTGAGGGTGACGCCAAGCTCTTCTCGAATTTCCCGCTCAAGCGCGTCCAGAGGCCGTTCTGACGCCTCGATCTTGCCGCCAGGTTGGATGAAGTGGTTCGAGTCGTGCTTCCGAACTAGAAGGACGCGGCCGCTGTCATCGAGGATGACAGCGCAGGCAATTCGAATGATGCTCACCGCTGGTTCGACTTAACAACGACGCCACAGCCCGTGCATTGCACTCCCCCCATCAGAATGCCGAGCGTCTTACGCTTGCTAGGGGACATGACCTGCAACTTAGGGAGAGGCTTTTGGCAGCTCGGACATGGCTTGGCCGGCTTCGCCGCAACTATGCAAGCGCCGATCAACGCGCCGCCCAGCGATCCCAATAGTGCAATTTCCAAGAATCCCATGGCGCAACCTATGACTATGTAAGAGCCGATAATCTTGCTGCGGTGGGTTACCCCGCTCCATAGTAAAGATCGGAGAATTCCTTAGCCAATGGGTGGTCTCGTCAGATTCCTGCATCAGTTTGGCGCAAACTGCCGTTTAAAACGGGCGTTTACATAACGGCGTTATCGAAGTTAAGCGCTTGATGTTATTGCTTTTTTGATCTGAAGGCCCTGGACTCCGTGCCATTGCGACCTGTTCGCGGCCAAATCGCGCCAAGTAGGGCCAGATCGCACCTGACAGCAGTCCCAGAGCGATATGCCCACGGAGGATATGAGCGATGCCTACGAACAAAAGCAGGCCAGAACAGCAGTTACAGATCAACGATCACAAGAGACCTCTCCCACGAGCTCCACTTGCGCTTAGGCTTGCTCTTGATGTCAGTAGATAGCGGTTGATGCCGATTCAATGAAGTTCTCCTAGCTCGAAGTAGTTGCCGATCCTTTCTGCCGGATGGCGCGTCCTCGTGCGAGACGGCGCTTCCCACTAGTGTCCGCACTGTATCAGCTGATTCGCCGTCCTTCGATGACGTGAATCTGAGTGTCATCCGCGTACTTCGGGTCAAGGACGATCGGCTGTTTGCTGCATGTCTCTCCACGCTCACGCAAGTCGAGGAATGTCCTAGGCGCACCGTAATGCCGAGGCTCGCCGTAAACGATGCTCGAATTAACCGAGGCAGCCGCGCGTCCTCCTGAGCTCGATTGGATACGGGATGTTCCCGCCATGCGTAGTAGCCCGCCCGAGCAATGCCAAGTGGCCGACACATCATCTGGACGCTGAACTAATCCCGATGCGCATCGATGAACTTGTACGCGCGTGTGGTCTTGCTGGTGACCTTGCCTGCAGGCGTGGTCGGCTCCCTGGGATACTTCGGTCAGAAGCTTGTTCTGTCCACGAAAGCCTGCGAACTCCAGCTTGCAAGCCGGCTGCATCGTTTCGATGCCGCGCCGCCGGCTCACGCTGGAGGTTGTGGCGCGTAGGCGCCATCTCCTGCTTCAACAGGGCGATGAGCTAAATGTATGAATGGGGCAGCCCTAGGCTACGGGTGACGCAGCTTTCGGAATAGTTGTATCCCATCTGCTTTGCAAGAAGCGTCCAATGTGGCCTTCGCTTGGGCCACAGGATCAACGTTTGAACGCAATCTACTGTGTTATCTGGAGCAGCGCTACACAGGGCTGGGTTGTTGTCTCGGAGCTAGTCACTTCACGTGGCAAGCGCGGCCGAACCGCCCGTTCCGTGAGTGCCTGTGCCGTCGTGGGGATTGTCGGCGTTCTGGCATTGCCTGCGTCAGCGCAGACCAGTGTCACCATTGCGCCATCCTGGAATGCCGGCAGCAATAGCCTTGAAGCGGGCGCCCTCTTGGTGAATGGTGGCGGCGAGGTCAATTTGAGTGGCGGGGCAACCTTTCAGGCGACTGGTGCCTCGGGGTTGCTGGCGAACATCCCAACTGCCATTGCCAACGGTTACGCGTCGTCTCCGGTTGACTTGACTGGAATGCAGCAGTGGGCGGCCGCAGGCAAGAGCACGACGATTTCCGTGCGCGATCCCATTACGGGCAACATGCAGTCGGTGGCCGTGTACGCCACATCTGACCTTAAGACCGCCCCAATAGGCTCACTCGTACAAGATGAGGTGAGGCTGGCGCCTGCGGCAAATGTCCCCTATGTGAACCTGCGTCTGGCGACGGTCAACAATGGCATGGTCAACGTCGACCTGGAGCAAAGCAATATTGTCTTGGGCACGGTCAAGCAGAGTTCGCTGGTGATGGTTGATGGAACGGGAAGCACCCCGGCCGCGGCAGTTTGGAAGTCAGGGAATCGCTTCTCCGGCGATCCGTCCTACACGGCGCAGTTCACGGCGGCTCAACTTCAGCCCTACACGAAGACCCTAAGTAGTTTGGTCTTTGCCGGCGCGTTTACGGTGACCGACAGGCTCGGCGTCACGACAGCGCATAACGTCAATAGCCTTCCTTCTCTGCAACAGTACAACTCCTGGATCGTTCAGCAGATGCAAGCTGGACTCATTTCTGCTGGTCAGTACGATGCCACCTTGCAGCGGGCCTATTCCAATCAGCCGATCAACATCACGGTTAACCCGCTAGGTATCGGCAAAACGCTCGACCCTAATGATCCGCGCCTGCTTCCCATGGGGCAGCGGGCATTGATGCAGGCGAATGGCATCAATGCCACCGCACGGATCGCCAATGCAGCTGGCAGTTCCGTCGAGCTGCATCAGACGACCGCGTTGCTTGGCACCAACGGTGGCACGGTGATCAACGATGGACGCATCGGCGCTGAATCTGATCAGTCCGTCGCCTTCGATGTGCAAAGCGGCGCCAAGGGTGTGAATAACGGCGTCGTTACGGTTGGATACTCATCGACCGACGCTACCGCCTCGGCACTAACCGGCCGCAGCGGCGGCCGGCCCGTTGGCTCGGTATATGTTGGCGGCGGGAGCAGGGTGTCAGGCACGGGCTCGGTTCTCACCAACAACGGGGTCATTGACCTTGGTGCGGTGAATAGCGACAGCCGCGATTTGGTCTTCCCGGCAGTGGTCGTGAGCGGCAATGGCGCATTCGTCAATAACGGTGCGGTCAACGTCGGCGTGAATGATTCGCAGCTGTTCTCCCAGGTGTTGGGCGCGATGGCGAAGGGCGGCTCCGTTACGAACTCTGCGACGGGCACGATGTATGTAGGCCGGCAAGCCAGCGCGGACATCTCGGGTGGAAGTCTTGCGGCGGGTGGTGCCGACACGAAAATCGATGCTGGTGGTGCAGCCATGATCATGTCTGCCGGGGGCGGTACGCTTAACAACGAAGGTCGGATCATTATCGGTAGCGGGATGCAGAACGCCGCAGCCATGCGAGTGGACGCGACCGGTGGTTCAGCTGCCACCGTCGTCAACAACGGCGAGATTGACGTCAATGGCGCTCGTGAGGGTTCGCCCCTGGGCAACTTCGGCATCCTGGTGCAGCAAGCCAATTCGAATATGAGCGTGTCCAATAAGGGCACGATCAATCTGAACGGCGTCAACGGGGTAGGCATCAAAGCGCTGGCAGGCGGAAAGGCTAGCAGCTCGGGTGTGATCAATGTCGCGGCCTCTCCGAATGTGGACGCCGGTTTGCCCAACTACGGTGTCTGGTCGGAAGGTGCGAACTCCAACGTCACAGTGGCCGGCGCGGTGAACTTGGTCGGTAACGGCGCGATCGGCGTGCATGCGCGCAATGGCGGAAGCGTTGGTATCACGGGCGCGGGTAACGTCAACTTCCAGGACGGAACCAACCAGATTGGCTACTTCGCCTACGGTGCGGGTTCAAGCGTCACCCACGGTGGCACTGGCGCACAGGATGCGTCGACCGAGAGCTCGACGCTGATCCGCATCGAGGATGGTGCCAAGATCAACCTCAATCCCGGTGCGCAGCTGATCGCCTCGGGCAAGAACGCGACTGCGCTGCAGGTGACGGGTGTCGGCTCGACGGCCAATCTGGATGCGCTGGACATCACGGTGTCTGGTGATGGCGCCACGGGTCTGAAAGTCGAAGGCGGTGCCACCGGTCAAATGGGCGGGGCGGCCAAGCTCACGCTCAAAGATGCAGCGACCGCCGTGGTGGTGGATAACATCAAGTACGACATCACCGGCAAGGCCGTCGGTTCGGCGCAGTCGATGTTCACCAACAACGCTGCCATGAATGTGACCAATGCTAAGGGCGTCACTGTTTTCAAGGTGATGGATGGCGCCAAGCTCGTCAACGCCGGCGACATCCACCTGTCGAATGGCACCGCCATTGAGGTGGTGGGCGCAGGCTCGTCGGTCGTGGCGGACGCCGGTGGCAAGCGCGGCGCGATCACGGTCGATGACGGCGTGGCCGGCATCCACGTGCACGGTGGCGCGACGCTGACCACGGCCGATACGATTACCGTGAACAATGGCGCTTCGGGTGTCCTGGTCGGTGAAGATGCCGGCAGGGTGGTGATCGCGAAGTACGCGCACATCACCGGCAAGGGCTTGGCGTACGGCAACCTGATTACCAATCGATCGGTTAGCGGAAACGTACTGGTCGACGGTGCAACGCTGGAGATGGAAGGCTCCGGTGCGGCGCTGCTAGCAGAAAACAGTCTCGACGACGCCTCGCACGGCCACGTGATCGTCAGCAGCCAGACAGGTGGCAAAGGCGTTGCCTTGTCCAAGGCCGACGGCAGCGCGACTGATAACAGCTTGACGCTAGGTTCGGGCTGGATCGTCGACGTGACCGGGAACGGTGCGGGCGTGTACGCCAACACCCGCGGCAACTTGGTGTTGGATGATACGCAGGTGACGGTGTCAGGTCCTGGCGTGGGCGTGCAGGCTGAAACTGCCGACACGGTCGCTATCGCCAGCGGGAGCACGATCGCCGGTACGCATGCCGATGCGACGCTGATCGCTGGAAACATGATCAAGCTCATCAACGAAGGCACGCTTCTGGCGGCCAGCGCGGACGCAACGGCGATCGGTTTGGGCGAAGGCGACACTGAATTTGTCAACGTAAACGGTGGCCGCATCAGCGGTCACGTGGACCTGGGCGATGGCAATGACACCGCGCTGCTGGAGGACAGCACGCTCGAGGGCACGCTCGCCGCCGGTGCCGGCAGCGATACGGTGCTTGTGCGCGGCGCCAACGTCACGCATGGGGTACTCGATGGCGGTCTGGGTACCACCGATACGCTGGTCCTTGACGGCCATGACTACGTCGCCGATGACAGCAACGTTGACCAGTTGCAGAACTTCGAAGTGACGCAACTGAAAGACAGCACGCTGGACCTGCGTCGCGAGTTCGCGATGGGCGACAACTTCAGCGGCGCCGGCTCGCTGGAAGTGCTTTCGGGCAGCCAGTTGCTGGCACAACGCAATCCGGTTGCGGTGCGCGGCAGCATCGCCAATGCCGGCCGGATCAATCTGTCCAACGGAGCGGCGAACAATGTGCTGACCGTGACCGGCGATTACGTGGGTAACGGTGGCGTGGTCGAGCTGGACACGGTGCTGGGCGACGACGCGTCGGCGAGCGACAAGCTGATCGTGCAGGGCAACACCTCCGGCAGCTCCTATTTGCAGGTGAACAATGCCGGCGGCATCGGCGCCTACACGACGGCCGACGGCATCCAGGTGGTGCAGGTGGACGGCGTGTCCGACGGCAAGTTCGTTCTGAACGGACGCGTCGTGGCGGGCGCCAATGAGTACCTGCTGGCGCAGGGCGGCAAGGCGGATCCGAACAATGGCGAGTGGTATCTGCGTTCGGAGGCCCCGGCCCCGGTGGAACCGACCGATCCGGTGGAACCGACCGATCCGGTGGAGCCGATCGATCCGGTGGAGCCGACCGATCCGGTGGAGCCGACCGATCCGGTGGAGCCGACTGATCCGGTGGAGCCGACTGATCCGGTGGAGCCGACTGATCCGGTGGAGCCGGTGGAGCCGACTGAGCCAGCCGAGCCGACCAAACCTGTGCAGCCGGCTTCGCCGTCAAAGCCGAAACCGGTCGCTCCGGTGTACCGCCCAGAGACCGGCGCGTATCTGAGCAACCAGGCCGCGGCAACGGGCATGTTCGTGCATACCCTGGATGACCGTCTGGGCGAGGTGGACTTCAGCGAACGCCAGCACGACAACGAGGGCCGCGGTGGTGCGATGTGGACTCGCGTGCAGCGTGACCAGTTCAACAGCACCACCGGCGCTGATCAGATTGCCATGGGTACCGACACCGACGTTCTGCAGGTGGGGGGCGAGCTCAACGGCTGGACGGCTGGCGGCAGCCGCTTCCACATGGGTGCAATGGGCGGGGTCGGCCGTGCGATCAGCGACGTAGGTTCGAACATCACGAAGTATCGGGCCAAGGGCGAGGTGAACGGCTACAACCTGGGTGTGTACGGGACCTGGTACCAGAGTGCGTCAAAGGCGACGGGCCTGTACGTGGATAGCTGGCTGCAGTACGGCCAGTACTCGAACAAGGTGACGGGCGATGCGCTGGCTCCGGAGCGTTACGACAGCAACACCTGGAGCGGCTCCGTGGAAGCGGGATATGCGGTGGAACTGGGCCGTGGGGAGCGCAGTGCGTTCTATTTGGAACCGCAGGCGCAGGTAATCTATACCGACTACGCGGCCGACGACCACATCGAGGCGAACGGCACGACAGTGAAGTCGGCCGACGCCGGTGGTGTGACCACGCGCCTGGGTGCGCGTGCCTATACGCGTCTGTTGAGCGATGCGCGTAACCGCGTGCAGCCGTTCGTGGAAGCGAACTGGTGGCATGGCGGCGGGAAGAACGCGATCGCTTACAATGACACGGTGCTGGAGCAGAACCGCGCGAACGGCGTGTATGAGGTCAAGGCAGGTGCACAGATGGAGCTGGGCAAGCGCTGGACCGGATGGGGCCATCTGGGACTGCAAGACGGCGCCGGCGAGCACAGCAACGTCGAGGGAGTGGTCGGTCTGAAGTATGGCTGGTAAGGGCGTGCCGCCTAGACCAAAGCGGCTTTTCAGCCGAGGGGCTTCAATCGTTCGGTCGAGCCAAGAGCATCATCTGTATGGACGGGTTGGACATTTGGACGATGCTTGAGCGGCGCATCCCGCTCCCGGAAGTGCTGGAGCGCTAGGTGCGACGGGCTGCGGAACGGGCGATGTCTTTGCTCCGTGCAGGACCTGTTTTAGGGGCCAATGCGTTCCCATTTCGCGTTCTCACGAGGCGGCCAGGCGGTGCATCCGGTTCACCGCCTGACCAGGCGCTCGCTGCACAGGGATTGCAGAGGGCCCGCATTATCGAACGAGGGGTGGCGGGGCGAACGGCCAGCCCGTCGAGCAGATGTCGGAAGCGATCGCTAAGCCCGTTATCGGCATCCTCCAGCCAGCGCCGAATCGCTCGGCGCAGCGACAACAGTTCGTTCGGTGCCACCAATCCATACTCGGCCACCAGGCCGCGGATCTGATTCGCCTTCGCCGTGCGCTGTTCCACCAGACCTGCACGGATGCGATGTGCAGACTGAATATCCTGTTGTTCCACCGACTTCACTGATACGAAGCGCATGCAAGGTCAGCTCATCGCCTCACAGATCGCTTCCGCGTCGTTGGCGTCGTTCTTGTTGCTCTTCACATAAGGCTTCACGAACTGCGGAGCGATCAGCTTCACGCGGAACCCCGTGCCTGCAGTTGCCAGGCCCAGTGGTGGGCGCCACCACAACTCTCCATGCCGATCTCGCAGCCAGGCGGTGCCATTTCCGCCACGGCCTGCAACCAGCTCTCGCGCGGCAGCCGCTTGCACTAGGCGGGTCGTTCGCGGCGATCCACGCCATGCACCTGGAACACGTTTTTCGCCAAGTCGACGCCGATGCGAAGGAGTCCATCCCATTGCTATCGGTCAGATGCGGAATCCACTCACTACCGACGTGCAGTGCAGCTGTGGCCTAGGTTGGGTGGCGACCCGAATCGCCGCCCATAGATCGCCGTATTTCACCCTCTGAGGTCTAAGGCAGCGTATTGACTTCGGCCTGACTGAGCTCGCCGAAGCTCATTGCCGTTGGCCAACGCTCCCACTTTTGAGACTTTTTGCATTGCCTGTAAGAACAGTTCGCCACAGGATTCCGGCCTACGTATCACATTATTCGAGGTCGCAGAATGTCCTGGTGGCTCGTCCTAGCCGTCGCAGTCGTCGTTCTACTGGCGCTTATCCTCCTAGGATGGCTGCAGGGAATCGCTGAGAAGCGCGCTGATCAGGCACGTATCAAGGTACTCAGGCTGGCGCACGAAAAATTCGCCCAGCCTGTAGATCGCGAACAGCTGCTGAGCTTCGGGGCCTTGATGCTTCTTCGCAACGAGCAGCCCACCCGCATATTGGTTTCAGCGAAGAACAAGGATGATGCTCGCGATAGCATGATTGAATGGTGGGGCATCACCGATGCCCAGACCGCACGGGAAACCATCCAAAGCCTAATCATCGAAGGTCGTCGAGCACATTATCAGAAGGACTTCCTGCAATTGGAGCATGGCGCCAGCCTGAGCGCGCTGAAGTCTTTTGATGGCACAGATTACCTGCGCTGGGAAAGGGCCAAGGAGATATGCAAGCAGGAAGGACTGTCGTTCTCTTCAGCAGCAACTCATACGATGGCTGCATACGATTACGAACGCATCGCATGGCTGGCCCGGACTTGCTATCAGCTGGAATATCTCACACTGCAGGAAATGTGGCGCTGCCTGGCTTGGGTGGCGCAAACAGCGCAAGCAGAGTTTTCTAGCTGGAGCGACTATGCTGCCTCCTTTGTGATGGGACGCGCTGCAACCTTTTCGGGGGAGAACTGTGACGATCTCACTGCCAAGGGTGTGCGCACGGCAAGGGAACTGCTGAGCCAAGAGGATGGGTTGTTAGGGCGCCCTCACTTGTGGCAGGAGTACCCGCTTGCAGCTATCACCATCCCAGCCGAGATGTTGGAATTTGCGATGGCCGAGGAAGACACGCATTCACATCGGCGCGCTCAACTTCTCGGATTTGGGGCATTAACGGGGCGTGCCTACGGCGAACCCATCTCCGACCTGAAAATCCCCAGTAGCGAGCCCAACGGGAACGAGATCTGGCTGGCCAACGCTTGGGACGTGGCGGATACAAAGACAGCCGTTTCACGCTTGGAATGGCTGCTGGATGCAGGCACCAGATCAGAATACGAGGAAAACTTCCGTAAGATTTCCCGGGGCGCTGGAGTCACAGAGCTTGAGGGGGTCCGCTCCGCTGACTATGTGCGGCTTCGTCATGCGAAAGAACAGCTGATCCAAGCGGGAATGGAAGACGCTCATGTGTCCCATTGCCAATCAATGCTGGCCTACGATCTTGAGCGCGCCGCCTACCTTGCGCGCATCGCCTTCGCTGTTGGGTATCTCGATGAAGAGTACACACTGGCATGCCTACGCCGTATCGCCAGCCTGGCCAGAAGCACCTTCACCGCCTGGGAGAATTACTTGACGTCCTTCCTGCTCACACAAGCATTCTTCAATCAAGATGCCGAACGTCTGAAGAAGCTGATCAAAACGGGGATGACTCTGCTGAAGATTCGAAGCCCCTTTACCGAATATGGATCGCCCTGGCAAACCCATCCGTTGCAGGATGTCGCTGTCTTGCATGTAGTCCGATCTGTTGACATGGGAACACCTGCTCACCCCTGAGTGTTCATTATTCGTACTACAGCAGACGAATGCGCGATGCTGCGCGGGCCGGTGAGCCCATGCAGGTGAGGAGCCTTGCTCTCCCGCCTCTCGGGAATCAGTTCGGCAAGACGCTCCGGTTCACCATCGACTACTTCTATGTCGATTCGGAAGAGGACATCGGCAAGCTGCTGTCAAAAGTCGGAGGGTTAGCCGACAGCCTTAACGACGCCAAGGGCCTGTACCCGCAGGCGGTTGGCCCCTAGAGGTTCTTTCCCCTTCCTGGAAGCTGATATGTATAGGACTTCCGCATTGCGGCCTCGCCCCAATGAAGCAAGGCGTCTCGTACCGACATCTCGTCAGAGGTGCAGGGGCGCGGTCATCACCGGTGAACAGCCCATAGGTATCGCCACTTCTCTGGCTGTTCTGCTCACAATCACCTGGCTTCATGCCCTCGCGAACGCATGGGCCATGATGTTGCGGGACTGGCACATCACCCAACTCAGCACTGAAAAAGGCAGGACGACGTCTCCACCGATGAGTGCACGATGGAGCGCGAGTCCGTTCAACGGAAGTGGGGCGCACTTGACCCTTGGTCGCAGTACTTTCCAATTCTTAAGTGGGCCTGGACGCGGCCGAGACACTGGCATGTTGAAAGATTGGGAAGGCGCATTCTATGTCAGTGGTCAGCTGACAGCTGTTGCGCGAGGGCACCCCGTGCGCGGCTCCATCGAGGACGAAGTGGTAGCGACCGGGGAAACGACAGGACGCGCTGATTGCAGCGGCGGTAAGCCGCACCGGACGGCCGCCACGCATATACAGCGCGATGTGCTCGCCCGCATGTTCGGCCATGCGCTGGCGAACGACTACCCTAATCCCGAGGCTTAGAACGCAGCAGCTATTCCAACTGACAGGGGCTGATGCGATCTGGACGACGCGGCACTTCTGACAGAACCGATATGACTCCAAGCACGGACTAATCTTCTCGCGCAAGAGCGCGAATGATTCTCCGTACAGGTACAAGGCCCTCTCCGTTGGCGTGCAGCGGTGGAGAATCCGGATGGGTCGAAAACATGGGTGTCCTATCGTCCTGCGGGACAGGCAAGTGGTAGTACAAAGACAACAACAGCCTCCGTCGATATTAATGGGCCTGGGATCAATCAGATGAATGGTGGGCCCAAGAAGGAATTGAAATTGAAGTTCCCGCTCACGGGAGCAACTGGTCCGGGAGAAAGCCTGTGAATGCAATGCCGAAGGAAATTGCTAAGCACTTGGCTTTTATCCTGAATACGCTGACGCTTAGCGAAATGCCCGTATGTTTCTTTGGCTTCGGAGGCGAAGGTCTTCCTGACTACCCACCGTACTCGCGTGCATCAGAGCAACTATCAAAAAGATATGATCTACCGAAGTTTGAAATGCGGTTTGATCACGATTACTCCTGAGGATTGGGGGAGCAAGCCGGCCTGCATGGCATAGAAGAGTTCGTTGGGGAATTAGCACGTGTTGATCAGAATAGGAAATTCCTACCTGGCGACCAAGACAAGCGACAGCACGATCTTGACATGGGGATTTGGCTGGAACCTCAGCTTTTCTGCACGACGGTCGGCGAAGCTTTGGTAAGGAAGTACTTTTCAGAAACTGAAAACCCTGAGGAAGAGTGTGAGATCGCCAGCTTCAGCGAGGAAATATGCTCAATATTCGCCGCTAATGGCGTTCCTTGGACGAACGAAAAGCTGATTCCGCTAAGGTTCCAATGCTGATAGGGCAACCTCGTTCTCATAAGGCGGGTGAAGTGATGTTCGTGCTGAGGCTCCTCCTCATATCGGGCGGGTTTGCAATCTTCTCCGCGTGTCCCGTGACGGGCCTGTATGCCGCGCCCGTTCTCATGCGCGCAATAGGCAACCCGTTCGGCTGGATCCTGGCTTGGCTACTGTTCTGGGTCGTCTTTTTAGCGCTTTGCCATGCGCGCTCAAAAAGAGTGGCCAAGCGGGTTGCTTCACAAACGTAGAATGGAAGCTAGCATGAGCAGTACGTTAACTCGTAGCCGGATTTCGGTTGTCACACTCGCCATCGCTGTCGCCGGTCTAATGTCGGGGTGCTTTGTCAAAAGCACCATCAAGAGCGAACTCTCGGCCTACGCGGAGCCGGCCGACGGGCCATTAGCCCGCATCCGACTGATTGGCTCGCGCAACGTCAAGGTCTATCCCGATAGCACATGTGCCGCCTACACGGTGCCCGGCAGCGGCTATCCGGCTGGCCCGCAGATGGGCGGCCAGCGCAAGCGCGATCTCGGTATGCCCAAAGCGCTGCCAATGCCTAAGCATTATGTGGAAATCGCCGCGCGTGCTGATCGGCCGATCACGGCGGGCTTCTCGTTCTATACCGGAATGACCATTCCGGGCGTTCCTGGAACCGGAATGCCAAACACTAGCCGCTCTGCGAATTGCTACGTGGCGCACAGCTTTGTGCCACAGGCCGATCAGAACTACGAAGTCACGTCCGCGTGGAACGGCGCCGGCTGCTCGATTCAGGTCATGAGGCTGGAGGGGGCAGGTGATTCCGTCCGCCGTATCCCGGTGCCGAGTGCGCTCGCTTCATGCCCAGCTTCGGCCTCCACGCGCGATTAAGCTCCGGACACCTCATCTGCCGACGGCCCATCTAGATTTTGGCGCGCTATTGTTCGAAGCATGCGCGCATGCGCGCATGCGCCCAAAGAGCGATGCGTCGCGCCGCGAGCTGCCGCGTAGTTTCCGTACCGAAACCGTCTCACCTGCCCATCGCTGCCGTGCATGCTACGCTCGCGGCGGCTCATTCCGAACCAGGCAGAGCCGTGCTACTTCGGCAGCGTTGGCTAGCTCCGCTCGGGAGTATGATCGACCCCTATGTAGCACTACGCGTGGGTGCCTTGTGAGACTTTTGGTCATGTCGGATCTGCACCGCGAAGTCTGGTTCCGCGAGGAGACACGTTACGAGGGGCAGGTCGACCATTTCCCGGTGATTGACCCTCTCAACTCTCGCCCCGACGTCGTCGTGCTTGCGGGCGACATCGATATGGGCGATCGAGCTGTAGTGTGGGCAGAAGAGTTGTTTCGCGATGTGCCTGTCCTCTATGTGCACGGCAACCACGAAGCCTACGGCCGAGATCTGCAGCAGCTTCATGCAGAGATCGATGTTGCGTGCTCGAGGACGAATCACGTGCGGCACCTCAATCGCACTGAAGTTGTGATTGGCAACACGCGGTTCCTGGGGGCCACGCTATGGACGGACTTCCGGCTCTATGGCGACCAGCGATACGCCGAAGCAGTGATCGAAGCCGGGGCGCGAATGAATGACTATCGGAGAATCCGGCGCTCGAACCGATCCGATCAGTGTCTGCAGACATCAGACACGGAATCCATCCATCGCGCTGACGTTGCTTGGTTGGAAGCTGCCCTATCACGACCATTCAACGGGAGCACGGTGGTAATAACGCATATGGCTCCGTCACGGCGATCCGTAGCGAAGCAGTATCGCGGCATGGAACTCTCGGCGGCCTTTGCATCGAATCTCGATCACTTAGTCGAGCGGACGGATCTCTGGATCCATGGCCACACACACTCTCCAGTGGACTACCAAATTGGCCAAGGCCGTGTCGTATGCAATCCTCTAGGTTACCCCAACCGAGCATCAGGGCGACCGGACAATCTGGTGTTTGATCCGAACTTCGTCATCAATGTGTAGCGACAAGTGCTAGGAAGCGATACAGAGTGACGCTGCAACGGCCTTAAGTGCCGAGTTCAATCAGAGGGGGCGCCGTCTCGCTGTGCGTGAAGATACTCACGAACGGCGATGAGATCTGAGATGTGACCGCCAAGCATTCGATGTAGCGCGCTGTTTCCCGCGAAAGGCGGAGCGGAGTTTGGACGTCGAATCCAGGCGTCAGCACGCTCCGGAATGGGAAGCAAGAGCTGGAGGCATGAGTAGATTCCGAACAAATGCGACAGCCTTTCCAATGCCGTTCCATCTAGGCCTTCGTGGAGCCTTCCAGTCTTCCAATCAAGATAGGTGCAGTTGCCTATGCCAAGCAATGCCATCTCTTCAGAGCTGCTTAGGCGCCATGCCTTGGCGATGCGAAAGAACACTTTCAGGGCCTTACGTCCGGCCTCCATGGACGATAGGTCTGCAGCGAGATCTAAAGTCTGTGCGGCCACAAGGTTACCTTTCAATCCGGTCTACGCTACCGTGGACGAACCACAAGGCCGATTGCCGGACGCTCTCAGTCAGATTACGAAAGCTTCGCTAGGTCGCGATCTGCGGCCTCTAGAAGTCGACTTATTCGGTTGAGCGCTTCCTTAGAAGCTTCAGCTCCGCCAGCCAAGGCCGCCAGTTCCAGCTGGACCTTAGACCGAACAGTCTGGACAACCTTGGATGCGGTAACCGCATCGGTGGTCTCGGTGAAACCCGCAATCTCTTCGAACGCCAGATGTATGTAATGATTCAGGCTCAGAAGGCTGCGATGACCAGTCCATTCCATGACTTTAAGCTTGAACGATTCAGTGTCCAGCAGCCTTCGCCGAAAGTCATCTTGATTTTTGAAGTTGTGCTCTTGAATGAGTCGGACGAACAGCTTCGTGATAAACCGGTGTCGGAACATATGGGCGCAGGCTTGCTCCGATATGCCGGAGTCGCGACGAATGGCGCCAAAAACATTACTCAGTGTGGCGGCCAGAATTGGGGTGCCAAAACGTGATACGAGGAGATAGTCGTGCTCGCCAATCTTCGCTGCGCGCGACCGTAAAAGTGGAGCACGATAGAAATCTACGTACTCTCGAATGAGCCTCAGTTCGGCGTGCAGTATGGGCACTCGCCTCTCGCGTCCGCCCTTGAGCGTAGGCACGCGGAGCAGCGGATACTCCATTCGTTCGGCCTTGCGGACATCGGATATTTTGATTAGAGCTATCTCGCCAATGCGGGCGCCAGTAGCTTCAAGCAAGTCGACGATCAACAAATTCCGTGCCCTGGTATGGAGGACCTGGTAGCGCGAGGTAGAGCGGAGCTTGGGCGAATCGAGCCTCTTTCTTGCTATCGAGATCACAGTGCCCCGGAGCTGATCAATTGCCGACGACGAGATAGGGAGTCGTCGCACCTTCGGATCTGGGGTCGGGAGCGAGCTATGGTGCCAGTAGGATATGCTGACAATGCGCCCGGAAGGCGTTCGCCGCTTCATCTGGCGCTGTTCGGCGAGGATCTGGCCGTTCGGTCCCAAGAAGCCTTCTATCGAGGCATGCAAGCTCAGACCGTGCAGGAAATCTAGGGAGGAGCGTGCGATGCTGTTCACGGTTGTATCGCTGCGAGGGCGGCGTTGAAAACTCCCCGGCTTGCATTTCGGCGTAAGCCCTTTAACAAAGTCGGTGAAATTAGAGTCGGTCAACGATAGCGGTGAGATTCGACGGCGCCAACAGAAGCGAAGCAGATGACTTATCTGTGATGCCTTCATCACTAGTGAGCCGCTACTCAGAACCCTTCGCATCCGAAGATCAAGCAAATGCTGATTGGCTTCGAAACAATAGCTGCCATCGGGCCATCTGACGACCGGGAATCCTCCCGCGGGAGTCGTTCTCACCTCATTGCGCTCCGTTACGTAATGCGGCAGGCAAAAGTTGGGCGAGACACGCTTGTACAATTGGTGCTTACGGGGTTCCATCGCGCCGCCCCTTTCTTTCTGCAAGGCTGATCACGTTGCCGCTATGTCGGCGCATCAAGCTCAGCAATCGATCCATTTCCTCTTGTTCCCGATCGCATAAGGCCAAGGTCGCGTCGCCAGCCCTGCGTGCGTACAGCCGGGCCTGCTTACAGCGGAGCATGTATGCGCGGTGTAGCGTTAACATGTCCTCGTTCCGGACCTGCAGTTCCCCCCTGAGGATCGCATAACGAGCTTCAAGTCCAGCTCTGCTGTCCTTCCTGGCTTCATTGCTTTGCTTGGAACACTTTGCAATCACGGTCCGAGCCTCGCGACGCAAGCCGTCGATCCTCTCGAAACCTCCCTCGATGTCCATCGCCAGCTTCTTCTGGTGGTTCAAACTCATCGGGACGATCTTTCGCTGTGGGTTCTCAAACGCGGCCAGTGCGCCCTGAGACTTCAGGGCAAGTAGGAGCTTGGCATCGTCCACGTAAGCAGCTGGCTCCTTAATGAGATCGTTAAGCAACTGCGCAAGTGCCTTGACTGATGTAAGACCAGTGGTTTCGTTCACGAAGGCTCCTTAGGACAAGGATGAAAGACGAACCGCAATTCGGCACGCGCGCCCTCTATCCAGGAACACCGGTTCGATCGCCACCTTCCGTTCTTCCAGAAGTCCGCTTACGTAGGCCTCGACGACGTCATGCTCGAGAACGTGAAAGCTTGTAGCCCCGAAATGCTCGAGCACGGCCGCAGCTAGCGAGTCTGTCTCAGGTGCGGACCGGCGCATCGCCTCAACCGCCCATTCTGCTGAAACGCTCAACAGCACAGTGCCGGGCGTGGACTCTGTGATGTAGTAATAGAGATGCTGCTGGTCTGTGTGTCCTAGGAACCAGCGGAGTGTTTCAACGCCGCCAAAACTGTTCCCCCAAAAGAACATCATCGCGAACCAGCGCCGCAACTGATGCTGCCGGATGTAGTAGCGTGCACCGGCGTGGTCGCACGGCATCTGTGCGTAATCGCAGAAGAGATCGACATTTTCATAGTAGCGAGAAGCATGCTTGTTGCTGGTGAGAACCCCAGCTCCGCTGGCGATGCCGGGCGCGCGGAACAAGCCCGAGTAGGCGTTAAGTGCTCCAGCATGCACTAGCAAGCTTTGCATGCCTTCAAGTAGCTTCACGCATCTCGCTCCGATGGGGTGAATCGGGCGCGCTTCCCGCTCCCGGTACGTGCCGTGACCACTCTTCCCCTTATGAAAGATTAGGCGTGTTCCGGAAGCATCGAGGCAGTTTCCAGCCTCAAGATCACTTAGCTCCTTCAGTCGGCGCGCCATGAGGGAGCCAACGACTACTTTGCAGGCGCCCCCGAGCACTTGCATGCAGTCCCAAAGTCCGACGTTATCTCGGAGTTGCTGAAAATAGTCATTGGCGGGGAGATCGCGCGTCAAGACGGACCCCTCCGACGTTCGATCTACACTCCACCGAGTGACCCCTAGCTGACGCGCGCCCCACGTGAGGTGAGGCGTGATGTCATTCAGGTCTGCATACGTCGTGATTGAGCGGCCAGTGATGTGGGCACGCCTCGCAAGCGAGACGAAGCTGTCCACGAGGTCTTCGCCGTGCATGACGACGTACTCAATCGCTCGATTCAGTCCGTGAAAGACTACGGAACAGGGTAGTGTTCGATGGCGGCCTGCGGCACGGGCCTCGACCGAACGCCCGGTGGCTAGCAATTCCTCCCGGTCGAACTCAGGGGCGACGAATCCCTCCCTATTAAGCAAGGCTAATGTACTAACGGTGGTAGCGAACTTCGTACCGTATGCTCGAGTCCAGCCGCGCTCCGGTGTCACCACTTTCTTACTGATGGGGAGTTCGCGCGTTCTCGTGCTCCGCTCCCCAATAAGAAGTTCCTGAGGCACCCCGAAGCGACCGTTGTGACCGGCGAGCGTATGGGGATAGAGCATTCGCGCCAGCGCCGCGATGTTGGGCGTGTACCTTCCGTCGGCGTTCTGTCGTTGCTCCTTATACAGACCGGCATTCCACAGCCAGACACGCGCCCTCACTACCTCGGCATCGGTCAGCTGAGTCATTCGACTGTCGATGTTTCGACAATCCGAAAGGTCTGTCTGTTTCGCAATCGTGGCGGCCACTTCTTCCTCGGTAAGCGATTCTGTCTTCTGGCGAAGCCAGATGGTCAACAGCTTGGGCCATCGATAAACGGATATATCGTTGTTTCCCTCCTCGATAATCGTCGAGACAAGGGCATGCCAATAGTTCGCGCTCAACCCCGCGAGGCCAAAGCGCGCCAACCCTGAAGTCTCGGCATTGATAAGCAGATAGTCGATGACTACAAGGACGCATCGCAATGAGTTGTAAGCAGCCTTAGGCGCGTAGTCGACGCGACCTGCCGCATGCCGGTGCGTTTGCAGGACGAGCCAGCTGCGCAGCGTGGTCCAGAGTTCCGCATGCTTCGGTGAAGTAAGCAGTTCACCGTCCTGTCCGACGGGGATTCGCCAGTCGATCGTGAAATGGTAATGGAGAAGGACGTTCCATACCTCGCTTTCATAGTCTTCCAGCCAGGGAGCCGACCGGTACTGGTGCGTTATGCCTGGGAGGAAGGCTCGAAGATGATGGAGCTGCTCCGGAAGCTCGAATGCGCTCCAGTCGGTAACATACAGAGGGGAGGACTTAGTCAAGAATAAGATCCTCAATGTTCGCAGGGGCGGGCAAGCGTTCAGCAACACGCAATATGCTCGCTAAGACGTCGTCTTGCTCGATGTGAGGTATGAGCCTATCTGCAATACCGCACCATCGGCGTGCCCGTGTGCCAACAGGACCTGTGGCAGTGTGCACGGCCTTCTGAACTTCGAGTAGGCAACGCAAGACGGAAGGTGAAATGCTGAAGACAATCTTGCTATCCAAGATAGGGTCGCTTGCTGTGTCTCCGGCATCCTGCAGTCCGCAGTCTGGGTCGACCAGATGTGCAGGCAGATGCTTGATCGCATGGTTTGTCAGGAACGTGTTGAGCTGTTTCATCGACTGAAAAGTCGACACCTCAAGTAGAAGTTCTGAGTCCTTCATGGCCTCGCAGACGAGACCTTCTTGCATGATGCGAATCCATCGCTCGACAAAGAAGTCCTGAAGCGGCCGCGGCAGGTAGTGATCGAGCAGGGCTGCGCTGTGTCTCGCGTGACCCAATGCCTTTGCCATTTCATCTACGCTTTCCGATTCAAAATAGACTAACGCCCCACAGCTTGCGCGAAGGCGAGTTAGCGTGAACCGCGTAGCCAAACTGTGTGCAACATCGCCGGCTAGGCCCATCTCTTCAAGGCGCGTAGTGAGCCATGGAACCATGACATTGCAGTTCTGGTCGGGCATGAAGCGCGTTGGCTGAGCGCCCATGGTGTGGGCACTGAGGAACAAGTATCGCCAATCGTCGTTCCCGCTCCTTCGAAGGTACTGGCGAAGAGGTTCGGTCAGCTTGATCAAGCGACGAACAAGCTCATTAGCCTCGGAGTCCAGAGGCACGTCCATCTGGGCAAGTTCTGCGCCTCTTCGGCGTTTGAGGCCGCTGAGGCACCACCCCGCATCGCCCAAACGCCGATACCCGTTGAGCCTTCCCCTGTCGTCGAACAGCTGGAGGTCTTTGAGGTATGCACATGTGATGCAGGGATACTTTTCTATAAGCAGAGCTGCGTGCGCAACAAGAACTTCGCGGGATGGAAGGCCGAGATCCCAAGCCGTCTGTATGCGGTCTGCGTAGATTACTTCGGGTCGGTTGACTGGATCAGAAGGATTGAAGCCGTAAGCCTTGAACGTCGCGGCAGCGTGTGCGGGGTAGTCAGGATTCTCACGTGTAACGCGTTTACGCTTGCCCGATCTCGGCCCTTTCTTCGGCGTGGGCACAGTGGCGACGCCTACGTCTTCAAGCTCTAGGCGTGACAAGTGTCTCTGCCATGCCGCGTCTGCCTCGGAGCGTGCCCATCGAACAATCGAGTCGACTTCTGAGCGTATCTGGTCCCAGATCCGTTGCAGGGCTTCGTGATCAGTGATCTCCAGGGGGACTTCAGTGATCAGCTTTGCCTTGACCAACTCTCCGGAGGCTGATGTTCTGACATTTAAATGAGCGCCTTTCGGCTTCTTTATACGAGGCCGTGGCATTCCATGGATCAGGCTCCCCCAGATCCTCCCGAGAACGTGCCCCTCCATGAAATCGCAGAACCACCCCCAGCGAGCATGTATGGTTGTGAGGTTGTGCTTCGCTTGAGCGCCTGCCGTGAAGTACGAGACCATGAACTGAGTTACGAAGATTTCAAGCCATTCGCTGTCGCGAAAGCTGCGGGTATCCAGTGGTGGTGGATAAGCGGCTACGAACTCTGACAATGCGTTGATGGCATCGATTTGATCGAGGCTCCGCGTCCGAAAGTATGTGGAGGCGGCATCGACAAGCTCGGTTGTGAACTCAGGACCGAGACGTTCGAACATGCCGTAAAGGCGGAGGTGGAAGGGCGCGTCGCGCTTGTTTGTAATCACCCAGCCTGACCAGAAGTCAGCCTTGACGTGGCCGATGTGCTCGTCACGGAATGAGGCGATCCAGGGGGCGAGGTGCCCCGCTTCGTTCAAGAATGTCTTGCCGTATGTCCAATCAACTGCGGTGTCGGTATCCCCGAGTGCCTCCAACGTCACTCGAAAGTGTCGGGAGAGGCTCTTGTCGTGCGGCCCGAGTCGGCCACTCGCCAAGGCGCCGGCGAAGGCGGTCCATATTTCCGTCCATTTGGGTGTCCCAGCATTAGCGTCGCTGAGTGTTCGGCCGGTCAGGTCGAGATACACGTTCAGCCGGAATAGCAGCCGGTCAATATCGCTTCGATCTCGCTCGTTGACCGCCGCGCCGAGTGCCCTCTCGACAAGCGCGGGGTCAATTGCCCGGCGAGGGAAGCCAACGAAGCATAGGGGCGGGGTGACAATTGTCATGGCGATTTGGCCGATGGACGGCTCTTAACCGTCTGACTTATATGGAAAATGGTATTGTGTGACAGAATCCAGACAATTGTAAAAGCTCGAATTCGTCGAGGAAGAGCACGCCCTGGTGGGCCAGGAAATCTCGCCGGGCCGCGGCTGCGCACCACCGCCGACCAGCGCGACCGCGCTCGCGGTGTGGTGGGGCGACCGGAACGGACGCTCGCGCCAGCGCGCCGGGTCGAGGCCGCGCCCGCTCACGGACGCGATGGCCGCCGCTTCCAGCGCTTCTTCCTCACTGGCCTCCGGCAACAGGCCCGGCAGGCGCGAGGCCAATAGCGTCTTGCCGCAGCCGGGCGGCCCGACCAGCAACAGGTGATGCCCGCCGGCGGCCGCAACTTCCAGCGCGCGCCGCGCCTGCGCCTGGCCGCGCACGTCGGCGAGGTCCGGGCCGAGCCGGCGTTCCAGCGCGGGCGCCTGCGCGAACGGCAAGGCCTTGCGCGCCGTCAGGTGGGCACAGACTTCCAGCAGCGTGCGCGCGGGTCGCACCTCGACGCGGCCGGCCAGCGCGGCCTCCGCGCCGTTGGCGACGGGAACGATCAACTTCCGACCGGCGTCGCCGGCCGCGAGCGCGGCGGGGAGCACGCCGTCCACCGCGCGCAGCTCGCCGGTGAGGGCGAGCTCGCCGAGGAACTCGCAGTCCGCCAGCGACTCCAGTGGAATCTGCCCGCTGGCCGCCAGCAGGCCCAGGGCGATGGGCAGGTCGAAGCGGCCGCCTTCCTTGGGCAGGTCGGCGGGGGCGAGGTTGACGGTGATGCGCCGCGCCGGAAATTCGAACTGCGCGCACAGGATCGCCGCGCGCACGCGATCCTTCGCTTCGCGCACCGCCGCTTCGGGCAGGCCAACGATGGACATGGCCGGCAAGCCGCCCGCCAGGTGCACTTCGACCCGAACCGCAGGCGCACGCACACCCGATCGCGCACGGCTGTGCACGAGTGCGAGATTCATGGTGGAAACCGCTTAGTGGCGCGGCGGCGTGGACTGGCCGAGCTGGGCTTCGAGTTCGGCCACGGTGCGCTGCAGTTCTTCCAGCTTCTCGCGCGTACGCAGGAGCACCGCGCGCTGCACCTCGAACTCCTCCCGGGTGACCAGGTCGAGCTTGGCCAGGCCGGATTGCAGCACGGCCTTGAAGTTCTGCTGCAGCTCTTCGCGGCTCTCGCGCACGCTGGGTGGAACCAGGGAACTCAGGCGGCGGGCGAGGTCGTCGATGGGGTTCAGGTCGATCATGAGGGAAAGGTCCTCGGGCGTTACCCGCAGAGTGCGGGCTGGGCCGTGAGGGCGCCGTCGGCGTGGGTCGCGTCGGCGTGTGGGGGAAGTCCGAAAGTGGGTTCCACTCTACCGCAGGGCATCCCCTCCGGCACGGTCCTTCGCTATCCTCCCGCCGATAGCCCGGAGGTGAATGCGATGAAGATGGTCATGGCGGTGATCAAGCCGTTCAAGCTCGACGACGTGCGCGAGGCGCTCGCCGAGGCCGGCGTGGCCGGCATCACCGCCACCGAGGTCAAGGGCTTCGGGCGCCAGAAGGGCCACACCGAGCTCTACCGCGGCGCTGAATACGTCGTGGACTTCCTGCCCAAGATCAAGCTGGAGGTCGCCGTCACCGACGAGCAGGTCGATGCCGTGGTGGAGGCGATCATGAAGGCCGCCGGCACCGGCAAGATCGGCGACGGCAAGATCTTCGTGTGGGACCTGGAGCGCGCGGTGCGCATCCGCACCGGCGAGATGGACGGCGACGCGCTCTAGGCCGCGCGGCGGTTCCCGTCGTGCGACATCGCGACGCTTGTCGCGCGAAGCATTCCTGCGCAGAGTGAGCGCCCCGCGCACGACGCGATCGCCACGAAACGGACTTCATGCAGCGTCTTCCCGGACTCGATCTCCTGCGCGCCATCGCCGTGGTCTGGGTGATGCTGTTCCACTCCTTCCTCGTCGGCGGACTCGGGCCCGATTTCAAATGGCTCGAGCGCTACGGCTGGATGGGCGTGGACATTTTCTTCGTCCTCAGCGGCTTCCTGATCGGGCGCCAGGTGCTGGCGCCGCTGGCGCGCGGCGAGGCGCTGTCGTTCGGCGATTTCTACGCGCGGCGCGCGTGGCGGATCCTGCCGGCGTTCGCGGCGGTGCTGGCGATCTACCTCGCGTTCCCGGCGTGGCGTGAAGCACCCGGGATGGCGCCGTGGTGGCAGTTCGCCACGTTCACGTTCAACCTGCTGGTCGATTACGGCACGCAGCAGGCGTTCTCGCACGCGTGGTCGCTGTGCGTGGAGGAACATTTCTATCTGGTGTTCCCGGCGCTGGCCTGGGCGTTGTCGCGCCGGCCGTCGATGGCGAAGTTCGTGGGCGTGTGCGTGCTGGTGGTCGTCGCCGGCATCGCCTGGCGTGCCGGGGTCTGGCTGCACAACGACGCGCTGGATCGGCCGGGACCGTGGTTCGTCGAGGACCTCTACTACCCGACGTGGTGCCGCCTCGATGGCCTGCTGATGGGCGTCGTGCTGGCGACGATCGCGGTGTACCGGCCGGCGACATGGGAGCGCATGACCGCGCGCGAGAATGCCTTCGCCGTGATCGGCCTGCTGGGCATGGCGCTGGCGTTCTGGTTGTTCCGCGAGCGCACGGGTTTGCTGGGCAATTCGATCGGCTGGCCGGTGCTGTCGGCGGCGATCGCCTGCCTGGTGGTGGCAGGCGCGGGCACGCGCAGCTGGATCGGGCGCTGGTCGTTGCCGGGCGTGGCGTGGATCGCGGGGATTTCCTACAGCCTCTACCTCAGCCACAAGCTGGTGTTCCATGCCGTGGACACGGCGTGGGGCGAGGTGCTCGCGGGGCGCGGGCTGCTGACGTTCGCGGTGTACGCGCTCACCACGCTGGCGGGCGGGGCCGCGCTGCATTACGCGGTGGAGCGCCCCTTCCTCAAGCTGCGCGAACACCGCCGCGCCCGCACGCGTCTGCGTCTGGCCGACGCGACGGCCTGACGTCTTCGCCTTGCCTCAGGCCCCCGCGCCCAACGGCGGCGGGCGTCGGCGGATCGGCTGCGACTTCACGATCGACGTGCTGGCTTCGGCCTTGTCGGCGATGCGGTCGAGCAGCCCGTCGAGCTCTTCCATCGACGTCACGTACAGCCGCGCGATGTAGCAGTCGTCGCCCGTGACCTTGTCGCATTCGCCGAACTCGGGAATGCCCTGGATGAGTTCCTGCACGATGTGCAGCTTTCCGGGCAGCGGGCGGATGCGCACGATGGCCTGCATCGGATAACCCAGCGCCGCCGGATTGAGCTCCACGGTGAAGCCGCGGATCACGCCGCGCTCCTCCAGCCGCCGGACGCGCTCGGTCACGCTGGGCGGCGACAGCCCGACCTCGGCCGCCAGGTCCTTCATGGAGATGCGTGCGTTCTCCAGCAATCGCTGGAGGATGCGCTGGTCGACGGGGTCGAGGGCATTCATCGGGTCATGTCCGTGTTTTGCCTTGGATTGTAAGGCGCATAGGCGAGTATGGCTTTCCATTCGTCTGGAATGCCCCCGGGCCGCCGTCCATCCTGAAGCCTCCCCACACGAGGCAGGCTCCATGCAAGCGCAGACACGCGGGGCGGTCGAGATGACCGTCGCCATGACCATCCTGGGCACGATCGGCTGGTTCGTCGTCGAATCGGGGCAGCCCGTTGCCAGCGTCGTGTTCTGGCGCTGCGCATTCGGTGCGGCGACCTTGCTGCTGGTGTGCGCGGCGCTGGGCCTGTTCCGCCGCCTGACCCTGCGGCAGTGGGGGCTGGCGATCGCCGGCGGCGCGGCCATCGTCGCCAACTGGGCGCTGCTGTTCGCGGCCTTTCCGCGGGCGTCGATCTCCGTCGCCACGGCGGTCTACAACACCCAGCCCTTCATCCTCGTGCTGCTGGGGGCGCTGTTCCTGGGCGAGCGGCTGACGTGGACGAAGGTCGCCTGGCTGGCGGTGTCGTTCAGCGGCGTGCTGCTGATCGTGCAGGGCAAACCCGGTGCCGGCGCGCTGGGGCCGGCGTTCGTGCAGGGCGTCGCGTTGGCCTTCGGCGCTGCGTTCTTCTACGCCTTGGCGACGCTGGCGACCAAGCGGTTGGCGGGCACGCCGCCGCATCTGGTCGCGCTGATCCAGGTCAGCGTGGGCGTGCTGCTGCTGGCACCGTTCACCGACTTCCATTCGCTGCCGGGCGATGGCCGCGCCTGGGCGTTCCTGATCACGCTGGGCGTCGTGCACACCGGCCTGATGTACATCCTGCTGTACGGCGCGATCCAGAAGCTGCCCACGCACGTGACCGGCGCGCTGTCCTTCCTCTATCCGGTGTCGGCGCTGCTGGTGGATTTTCTCGCCTATGGGCACCGCCTGCAGCCGGCGCAGATCGTGGGCGCGGCGGCCATCCTGGTGGCGGCGGCGGGCATGAACCTGGGCTGGTCGCTCTCGAGTGTGCGCGCGCGCTTGCGGCTGCAACCCGTGATGCGGCGATAGCGCCGCATCGGCCAACTGCGAGCCGCGCTAACGTTCCACGGGCGCGGCTTCGCCCTGCATGAAGCTGGCGACGGGCTTGTCGCCGTTGACGGTGCGCGCCACGACGGTGACGGTCTTGCGGATGCGGTCGAGCTGGATCTCCAGGCTGCTGTCCGGCTTGCCCGGCGTGCTGAAGGAGCCGTAGAGGGTCGGGAAATCGCGGTCGTCGCGCGCGGACGTGTAGCTGTAGCTCGCGGTCTCGTGGAGCAGCGGCGGCAACTTCACCGAACCGACTCGCCCCAGTTCGATGCGCTTGCCGCCCACGGTCAGCGTGCCGCCGTCGTCCAGGCGTTCGCGAAAGCAGAAGACGAACTCCTGCGCGACGGGCGCAGCCTTGGGCTCGCCGACCCAGCGGAAATCGCCTTCGTAGCTGTACGTGTAGCCGTAGGGGCCGCCGCTGCTGGTCTTCTCGCGGACCTCGCCGCTGAGCTGTTCGTGGAAGACGGCCTTCCAGCACGTTCCGTCATCGGACGCGCGCGATCCCGCGTGGACGCTGCCCGCCATGACGAGCAGGCAGAACAGCGGGACGATGCCCCGACGGCCGTTATCCATGAAGTCCCCCTTCGTGGCCGCCACGATAGCGTACGAAAAGAGCGGCTGCGCCGGCCGTCGCGATCAGCCCTTGAGGCGGCGATAGACCCGCTTCCAGCCCAGGCGGATGGCGTCGACCCAGCGCGGTGGCGCCAGCATCTGCGCTTCCCGCGGCGTCGGCGCCTCGCCGATCAGGCGCTGGCGCATCTTCACCACGTTGGCCAGGTCGCTGCGGCGCAGTTCGCGCACCAGGGGCAGCCAGCGCAGCCAGCGCGGCGTGCGCATGGCGGAGGTGAAATCGATCAGCACCGGCGTGGTGCCGCACACCAGCACGTTGGCCGGGTGCAGGTCGTTGTGCGTGATCCCCGCCGCGTGCAGCGAGGCGACCGCACCGCGCAGCTGCTGGAAGACGTGCGAGCCGGCTTCCATCGCCACTTCGCCCAGCGCGACGCCGGGGATGAACTCGATGCCCAGCGCGAGGCCGCCGATCGTGCCCAGCAATGCCGGTGCATGTCGCCAGCCGCGCAGCCGGCCGAGCACGCGCGCTTCGCGACGCACCAGCAGCCGCGCCAGCGGCGACAGCAGCGTGCGTCGGTAGCGGCCGTAGTCCTTGACCACGGTCGGACGTCCGTCCACGTCGATCACGTAAACGTCGGGTTCCAGGAAGCGCTCGCCGCGCTTGAGCAAACGGGTTTCGGGCGGCAAGGACCGGGGGTCCTGCGGCAGGGCATTGGCATTCATCGGGGCGGTCCGGCGACGCGCGTCGTGCTCGGGGGAGGGCGGCGCGGCGGGGGCTGTGAACCGTTGGGTTCAGTTATCGAAATACTAATGTCATGCCGGCGGACGATCGCCTTGGCCCGGGCGCACGCACTGTTCCGCGATCACGACAAAGTCCGCATATGCGTGCAAGACGTCGCGCGGGAGCTCCAACAAAAAAGCCCCGCTTTCGCGGGGCTTTCAATGAAGCGGGGTGGGCGCGGAATCAGCGGCCGTCCAGCTCCGCCGCCACGAACGGCGGCAGGCTCGACGCGCCCTGGTGGATGTCGGCGGTGTAGTACTTGGTGTCGAAATCCTTGGCGCGGGCGTCGGCCTGGCGGACGTCGAAGCCCTGGCCCTTGCGCGCCAGCGTGCAGCTCCACCAGCCGGTCGGGTAGCACGGCTGCGGGAACGGCAGCGTCTGGAAGGTCGTGAAACCGGCCTTGCCCATCTCCGCGCGCATCTCCTTGATGAGCGAGAGCAGCATCAGCGGCGATTCGGACTGCTGGACCAGGATGCCGTCGTCCTTCAGCGCGCGGAAGCAGCTTTCGAAGAACGCCTTGTTGAACAGGCCTTCTGCCGGGCCGACCGGATCGGTGGAATCCACGATCACGATGTCCAGCGAGTTCGGCTCGCAGTTCTTCATGTAGGCGATGCCGTCGTCGAACAGCAGCGTGGCGCGCGGATCGTCGTTGGCGTCGCACAGTTCCGGGAACCACTTCTCGGCCATGCGCGTGACCTGCTCGTCGATGTCGCACTGGACGGCCTTCTGCACGCCCTTGTGCTTGAGCACCTCGCGCAGCGTGCCGCAGTCGCCGCCGCCGATGATCACGACGTTCTTCGGGTCGGCGTGGGTGAACAGCGCCGCGTGGGACATCATCTCGTGATAGAAGAAATTGTCCTTCGTGGTCAGCATCATCGCGCCGTCGATGAGCATCAGGTTGCCCCAGTCGGTGCTCTCGAAGATCTCGATCTTCTGGAACGGCGACTGCACCTCGTCCAGCTTCTTGGTGATGCGATAGCCGATCGCCGAGCCGGTCGGCTCGAAGTTCTCGTAGTGCCAGGAGGTGTTGGTGCTCATCGTTGCGTCCCAGGGGAAAGGCCGTGCGGCGCGCGAGGCGGCCGGGCGGGCGGAAAGGGGGCGGCATTGTAGCGGACCGGCCGTTACGGTCCGGCGTCGCGCGTCCGGGCGCTGCCTTCAGCATGAGGACGGGCCCGTCCGGCGCCGGGCTGTAGAATGCGCGTCCCCCCGCCTCCCCCGGTACCCCGCCGATGTCCGACTGGTCGCTCGATCAGGCCCGCAAGACCTACTCGATTCCGCACTGGTCGGAAGGTTATTTCGACGTCGGCGCGAGCGGGCAGGTCCTGGTGCGCCCGCGCGGCGCGAAAGGCCCGGCGATTTCGCTGCCGGCGGTGGTCGACGCCGCCCGGGCCAACGGCGCCAAGCTGCCGCTGCTGGTGCGCTTCCCGGACATCCTCGGCGACCGCCTGGGCAAGTTGCAGGCCGCTTTCGCGCAGGCGCAGGCCGAATGGGACTACGCCGGCGGCTACACCGCCGTGTACCCGATCAAGGTGAACCAGCACCGCGGCGTCGCCGGAACGCTGGCCTCGCACCGCGGCGAGGGCTTCGGCCTGGAGGCCGGCAGCAAGCCGGAGCTGATGGCCGTGCTCGCGCTGTCGCGCCCGGGCGGCCTGATCGTCTGCAACGGCTACAAGGACCGCGAGTACATCCGCCTGGCGCTGATCGGCCGCAAGCTCGGCCTGCAGACCTACATCGTCATCGAAAAGCCCTCCGAGCTGGCGCTGGTGATGGAAGAAGCCGCCGCGCTGGGCGTGACGCCGGGCCTGGGTGTGCGCATGCGCCTGGCCTCGCTGGGCGCCGGCAAGTGGCAGAACAGCGGCGGCGACAAGGCCAAGTTCGGCCTCTCGCCGCGCCAGGTGCTGGACCTGTGGAAGAAGCTGCGCGACACCGGCATGTCCGACACGCTGCAGCTGCTGCATTTCCACATGGGCTCGCAGATCTCCAACGTGCGCGACATCGCCAACGGCATGCGCGAGGCGACGCGCTATTTCGTCGAGCTCTCGCGCCTGGGCGCGAACATCCGTTACATGGATGTCGGCGGCGGATTGGGCATCGACTACGAAGGCACGCGCTCGCGTGGCTACTGCTCGATCAACTACGGCGTGCAGCAGTACGCCAACAGCATCGTGCAGCCGCTGTCGGAAGCCTGCGCCGAGAACGGCCTGGTGCCGCCGCGCATCGTCACCGAATGCGGCCGCGCGATGACCGCGCACCACGCCGTGCTGGTGGCGAACGTGTCGGAAGTCGAGGAAGCGCCGGAAGGCCGCATTCCCGACGTGCACGACGACGAGCCGTCGGTGATCCGTCACTTGCGCGAGGTCTACAACGAACTCGAACAGCGCCCGCCGGTGGAGCTGTTCCACGAAGCGCAGCACCACCACAGCGAGGGCTTGGCGCTGTACGCGCTCGGCCAGCTCGACCTGGTGCACCGCGCGCGCATCGACGACCTGTTCTATGCGATCGCGCACGACGTGCGCAAACGCCTGAGCTACGACGAGAAGAGCCACCGCGAGCTGCTGGACGAACTCAACGATCGTCTCGTCGACAAGTACTTCGTCAATTTCAGCGTGTTCGAATCGATTCCGGACGTGTGGGCGATCGACCAGGTGTTTCCGATCGTGCCGATCGAGCGCCTGGACGAGGAACCCACCCGCCGCGGCGTTTTGGCCGACATGACCTGCGATTCCGACGGCACGGTGAAGACCTACGTCGAGAACGAGGGCCTGGACACCTCGCTGCCGTTGCACGCGCCGCGCAGCGGAGAGAGCTACCGACTGGGCTTCTTCCTGGTGGGTGCGTACCAGGAAATCCTCGGCGACATCCACAACCTGTTCGGCGACACCGACGCTGTGGAAGTGCGCATCGAAGGCGATGACTACCAGCTCACCCAGCAGCGCCGTGGCGACACCACGGACGTGATGCTCGACTACGTCGGCTACCGCCTGGACGACCTGCGCGCCGCCTACCGCGAGAAGGTCGCCGCCGCCGCGCTGCCGGCGGACGAGGCCGCGCGCCTGGACGCCGCGCTGGAAAACGGCCTGACCGGCTACACCTACCTCGACGACGCGCCGCTGGCATGAGCGCGACGCTGAAGCGCTACCTTGTGCTGGCCCGCAGGACGCCCGGGTTCGACCCGGCCGTCATCGGCCCGCACCACGCGTACCTGGACGCCTTGCGGCGCCAGGGCCGGCTGGAGCTCGCCGGGCCGTTCTCCGACAAGAGTGGCGGCGCGTACCTGCTGAAGGCGGCGGACCTGGACGAAGCCACGGAGCTTGCACGGACCGATCCGCTTCATCTCAGTGGCGCCTCGGATGTCACGGTTTTTGAATGGAACGCCGCCTGACGCGGATCGTTTCCTCCCTCGCAAAACGGAAGTATCGAAAATGAAATCAGGGTTCATTGGCCTGGGCGCGATGGGCGCACCGATGGCTCGCTACCTGCACGCCAAGGGCCTGCTCACTGCGGTGGGCAACCGCACTCAGTCCAAGGCCGATGCGCTGGCCGCGGAGCTGAGCGTGCGGGCGGCGCGTTCGGCGGCGAACTTCGCCGACTGCGATGTGGTCGTGCTGTGCGTCTCGCTGGACGCCGACGTGCTGGAGAACGTCAACGCGCTCGCCGAGGTCCTCAAGCCCGGCGCGGTGGTGATCGACCATTCCACGGTCGCCGTCGACACCGCGCGTCGCTGCGCGGCGCTGCTGGCGCAGCACGACATCGCCTTCCTCGACGCGCCGGTGTCCGGCGGCGTGGAGGGCGCGCGCAACGGCAAGCTGTCGGTGATGGTGGGCGGCGACGCCGAAGTGCTCGAGCGCGTGCACGAGGTCATCGACTGCTACGCCGCGCGCATCACGCACATGGGCGCCACCGGCGCGGGCCAGGCGACGAAGGCGGTGAACCAGGTGCTGGTCGCCGGCATCAACGAGGCGGTGAGCGAAGGCCTGGCGCTGGGCGAGAAGCTCGGCCTGGATCCGGACAAGCTGCTTCCCACGCTGATGGCCGGCGCGGCGAGCAACTGGTTCCTCGAAAAGCGCGGCGCGACGATGCTGCGCGACGAGTTCACGCCGGGCTTCAAGTGCGCGCACATGCTCAAGGACCTGCGCATCGTCTCGGCGATCGCGCGCGACAGCGGCCTGCGCATGAGCACCGTGGAGCAGGCGCTGGCCGATTACGCCGAACTGATCGAGCGCGGCCAGGGCGAGTCCGACACCTCGGCGCTGATCACGCTCAAGCGCGACGGTTGAGGGTTCGCGCGGCGCGCGGCGAAAGGCGGGCCGCGAAGACAGCGTCGCGGTCGCGCGAGGCGACCGCCGGCGGGATCATCCCGCCGCCCGACGGGCTCCGAACCGCGCACCGACCTGCGCGCCGAGGAAGGCGCCCAGCCAGGCCAGCACGAGATTCAGCACGATCGCCAGCTGGTTGAAGCGCCAGACCTTGGCCAGCGTCATCTCCGGCTGCACCGTCACCATCACGAACAGCACCAGCGCCCACAGCAGGGCGACGAGCCCGAGCGCGAACCACCAGAAGCGCGCGCCGCCGATCGCGCCGCCCACGAACGCGGCGGCGAAGACGCCGGCCACATCGAGCAGCGGCAGCTCGCCCCAGGGAGTGGCCTGCACATGGTGCAGGCGCGCGCCGAACATGAAACTGATGAGAGCGAACAGCATCAGCGTCAGCAGCGACGCGATGCAGCCCGAAAGAATGCGCTTGTCCATCCCTTCCCCAGTGATCCCGTGCGGGATGGGCGCAGTCTAGCCGCGCGGCGGGGCGGGTGCGGTGATCGCGGTCGCGGCTTGCGGCGCGACCGCGCGGATCACGTCAGGGCGATCACTTGACCTTGATCGCCATCGCCTGCAGCCCGCCGCCGGCGAGCTTGCGCTTGGCGTCGGCCAGATCGCTGGCGGTGCCGTACGGCCCCATGCGCACGCGGTAGACCGTGTTGCCATTGATGTTGGCCGATTCGACGCGCGCGCTCAGGCCGAGCATCGCGATGCGCGCCTTCATCTCCTCCGCCTGGCCCGAGGCCTGGAAGGCGCCGGCCTGCAGCAGGTAGCGCGTGCCGTCGTCGCCGGTCGCCGCGGGCGCCGTCGAAGTGGATGCGGGCGTCGAAGGTGCCGGCGTCGGAGCGGGGCTCGTCGCCGGTGCGGTGCCGGCGGTCGTCGTCGGCGTGCGCGCCGGGACGGTGTCGGTCTCCACCGGACGCGGCAGCGCCGTCGTCGTCTGCGCGGGCTGCGCCGGCTTCGCGGGCTCGGCCGCAGCGTCGTCGTCCGTCGGGCGCGCGCGCTTGTTGCGCTCGGCCTCGCGGCGGGCTTCGGCCTTCTCGCTGGCGGCGAGTTCGGCGTCGGACATCGGCACTTCCTTGCCCGGCAGCAGGGTGTAGAAGTCGTAGTCGGTGTCCTTCTTCGCCGGCTCGGTGTTCGAGCGCTTGCTGCCCTTCGCCGGCGCAGGCGTGGCCTCGTCGGCGATGGCTTCCTGATCGGCGCCGCTGGCCTGGGCCGGCTGCGCGTCGGGGTTGGGCTGCGGGCGGAAGAAGCCGTCGCCGTTGGACTTGAGGTACTTGGGTGCGACCAGGATCACCACGACGGCCAGCAGCACGCCGAGGATCATCCAGGCCCAGCCCGGCAGGCCGCTGTCGCCGCCGGAATTACGCTTCGCTTGCGATTTGCCGCGACGTGCTGCCACTTACATCACCTCGGGGGCGCTCACGCCCAGCAGTTCGAGACCGTTCGCCAGTACCTGTCGCGTCGCCATCGCGAGCACCAGACGCGCGTCGCGGACGTCGGCGTCGTCGACCAGGAACTGGTGGTCGTTGTAGTACGTCTGGAACGTCTGCGCCAGTTCGAGCAGGTAGGCGGCGATCTGGTGCGGTTCCAGATCGCGGCCGGCGGTTTCCACCACGTCCGGGTAGCGCAGCAGCGTGGCGATCAGCTCGCGCGCGGCGACGTCGTCCAGGTCGAGCGGTTGCGCCAGTCCGTTGGCGGCGTCGTAGGACAGGCCACGCTCCTTCAGCTGGCGCATCAGGCCGTGCATGCGCGCGTGCGAGACCTGCACGTAGTACACGGGGTTGTCGAGCGACTGGCTGCGCGCGAAATCGATGTCGAAGATGAGCTGCGAGTCGGGCTTGCGCGCGATCAGGAACCAGCGCGTGGCATCGCGGCCGACCTCGTCGACGAGGTCGCGCAGCGTGACGTAGCTGCCGGCGCGCTTGGACAGCTTCACTTCCTCGCCGCCGCGCATGACCGTGACCATCTGATGCAGCATGTACTCCGGCCAGCCCTTCGGAATGCCGCAGTCCAGCGCCTGCAGGCCGGCCTTCACGCGAGCCAGCGAACCGTGGTGGTCGGCGCCCAGTTCGGTGATCGCGCGCTCGTAGCCGCGCAGCCACTTGCTGCGGTGATAGGCGACGTCGGGCACGAAGTAGGTGTACGTGCCGTCGGACTTGCGCATCACGCGGTCCTTGTCGTCGCCGAAGTCGGTGGTGCGCAGCCACAGCGCGCCGCCTTCCTCGTAGGTGTGCCCGTGGGCGATCAGCTCGGCCACGGTTTCCTCCACCTTGCCCTCGGTGTAGAGCGAGGATTCCAGGAAGTAGACGTCGAAGCCGACGCCGTAGGCTTCCAGGTCCAGGTTCTGCTCGCGGCGCAGGTAGGCGACGGCGAACTGGCGGATGGCGTCGAGGTCGTTCGCGTCCTTTGCAGCGACGACGGTGTGGCCTTCGACTTCGACGCTCTCGCCACGCAGGTAGGCGGCTGCGACGTCCTTGATGTAGTCGCCGCGGTAGCCGTCTTCCGGCCAGTCCGGATGCTCCGGCCCCTTGCCCTGCGCACGCGCCTGCACCGAGATGGCGAGGTTGTTGATCTGCGCGCCGGCGTCGTTGTAGTAGAACTCGCGCGCCACGTCCCAGCCGTTGGCGTCGAGCACACGCGCGATGCAATCGCCGATCACCGCCGCGCGGCCGTGGCCGACATGCAGCGGGCCGGTCGGGTTGGCCGACACGTATTCCACGCCGGCGCGGTGGCCCTTGCCGATGTCGTTGCGGCCGTACGCGGCACCGCGCTCGAGCACCTGCCCGATCTGGCGACGCCAGGCGGCTTCGTCGACGTAGAAGTTGATAAAGCCCGGGCCGGCGATCTCGACCTTCGCCAGGTCCTGCGTGACGGGCAGCGCATCGACCAGCGCCTGCGCGATCGCGCGCGGGTTCGACTTGGCCGGCTTGGCCAGCAACATGGCGGCGTTGGTGGAGAAATCGCCTTGGCCCGCGTTCTTGGGACGCTCGATCACGAACTCGGGCGTGGCCAGATCGGCCGGCAGGGTGCCGGCGGCGCGGAGGGCGTCGATGGCCTGCGCCACCAGGGCGCGGAGAGTGGATTTCACGGGAGTCTGCGGGGTATTGCGGGACCGCGCATTGTACGCGAGCGGGCGTGCCCGGCCGGCCGTTCACAGCCAGCCCCGCGCCGCCAGCGAGACCGGCGTGCCGTCGCCCACGACGATGTGGTCGAGCAGGCGCACATCCACCAGCGACAGCGCTTCCTTCAGCCGTGCGGTGATGCTGCGGTCGGCGGCGCTGGGTTCGGGGTTGCCGCTGGGGTGGTTGTGGCCGCAGATGGCCGCCGCGGCGTTGAGCGCCAGGGCGCGGCGGGCCACTTCACGCGGGTGCACCTGGGCGCCGTCGATGGTGCCCTGGAACAGCTCCTCGAAGGCGATCGCGCGGTGCCGCGTGTCCAGGAACAGCACGGCGAACACCTCCCGCGGCCGTCCCCGCAGGCGGCGCGCGAAGTACTGCCCGGCGACGAGCGGGTCGGTCAGCAGCGCTCCGCGTTCCAGTGCGGCGCCAACCAGGCGTTGTCCGAGCTCCAGCGCGGCCGCCAGCTGGCAGACCCGGGCCGGGCCCAGGCCGGGCAGGGCCATCAACTGGTCCGGTGGGCGTTCGAGCAGGGTGCGCAGCGGCCCGTGGGATTTCAGCAGGCCCCGCGCCGTGCTCACTGCGTCGCGGCCTCGCAGTCCCGATCCGAGGAAGATGGCCAGCAGCTGCGCATCGGAAAGCGCGCCGGCGCCGTGGGCCAGCAGGCGTTCGCGGGGACGCTCGTCGACGGGCCAGTTTCGGATGTGCATGTACGGGGCGGCCTGATGGAAAGGGAAGGGAAGCGGGCGGCCGGCGCCGTCGTGCACTCGCATCTGCACCTGCGCCGGGAGGACGCCGGAAGCCGGCGACGGCCGTCCGCCGTGCGCAAATTCCAGCAGCTTGTCGCAGCTCGCGCAGGCGGGCGCGGCAGTGCGTTCGGGTAAGCTAAATGCCGATTCAGCGGTAGGTATTTCCCAGATGGTCGAGCCCGGCTCCCTGCGCGGACACAAGATCCTGCTGTGCGTTTGCGGCGGCATCGCCGCGTACAAATCGGCCGAGCTGGTGCGACGGTTGCGCGATGCCGGCGCCGAGGTGACGGTGGCGATGACGCAGAACGCACAGCACTTCGTCGGCACGACCACGTTCCAGGCGCTGTCGGGCAAGCCGGTGCGCACCTCGCTTTGGGACGCTGCCGCCGAGGCCGCGATGGGCCACATCGAACTGGCGCGCTGGGCCGACCGCATCGTCGTCGCACCGGCGACGGCGAACACGCTCGCCAAGCTTGCGCACGGATTCGCGGACGACCTGGTCAGCACGCTGTGCCTGGCGACCACCGCGCCGATCACCGTCGCCCCGGCGATGAACCACCGCATGTGGCTGCATCCGGCCACGCAGGCCAACATCGCCACCTTGCGCGAGCGCGGCGTGGACGTGGTCGGCCCCAACGACGGGCCGCTTGCGGAAGGCGAATCGGGCCCGGGTCGCATGAGCGAGCCAGCGGAGATCCTCGCCGCGGTCGCGAAGGCGTTCGCATGAGCACCGCCGCCGCCCTGCGGGGTCTTCGCATCCTGGTCAGCGCCGGGCCGACGTTCGAGGACATCGACCCGGTGCGTTTCATCGGCAACCGCAGCAGCGGCAAGATGGGGTTCGCCCTTGCGCAGGCGGCCGCGCAGCGCGGCGCGCAGGTCGTGCTGGTGGCCGGCCCGGTGTCGCTGCCCACGCCCGAAGGCGTCAGTCGCATCGACGTGCGATCGGCCGCGCAGATGCACGAGGCCGTGCTGTCGCAGTTGCCGGCCGACGTCTACATCGGCGCGGCGGCGGTGGCGGATTTCGCGCCCGCGCAGGCGGCCTCGAACAAGATCAAGAAGACCGCCGGCCAGGACACGCTGACCCTGACGCTGGTGCGCACGCGCGACATCCTCGCCGACATCGCCGGCCATGCGCAGCGGCCGCGGCTGGTGGTGGGCTTTGCCGCCGAGACCGACCACGTCGAGGCCTACGCGCGCGGAAAGCTGGAGAACAAGCGCCTGGACCTCATCGCCGCCAACCGCGTCGGCGTTGCCGGCAGCGGCTTCGAAAGCGACGACAACACACTGTCGGTCTACGCCGCCGACGGCGCGGCGCACGTGCTGGGGCCGGCCCCCAAGACCGTGCTGGCCGGGGAGCTGCTCGACCTCATCGCCGCGCGCCTGACGGCCTGATCGCGCCGACTTGGCACGACCCTTGCGTCACCCAACACGCACGCGTCGCCGGGGACACTGGCGCGCCTCAACCCGATGGACCGCATGAACCACACGCTCGAACTGAAGATCCTCGACGCCCGCTTCGGCAGTGAATGGCCGCTGCCGACCTATGCCACGCCCGCCAGCGCCGGCCTGGACCTGCGCGCGGCGCTGGAGGAACCGCTGACGTTGCAGCCGGGCGATGCCTCGCTGGTGCCCTCGGGGCTGGCGATCCATCTGGGCGATCCGACGATGTGCGCGGTGATCCTGCCGCGCTCGGGCCTGGGGCATAAGCACGGCATCGTATTGGGCAACGGCACGGGGCTGATCGACGCCGATTACCAGGGGCCGCTGCTCATCAGCGTATGGAACCGCGGTCGCGAGGCTTTTACGATGCAGCCGGGGGACCGCATCGCCCAGCTCGTGATCCTGCCGATCGTTCGGGCGACGCTTGAGGTGGTGGACGAATTCGAAACCAGCGCGCGCGGAACCGGCGGCTTCGGCCACACCGGCGTGCGCTGACAAAGGGGATGTCGATGAAGGGTCTGGAAAAGGGACAACTGTCGGCCTCGGCCGCACAGCTGAAGGTGATGCTGCCGCTGGTCGCCGCGTTGCTCGCGGTGCTGGCGGCGTGGTTCGCATGGACCGGCTTGGGCCTGCACCGCGACGGCACGCGCCGGCTGGCGATCACCGAAGCCCGCAACACCGCGATCGACGCCGCCGTGAAGGCATTGACGGCCGAACAGAAGCAGCTCACCGAGCGCCTGGCGGCGCCGACCCTGCAAGCCGCACTGGCCGCGGGCGATCTGGCCGCGGCCTCGCAGGAGCTCGGCAAGGGCTGGCCGGGCGCGACGGATGCCGCCGTGCTTCCGCTGGACCTGACCGCCGAGTACGCCGCGCTGCCCAAGGGCGGTTACGGCCGGCTGGGGGTGATCGAAGCCGCCGTCGCCGCGGACCGTCCGGTGGCCGGATTGCTGCGCCAGGGCAGCGGCACGCAGCTGGCGCTGGCCGCGCCGGCGCGCACCGCGACGCAGACCGTCGGCGTGGCCTATGTGCGCCTGCCGATCACGCGGGTCAGCGCCGGCCTGGACCAGGCCGACGTCGCCGACGACAGCTACCTGGCCTTGCGCCAGGGCGGCTTCACCGCGATCGAGCGCGGCGATACGTCCCTGTCCGGCGGTGCCGAGGCACTGGCCGCCAAGGTGCCCGGCAGCGACCTGCGCGTCGCCGCGGCCGTGCCGGACGTGGCCGGTGGCCCGCTGGGCATGGACGCGCTGGGCTGCTTCATTGCCGCGGGCGTGCTGGCACTGCTGGCGTTCCTGACCTGGCGCGCCCCGCATTTCGCGGCTCGCCGGAAGAAGACCGACGAGGTCGACGAGGGTTCGGTGCAGACGCTGGCGGAGAGCCTCGAAGCGCTCCCGCCGGTCCCGGTCGCGGCCCCCGTGGCCGCACCCAAGCCGGCGATGCCGTCGGCGTCCATCGCCATCGACCGCGGCATCTTCCGCGCCTACGACATCCGCGGCGTGGTCGGCCAGTCGCTCGACGCCGGCGTGGCGGAGCTGATCGGTCACTCCATCGGCTCGCTGATGCACGAGAAGGGCATGACCGACATCGTCGTGGGCCGCGACGGCCGCCTGTCCGGTCCTGCGCTGGTGGAAGGTTTGATCACCGGCCTGCGCAAGGCCGGCCGCAACGTCATCGACATCGGCCTGGCGCCGACGCCGGTGGTCTATTTCGGCGCGTACCACCTGCGTGCGGGCTCGTGCGTGTCGGTCACCGGCAGCCACAACCCGCCGGACTACAACGGCTTCAAGGTGGTCGTCGGCGGCGAGACGCTGTCCGGCGACGCCATCACCGACCTGTATTCGCGCATCGCCGACGACCGCCTGCACCTGGGCGACCTGGGCTCGCTGGTCGAGCGCGACATCTCCGAGGACTACGTCCAGCGCATCGCCTCCGACGTGCAGATCGACCGCCCGCTGCGCGTGGTGGTCGACGCCGGCAACGGCGTGGCCGGCGAGATCGGCCCGCGCGTGCTGGCCGCCATCGGTGCCGACGTCACGCCGCTGTATTGCGACATCGACGGCACCTTCCCGAACCACCATCCGGACCCGAGCGAGCCGCACAACCTCACCGACCTGATCCGCATGGTGCAGCGCCTGGAGGCCGACATCGGCATCGCCTTCGACGGCGACGGCGACCGCCTGGGCGTGGTCACGCGCGAGGGCGAGAACATCTTCCCGGATCGCCTGCTGATGCTCTTCGCCGCCGACGTGCTCGAACGCAACCCGGGCGCGGTGATCCTGTTCGACGTGAAGTGCACCGGCCGCCTGCCGGGGCACATCCTGCGCCACGGCGGCAGCCCGCTGATGTGGAAGACGGGCCACTCGCTGATCAAGGCCAAGATGCGCGAGACCGACGCGGAACTGGCCGGCGAGATGAGCGGCCACTTCTTCTTCAAGGAGCGCTGGTACGGCTTCGACGACGGCATCTACGCCGCCGCGCGCCTGCTGGAAATCCTCGCCGCGCAGCCGCGCACGCCGACCGAAACGCTGGCCGCCCTGCCCAACGGCGTGTCGACGCCGGAGATCAAGGTCGACGCGCCCGAAGGCGACCCGCACAGCTTCGTGGACTGGTTCCGCGACGAGGCCAAGTTCGAGGGCGCACGCCTGTCGACCATCGACGGCCTGCGCGTGGACTGGCCGGACGGCTGGGGCCTGGTGCGTGCGTCCAACACCACGCCGGTGCTGGTCATGCGTTTCGATGCCGACTCGCCCGAGGCGCTGGCGCGCATCAAGGCGGACTTCCGCACCCAGTTGCTGGCGCTGCGGCCGGACCTGTCGCTGCCGTTCTGACGGCGGCGGGGGGGAAAACAAAAAGGCCGGCGGTGCGAACCGCCGGCCTTTTGCATTCAGGGGTGGAACTCAGCCGTTGCCGGGCTTCTTCAGCGCGTGATAGCGCTCCAGCGCCGCGGCGAGTTCCTCGTCGATCACCTCGCGCTCGGCGAGTTGCTGCACCAGCAGCGCCTGCTGGCGCAGCAACTGGTCGTGCTGGATGCGCACGTTGTCCTGCGTCGGCTTGGGCACCGGCTTTCCGGAAAGTTCGTTCTCGCCGGCGCGGCGCAGCAGGCTGACCAGGGTCGAGCGACGACCCTCCACGCCCAGGCGCGAGGCCTTGATCGACTCGTCCATCACCGCCTGGCGTTCGCCGAACGCGCGGCGCAGGTCGGCTTCGGTGGCGTAGGACTCGGCCATCGCCCGGTCGCGGCGGTCCTTGGCTTCGGCGATCGCCGCGGCCTCCTGATTGAGCTTGGCTTGGGCGCTCGCCGCTTCGCGTTCCTCGTCGGTCAGCGCGCGCGCGACCTGGCCCGTCGCCATGCCGCTCTTCGCGTTGAACTCGGTGCGCGCGCTGTCCACCGCATGCGCCGGCAGCGCATCGCCGCACACCTTGGCGCCGTTCTCGTTCCAGCAATACAGCTTCTTGCCCGCACCGCTCTTCTGGGCGAAGGCGATGCCGGTCGTGGCAAGCATCAAGGTGCAAGCGAGCAGCGGCAGAGTGCGGTTCATGAAGTCAGTAAAGTCCGAAAGACTTGTCGGGAATCATCCAGACAGCATGCAAGACGCACGCCATGCGGAACTGCGTCACACTTCTTCGCTGCCGTAGGCGTCGCAATAGGCGAGCAGGCGTGCGCGCTGGGCCGCCAGTTCGGCGTGATCGCTAGCGAACGCAAGCAGATCGGTCAGCGTGGCCACGGCGATGACGGGCAGGCCATGGTCGGCCGCGACCGTTTGTGCCGCAGAGCGTCGTGTTTTGGCCGGGTCGACGGCCTCCTGTCGGTCCAGCGCGATGACGATGCCCGCGACTTCGCCGCCGGCGTCGGCGATCAGGCCGAGCGCTTCGCGGATCGCGGTGCCGGCGGTGATCACGTCGTCCACGATCAGCACGCGCCGACCCTGCAGCGGTGCGCCGATCAGGTTGCCGCCTTCGCCATGCGTCTTGGCTTCCTTGCGGTTGAAGGCCACCGGCAGGTCGCGGCCGCGATTCGCGTACTCGCAGGCCAGCGCGGTCGCCAGCGGAATGCCCTTGTAGGCCGGCCCGAACAGCAGGTCGAAGGCGACGCCGTGCGCGTCCACCGCGTCGGCGTAGCAGGCGGCCAGACCGGCCAGCGCCGCGCCGGAATCGAAGCGCCCGGCGTTGAAGAAGTACGGGCTCTGGCGCCCGGACTTCAGGGTGAACTCGCCGAAGCGCAGGGCGTCGGCGCGCAGCGCCAGGTCGAGGAAACGGGCGCGATGGTCGGTGCGTGGGTCGTTCATGTCGTTGGATGCGGGGGGAGTGAATGCAGCATCACATGCTGCGGGCCGGCGCTGCCGCCGTGGAAGAGTTCGCCGGTGTCGGTGAATCCGGCCTTGAGGTACGACGCGATCGCCGGGGCGTTCGCGCAGTTCACCGTGAGCACCAGCAGCCTGCGGTCGGGGTAACGCGTGCGCAGATCCTCGCAGCAGGCGGTCATCGCGCCGGTGCCGTATCCGCGGCCCTGCTGGTGCTGGTCGATGACGAAGGCGCGCAGGCCCACGCTCGGCACGCCGAGCGTGCGGCCGACGACCGCGTTGGGGGCGAAATCCAGTCGGTAGAAGCCCACCACCGTGTCGTCCGCGAACACACCCATCGCCTCGCTCATCGGGTCGCGCAGGGTGTCGCCGAGGTTGAAGGCGGTGTCGCCGATGTAGCGGTACTGGTCCGGCGTCACGCGCAATGCCCGCACGGCGCGCGCGGCGGCACTGTCGGGGTCCACGATGGGTTCCACTCGGACGCGGGCGGTGACGACGGACATGGCGTGCATGATAGCCCTGCGCCCGTGCCCGGCCGTGCGAGAGGCTATGATCGTGCGCATATCGTCGTGGAGTGCGCATGCGCATCGTCAGCTTCAATGCCAATGGCCTGCGCTCGGCGGCCAACAAGGGATTCTTCGACTGGTTCCGCACGCAGGACGCGGATGTCCTGTGCGTTCAGGAAACCAAGGCGCAGGAGCACCAGCTGGCCGGCCCGCAATTCCTGCCCGAGGGTTATCGCGCCTGGTTCAAGGACGCCATCACCAAGAAGGGCTACAGCGGCGTGGCCATCTACAGCCGGCGCGAACCCGATGAGGTGCGCACGAGCATGGGCTGGGCGCCGTTCGACGACGAGGGCCGCTACATCGAGGCCCGCTTCGGAAACCTGAGCGTGGTGTCGTTCTACATCCCGTCCGGTTCTTCGGGCGAGTTGCGCCAGGGCTTCAAGTTCGAAGTGATGGACTGGCTCAAGCCGCACCTGGACGAGTGGCTCGCCAGCGGTCGCGACTACGTGCTGTGCGGCGACTGGAACATCGTGCGCTCGCGCCTGGACATCAAGAACTGGACGAGCAACCAGAAGAACTCCGGCTGCCTTCCGCCGGAGCGCGACTGGCTCAACGGCCTGTGCATCGACTCCACCGGCTGGGTCGACGCGTACCGCGCGCTGCATGCGGAAGGGCAGGATTACACGTGGTGGAGCAACCGCGGCGCCGCGCGCGCCAACAACGTCGGTTGGCGCATCGACTACCAGCTGGTCACGCCGGGACTGGCGTCGAAGCTGAAGGCCTGCTCGATCCTGCGCGAACCGCGCTTCTCCGACCACGCACCTTTCAGCGTCGACTATGACCTCTGAAACCGCGCCGGCCGCCGAGCCGAAGCTGAAGGGCTGGCGTCTGGTCGCCGCCAATCTGAGTGAGCGCAAGGTGCTGGTGATGCTGTTGCTGGGCTTCAGCTCCGGCATCCCGATCTACCTGGTGGGCAACACGCTCGGCTTCTGGATGCGCGAGAACGCGATCGAGCTGTCGACGATCGGTTTCCTGTCGTGGGTGGGCCTGGCGTATTCGCTGAAGTTCCTGTGGGCGCCGTTGATCGACAAGGCCGACGCGCCCGTGCTGGGACGGCTGCTCGGTCGCCGGCGCGGCTGGATGCTGTTGTCGCAGATCGTGGTGGCCATCGCGCTGGTCGGCATGGCGCTGGTGCAGCCGCTGCACGGCGAGCTGATGCTCGCCGGTGTCGCGCTTGACCAGCTGCTCGTGTTCGGCGCACTCGCGCTGGTGGTGGCCTTCGCCTCGGCGACGCAGGACATCGTCATCGACGCCTGGCGCATCGAGATCGCTTCCGGCAACGAACAGCTGGGCCTGCTCACGTCGAGTTCCGCGCTGGGTTACCGCGGCGCCCTGCTGGTCACCGATTCGCTGATCCTGATCTTCGCTGCGCACATCGGCTGGTCGATGTCCTACGAGTTGATGGCGCTGCTGATGGGCGTGGGCGTGGTCGCCACGTTCATGGCGCGCGAGCCGGCGGCGGCGGTGCGCGCCGTCACGCTGCCGCATGCGCCGTTGCTGTCGGCGCAGGGCATGTACGACGCGATCGTCGCGCCGTTCATCGTGTTCTTCCGCGACCATGGCCGCTGGGCGCTGGTGATGCTGCTGGCGATCAGCCTCTACCGCCTGCCGGATTTCGTGCTGGGCCCGATGGCCAATCCGTTCTACGCGGACCTGGGCATCGACAAGGCGACGGTGGGCGCGGTGCGCGGTACGTTCGGGCTGGGGGCGACGATCCTGGGAATCGCCGCCGCAGGCCTGTGCGCGGTGCGCTTCGGTGCCTTCGCCACCCTCATGGCCGGCGCCGTGCTGGGGCCGGGCTCGAACCTGGCGTTCTCATACCTGGCCCTGCACGGGGCCGACGCCGGGGTCTTCACGGCGGTGATGGCCATCGACAACTTCTGCAGCGGCTTCGCCGGCGTGGCGCTGATCGCCTACATGTCCAGCCTGGTCAATCTCGGCCACACGGCCACCCAGTACGCGCTGCTCAGTTCGTTCTACGCCCTGCCGGGCAAGGTGCTGAAGGGCCTGTCGGGCTGGACCATCGAACAACTGGAAGTGGGCCGCAGTTTGCTGGAGGCCTATTCGCTATTCTTCGCAGGTACGGCCCTGATCGGCATTCCCGCCCTGCTGTTGTGCCTGATCCTGACCGCACGCCGTCCCGGCGCCGGCCTCAACGCGCCCGCGGTGCAATGACCCGGTAACCCCGTGCCGGGGAGGGGAAACACGTTATGACCGACATCATCCTGCACGACATCGACCCGCTGCTGCTGGACCGCATCAAGCGCGTGGCGGCCACGCGCAGCTGGCCGCTGCAGGAAGCGCTGATGCACCTGCTCGAACACGGGCTGTTCGCCTGCGAGGCCGAACTGGCCGCGCGCTTCACCGACACCGACGCGATGGCGCTGCAGGCGGCGATCGCCGCGCTGGAAGGGGTTCCCAGCGATCCCGGTTTCTCGAAGATCGGGCGCATGGAGCGTCCGCACGACGTCAACGTCGCGCCGCTGGAACAGGCCGGCCTGACCGACGTCGACCGCGACCTGATGGCGTACGCGCAGAAATCCTGAGGATCACGCCGCCGGGTGGATCGCGCCGAGCACGCGCGGGCCGATCGCACCGGTGACGCTGGGCAGGTTGCCCGGGCGCCCCGACAGGGTTTGACGCGCCAGCCAGGCGAAACCCATGGCCTCGACGAAATCCGGATCCACGCCGTGACGGGCGGTCGATTCGACGATGACGCCCGGCAGCTGCGCGCCGATACGCTCGAGCAGGCGCGGATTGTGCACGCCGCCGCCGCAGGCCAGCACGCGTCGCGTACCGGGCTGGTGCGCGCGCAGGGCGTCGGCGATCGTGATGGCACTCAACTCCAGCAACGTCGCCTGCACGCCGGCCGGCGTCTCGTCGCCCTCCAGGCGGCGTTCGACCCAGGCCAGATGGAAGTGCTCGCGGCCGGTGCTCTTGGGCGGCGGCAGCATGAACCAGGGTTCGTCGAGCAGGCGCACCAGTAGCTCGGCATCGACCTGCCCCTGCGCCGCGAACGCTCCGCCCGCGTCGTAAGCCGCGCCGGTGTGGCGCAGGCACCAGGCGTCCAGTAGGCAGTTCGCCGGGCCCGTGTCGAACCCGCGCACCGTGCCCTGCGCCGGCAACAGCGTGAAATTGGCGATCCCGCCCAGATTCAGTGCGGCGCGATCCTCGGCCGCGCTGTGCAGCAGATCGGCGTGCAGCGCCGGCAAAAGCGGCGCGCCATGGCCACCGGCGGCGACATCGCGACGGCGGAAGTCGGAGACGGTGGCGATGCCGGTGCGCTCGGCGATCAGCCCGCCGTCGCCCATCTGCCAGGTGAAGGGATGGCGGCCGTCGAAGCGCGCGCCGTCCGGACGATGCCGCACCGTCTGGCCGTGCGAACCGATCGCGCGGACGTCCGTGGCCGGCACGCCAGCGACTTCGAGCAGGCGGGTTGCGGCGGCGGCGAAGGCTTCGGCGATCTGCACGTCCAGCGTGCCCAGCTCGTCCAGCGATTGCGCGTCCGAGCCCTGGCCCAGTGCGACGAGGCGTTCGCGCAGCGACGTCTCCCAGGCGAAGGTGCGCCCGAGCAGGAGTTCGCAGCCGGCAGGTGCGCTTGCGGAGTTGGAAGACTGGAAGCGCACCAGCGCGGCATCGATGCCGTCGGCGCTGGTGCCGGAGATCAGGCCGACGAAGAGCCCGTCGAGCGGGCCGCCGGTCGGCCCGGCCGCGAGTGCGGGCATGTCAGGCCTTGGTCTTGGCCGGCTTCTTCGCCTTGGCGACGGCCACCGGCGTGGCGGCGTCACCGGCGTCGGCGTAGATGATGTTCTCGACCTTCTGGATCCGTGCCAGCGCGACCGAGGTCTGCGCGCGGAACTGCGCCAGCGCGGCACCCGACAGCGGCTCCGGCGGCGGCATCGTGATCGACAGCGGGTTGCGGTGCACGCCGTTGACGCGGAATTCGTAATGCAGGTGCGGGCCGGTCGACATGCCGGTGCTGCCGACGTAGCCGATCACCGTGCCCTGCGCGATGCGCTGGCCCGGACGGATCTTGCCGATGCGCGACATGTGGCCGTACAGCGTGCTGTAGCCGCGGCCGTGGTCGAGGACGACGGCATTGCCGTAGCCGCCCTGCCAGCCGGCCGAGACGACGCGCGCGTCGCCGGCGGCCATGATCGGCGTGCCGGTGCGTGCGGCGTAGTCCACGCCCTTGTGCATGCGCGTGCGGCCCAGGACCGGGTGCTTGCGCGTGCCGAAGTTCGAGGTCAGGCGCGCATACGGAATCGGCATGCGGATGAAGCTCTTCTTCAGCGGACGGCCGTCGCCGGTGAAGTATTCGGACTTGCCGTCGCGCTCGAAGCGGAAACCGGTGTGCAGCTTGCCGCCGGTGGTGAAGGTCGCCGCCAGCACCGGGCCGGTGCGCAGCAGCTCGCCCTCGCGCCAGGTCTGCTCGACCACCACGCTAAAGCGGTCGTCGGCGCCGACGTCTTCGTTGAAGTCGATGTCGTACTTGAAGATCTCGTCGGTCAGCGTGTTGATGTTGCTGCCCGTCAGGCCCAGCTTGCGCGCCGAACGGAACAACGACTTGCCGACCTTGCCGCTGATCACGACGGTGCGGCTTTCGGTGGGCCGGACGACGACCTTCTCGGTGACCTTGTCGCCGGTGAGCGAAAGCTCGACGCGGTGGCTGTCGTCGCGGTCGTAGCGGAAGGTGCGCAGTTCGCCGCTGACGGGAAGATCGAAGGCGAGTTCGCTGCCCGGCTTCAGGCGGGTGAGGACGGCTTTGTCGCCCGGAACCGCTTCGAGCAGGCGGTGCATGGTCGAGGCCGGCAGGTCCAGATCGTTGAACACGGCGCCCAGCGTCTGGCCGCGCTCCACGCGTACGACCTGCCAGCTGTCGCCGTTATGGCCCTTCAAGCGCGCCAGCGGCAGCGGCGGCAGCGAAAGCGCCAGTGAGCTGCGCTGCGCATGCAGCGGCTGTACGTTGGAAGTGGGGCCGAAACCCGGCACGATCGCCGCGACGAGTACGCCGAGCGTCGCAAACAGGCTCGCATGCGCCCAATGGCGGCGCGTCCAGCGACCATTGAATCCGCCGGAAACCTGCGTGGCGGGCACCGAACGGTGCAGAGCGGCTTCACGAAGCGCCTTGAGGCGTTGGCGCCGGTCTGTACCGTTCTCGGATGCAGTCATGTTGGAGTCCCGCGCGCAGGTGTGAAGGCTATGTGGCGGCGTTACCATAGAGCTGCGAGCAGTGTGCGTCAAACCCTTGAACTGAATAGGGTTTTTGTTTGGGCCCTTGGCCCGGTATGTTTAACCGTCCTTTAACCCAATTCCATGATCGTGATCGCAACTCGCGTTCACCATTCACGTAGCGAGTCCCACTTTGTCCCCCCAGACCCCCGCCCCCGACCAAGACGCCCTCGACCTGATCTCCCGTGGCGCAGACGAGATCCTCAAGCGTGAGGAGCTCGAGGCCCGGTTGAAGCTCGGCCGGCCCCTGCGCATCAAGGCCGGCTTCGACCCGACCGCCCCCGACCTGCATCTGGGCCACACGGTCCTGCTCAACAAGATGCGGCAGTTCCAGGACCTGGGGCACCAGGTGATCTTCCTGATCGGCGACTTCACCGGAATGATCGGCGACCCGACCGGCAAGAACGTCACCCGCAAGCCGCTCACGCGCGAGGACGTGCTCACCAACGCGGAGACCTACGCCGAGCAGGTTTTCAAGGTGCTGGACAAAGAGCGCACCGAAGTGCGCTTCAACTCCGAGTGGTTCGGCCAGATGGGCGCGGCCGACATGATCAAGCTCGCCGCGCAGCACACCGTGGCGCGCATGCTGGAGCGCGACGACTTCGCCAAGCGCTACGCCGCGCAGCAGTCGATCGCGATCCACGAGTTCCTGTATCCGCTGGTGCAGGGCTACGACTCGGTCGCGCTGAAGGCGGACGTCGAACTCGGCGGTACGGACCAGAAGTTCAACCTGTTGATGGGGCGCGGCCTGCAGGAGCATTACGGCCAGCCGCCGCAGATCGTGCTGACCATGCCGCTGCTGGAGGGCCTGGACGGCGTCAACAAGATGTCCAAGTCGCTGGGCAACTACATCGGCATCAACGAACCGGCGATCGACATCGTCACCAAGACGATGAAGATCGACGACGTGCTGATGTGGCGCTGGATCGACCTGCTGAGCTTCGAGATCGGAATCGCACAGGCGGCGCAGTTCAAGCGCGATATCGAGGCCGGACAGCTCAATCCGCGCGATCTGAAGATGCGCCTGGCGCGCGAACTGGCGGCGCGCTTCCACGGCGAATCCGCGGCGGAACAGGCGGTGGCCGGCTGGAATGCCGCCGTTCGCGGCGAGGGAGATACCGCGTCGCTGCCGATCACCGATGTCGCGGTGCCGGCCGAGGGGCTGCGCATTTCGGCACTGCTGACGGCGGCGGGCCTCACGCCCAGCAACTCCGAAGCGAACCGCAAGCTCAAGGAGCGCGCGGTGCGCATAGATGGCGAAGTGATCGAAGACGCGCAACGTGTATTCGCCGTTGGCTTTGAAGGTGTATTGGCGGTCGGCAAGCGCACGTTCGCGCGCGTCCGCCTCGTGTCCGCTTGAGCTGTTTCTTCTTGCCAAACGCATCACGGCGCATGGCGTGATGCGTTATTCACCAAGCGCGCAAAAGAATTCGCTGCAACCCCTTCCAAATCCCGATATGCATGTGCACAATGCGCGCCCCGCCAAGGTGAACTTCACTGAAGCGGGGCGCGGTTGAAGCGGTGGTTTCGAAGGGCGGTTGACGAACTTCGAAGGTGCTGTAAGATGCGCGGCCCGGTCGCCCGGGGCGGTCCGAAAGGACGAGCTGAATGGCGGCGGGGGCGGTCAAAAAGATTTCGACACGGTGTTGACGGAATCGAAATTGACTGTATAGTAGTCGGCTCCCTCGGGCACTTTGGTGCGACGGGGCGAGAAAAGGGAAAGGCGCTGAGGCCGGCCCCGAGATCTTTGACAGTGTGCGCAGGTGACTTGTGCGGGCGTCTGGCTAGTGGATGGTTGTCCACAGCAGATGTCCTGTAACAAGCATTAATGATTCAAAGCATGCAAATGCAAGCGAGTAATTGATGCCTGGAACGGGCTCTGCACTCAAGATATTGGATCTTCGGATCCTGCAATTTTAAGTGAAGAGTTTGATCCTGGCTCAGAGTGAACGCTGGCGGCAGGCCTAACACATGCAAGTCGAACGGCAGCACAGCAGTAGCAATACTGTGGGTGGCGAGTGGCGGACGGGTGAGGAATGCATCGGAATCTGCCTATTTGTGGGGGATAACGTAGGGAAACTTACGCTAATACCGCATACGTCCTACGGGAGAAAGTGGGGGACCTTCGGGCCTCACGCAGATAGATGAGCCGATGCCGGATTAGCTAGTTGGCGGGGTAAAGGCCCACCAAGGCGACGATCCGTAGCTGGTCTGAGAGGATGATCAGCCACACTGGAACTGAGACACGGTCCAGACTCCTACGGGAGGCAGCAGTGGGGAATATTGGACAATGGGCGCAAGCCTGATCCAGCCATGCCGCGTGTGTGAAGAAGGCCTTCGGGTTGTAAAGCACTTTTGTCCGGAAAGAAAAGCATTCGGTTAATAACCGGGTGTCATGACGGTACCGGAAGAATAAGCACCGGCTAACTTCGTGCCAGCAGCCGCGGTAATACGAAGGGTGCAAGCGTTACTCGGAATTACTGGGCGTAAAGCGTGCGTAGGTGGTTTGTTAAGTCTGATGTGAAAGCCCTGGGCTCAACCTGGGAACTGCATTGGAAACTGGCTTACTAGAGTGCGGTAGAGGGGTGTGGAATTCCCGGTGTAGCAGTGAAATGCGTAGATATCGGGAGGAACATCTGTGGCGAAGGCGACACCCTGGACCAGCACTGACACTGAGGCACGAAAGCGTGGGGAGCAAACAGGATTAGATACCCTGGTAGTCCACGCCCTAAACGATGCGAACTGGATGTTGGGGGCAACTTGGCCCTCAGTATCGAAGCTAACGCGTTAAGTTCGCCGCCTGGGAAGTACGGTCGCAAGACTGAAACTCAAAGGAATTGACGGGGGCCCGCACAAGCGGTGGAGTATGTGGTTTAATTCGATGCAACGCGAAGAACCTTACCTGGCCTTGACATGCACGGAACTTTCCAGAGATGGATTGGTGCCTTCGGGAACCGTGACACAGGTGCTGCATGGCTGTCGTCAGCTCGTGTCGTGAGATGTTGGGTTAAGTCCCGCAACGAGCGCAACCCTTGTCCTTAGTTGCCAGCACGTAATGGTGGGAACTCTAAGGAGACCGCCGGTGACAAACCGGAGGAAGGTGGGGATGACGTCAAGTCATCATGGCCCTTACGGCCAGGGCTACACACGTACTACAATGGTAGGGACAGAGGGCTGCAAACCCGCGAGGGCAAGCCAATCCCAGAAACCCTATCTCAGTCCGGATTGGAGTCTGCAACTCGACTCCATGAAGTCGGAATCGCTAGTAATCGCAGATCAGCATTGCTGCGGTGAATACGTTCCCGGGCCTTGTACACACCGCCCGTCACACCATGGGAGTTTGTTGCACCAGAAGCAGGTAGCTTAACCTTCGGGAGGGCGCTTGCCACGGTGTGGCCGATGACTGGGGTGAAGTCGTAACAAGGTAGCCGTATCGGAAGGTGCGGCTGGATCACCTCCTTTAGAGACTAAAGACAGCAAATTGCTGGCCGGACGTCCGCACAAGTGACCTGCATCTAGTTCCGGGAGCTCCCAAGGGGGAGATCCGCGGGAGCGTCCCGTTCGATTGTTTGAACATGGGGCTTTAGCTCAGCTGGGAGAGCACCTGCTTTGCAAGCAGGGGGTCGTCGGTTCGATCCCGACAAGCTCCACCAAACCAGCCGTGCACGACTTTTGGGTCTGTAGCTCAGGTGGTTAGAGCGCACCCCTGATAAGGGTGAGGCCGGTGGTTCGAGTCCTCCCAGACCCACCACCCCGAACGAAACTAGATTGCGCACACATCAAGAATTGAAGCGGTTCGGCGTTGAGGCCGGATCGCGTTCTTTGAAAACTGGGAAAGTAGCGAGCGTTTTGAGACGAATGTCCATGACGTGTCGTAGAGGCTAAGGCGAGTGTCTTCGGACACTTTATTAATTGAGTCGTTATATTCGAGTTCGGGCTTTGTACCCCCGAACCCATGACTCCGAGGCGACTTGGGGTTATATGGTCAAGCGAATAAGCGCACACGGTGGATGCCTTGGCGGTCAGAGGCGATGAAGGACGTGGCAGCCTGCGAAAAGTGCGGGGGAGCTGGCAACAAGCATTGATCCCGCAATGTCCGAATGGGGAAACCCACCTAGCAATAGGTATCCTGCAGTGAATACATAGCTGCTGGAAGCGAACCCGGAGAACTGAAATATCTAAGTACCCGGAGGAAAAGAAATCAACCGAGATTCCCTAAGTAGTGACGAGCGAACGGGGACTAGCCCTTAAGTCGAATGAGTTTTAGCAAAACAACCTGGAAAGGTTGGCCATAGACGGTGACAGCCCGGTATGCGAAAGGGCTCATTCGATGAAATCGAGTAAGGCGGGGCACGAGAAACCCTGTCTGAACATGGGGGGACCATCCTCCAAGGCTAAATACTCCTGACCGACCGATAGTGAACCAGTACCGTGAGGGAAAGGCGAAAAGAACCCCGGAGAGGGGAGTGAAATAGACCCTGAAACCGTGTGCGTACAAGCAGTCGGAGCCCGCAAGGGTGACGGCGTACCTTTTGTATAATGGGTCAGCGACTTACTGTTCGTGGCGAGCTTAACCGTATAGGGGAGGCGAAGGGAAACCGAGTCTGATAAGGGCGCATAGTCGCGGGCAGTAGACCCGAAACCGGGTGATCTAGTCATGCCCAGGGTGAAGGTTGAGTAACATCAACTGGAGGCCCGAACCCACTCCCGTTGCAAAGGTAGGGGATGAGGTGTGATTAGGAGTGAAAAGCTAATCGAACCCGGAGATAGCTGGTTCTCCTCGAAAGCTATTTAGGTAGCGCCTCATGTGAATCTTCCTGGGGGTAGAGCACTGTTATGGCTAGGGGGTCATTGCGACTTACCAAACCATGGCAAACTCCGAATACCAGGACAGAATGCATGGGAGACACACGGCGGGTGCTAACGTCCGTCGTGAAAAGGGAAACAACCCAGACCCACAGCTAAGGTCCCAAATTTCGTGCTAAGTGGAAAACGATGTGGAAAGGCACAGACAGCCAGGAGGTTGGCTTAGAAGCAGCCACCCTTTAAAGAAAGCGTAATAGCTCACTGGTCGAGTCGGTCTGCGCGGAAGATTTAACGGGGCTAAGCACGAAACCGAAGCTTGGGGTGCACAACTTGTTGTGCGCGGTAGAGGAGCGTTCCGTAAGCCTGCGAAGGTGGATTGAGAAGTCCGCTGGAGGTATCGGAAGTGCGAATGCTGACATGAGTAACGATAATGCGGGTGAAAAGCCCGCACGCCGAAAGCCCAAGGTTTCCTTGCGCAACGTTAATCGACGCAGGGTGAGTCGGCCCCTAAGGCGAGGCAGAAATGCGTAGTCGATGGGAAGCTGGTTAATATTCCAGCACCTCGCGTAAGTGCGATGGAGGGACGGAGAAGGTTAGGCAGGCCGGGCGTTGGTTGTCCCGGTGAGAGAGTTGAGGCGGTCCCCTTAGGCAAATCCGGGGGGGCAACGTTGAGACTAAGGACGAGTCCATTAGGACTGAGCTGCCGATATCACGCTTCCAGGAAAAGCTCCTAAGCTTCAGCTTACGCAGACCGTACCGTAAACCGACACAGGTGGGCAGGATGAGAATTCTCAGGCGCTTGAGAGAACTCGGGTGAAGGAACTAGGCAAAATAGCACCGTAACTTCGGGAGAAGGTGCGCCCTTTTTGGTTCATAGCTGAGAAGGGCCGCAGTGACCAGGCCGCTGCGACTGTTTATCAAAAACACAGCACTCTGCAAACACGAAAGTGGACGTATAGGGTGTGACGCCTGCCCGGTGCCGGAAGGTTAATTGATGGGGTCAGCCGCAAGGCGAAGCTCTTGATCGAAGCCCCGGTAAACGGCGGCCGTAACTATAACGGTCCTAAGGTAGCGAAATTCCTTGTCGGGTAAGTTCCGACCTGCACGAATGGCGTAACGACAGCGGCGCTGTCTCCACCCGAGACTCAGTGAAATTGAAATCGCTGTGAAGATGCAGCGTTCCCGCGGCAAGACGGAAAGACCCCGTGAACCTTTACTATAGCTTTACACTGAACGTTGAGTTCTTCTGTGTAGGATAGGTGGGAGCCTATGAAACCGAGGCGCTAGCTTCGGCGGAGGCAACCTTGAAATACCACCCTGAAGTGCTTGACGTTCTAACCTGGGTCCGTAATCCGGATCGGGGACCGTGTATGGTGGGTAGTTTGACTGGGGCGGTCTCCTCCCAAAGTGTAACGGAGGAGCACGAAGGTACGCTCAGCGCGGTCGGACATCGCGCACTGTGTGCAAAGGCATAAGCGTGCTTGACTGCAAGATCGACGGATCAAGCAGGTACGAAAGTAGGTCTTAGTGATCCGGTGGTTCTGTATGGAAGGGCCATCGCTCAACGGATAAAAGGTACTCCGGGGATAACAGGCTGATACCGCCCAAGAGTTCATATCGACGGCGGTGTTTGGCACCTCGATGTCGGCTCATCACATCCTGGGGCTGTAGTCGGTCCCAAGGGTATGGCTGTTCGCCATTTAAAGTGGTACGCGAGCTGGGTTCAGAACGTCGTGAGACAGTTCGGTCCCTATCTGTCGTGGGCGTTGGAGATTTGAGAGGGGCTGCTCCTAGTACGAGAGGACCGGAGTGGACGAACCTCTGGTGTTCCGGTTGTCACGCCAGTGGCACTGCCGGGTAGCTATGTTCGGAAGCGATAACCGCTGAAAGCATCTAAGCGGGAAGCGCGCCTCAAGATGAGATCTCCCGGGAGCTTGACTCCCCTAAAGGAACCATCAAGACCAGGTGGTTGATAGGCAGGGTGTGTAAGTGCAGCAATGCATTGAGCTAACCTGTACTAATGATCCGTGTGGCTTGACCATATAACCTCAAGTGGCCTTGGACTCGACGATACGTCGGACGTTCGGCTCACTCGCTACTTATCCCAACCTATCCGCCGAAGACGGGCAACCGTCCGAAGCAACCCTACGAGAGCGTGTGCGCGACTCAATCCACCGAGATCCGCGACCCTCCACCCTCTCCCTGGTGACAATAGCTGTGTGGTCCCACCCGATCCCTTTCCGAACTCGGAAGTGAAACGCACATGCGCCGATGGTAGTGTGGCTTAAGCCATGCAAGAGTAGGTCATCGCCAGGGGCTTTACCCCAGAAGGCCGGTCCAACAGGACCGGCCTTCTTCTTTTTGCGCGGGCGAAAATCCGAGCGGCGCCTGCCGAGCACCTTGCGCGGTGACCGCAATCACGTCGCACTCGCTGCGAGTAGCGGTCCGAATCCCGGACGACACGCGGGCACCCTGCCGTTAACACTCATTCGCTTAGGTGCCAGCCCCGATCGGGAGAGACGGATGACGGCGTTACTCGAGTAGCTCGCAACCGCAGTGGGCGCGTAGTAACCGCTGGTCGAAATCCGTGCGAACGCTGGAGGACGCCCTCCATCGCAATGAAGATAGAGCAGTTCGCGAGGACGAGACTCGCGCACGTCCTGGACTCATATCCTAGCTATCGCCCAGCGCGAGACAGTACCTGTCAGCGCAGCTCCAGATTCCAGGCGGGCGCTCCATCAACCGTTCGGTGGCAACGACGCTTCGCACCACCACGTCCCGCCAACACCAGCCGACCGCTAAGCCTTCCGCCGCAGCGTCACCACCAACACATCACGATGTGACGCACCCGTCGGGTCCTCCGGCTCGACCGCCGTGACGCCATGGAACACGCGCGCATCGTCAACCAGGGCCGCATCGAGCGGCCGAGCCAGCGTGAAGCTGCCCAGCAGCGTGCCGTCTGCGGTGTGGATGGTCGTCGTTCCGCTGGCGATGTTTTGGCGATCGACCAGCAGCACCAGCACGAAGTCGACGCCATCGCGATGCACGCCTTCCGGTGTCGGCTGGCCGGGTTCTCCGGCACGCGCCTCGATGCGGAATTGATGCAGCTCGACATGCCATGCACGCACTTCCGGTGCGAGCGCGCCGAAGAACGACTGGCAGAAGCGCAGGATGCTGCGAAGACTGGCGCTGTTGGCGACGTCAGGCAGCATCGGCGCAAACCAGCGCTCGATGCCGCCCTGCAGGGAGTTGTAGTCGCGACTTTGGTAATGCGGCTGATGCGCCTCGCGCACGACACCTTCATCCGTCGCGGAGAACACGGCATGGCGACGGCGCCGGTGCAGTCCCACGGTAGCCAGATACGTGTCTGGCTCCAGCGCGTTCCAGCTGTCCGTGAAGCTTTGCCAATCGGACAGGGGCCCGAAGGTCTCCAGGAGAGAGAGCATCTCCGCACCGTCGACGAAGCGGAACCCCACCTGCCGCAATTCGTTCTGAAGCGAAACCGGTGGAGACGTGGAGGGCGGCGTGGAGTTCACTGCTGGATTCCGGAACGGGACGGTCAGGGGACGACGTGCAGCGCGGCCTGCACCAACAAGACGAGCACGCAGGCGAATGCCAGCATCCAGATCAAGGTGCGCAGGTAATGGCGGCCCGACACATAGGCGATACCGTGCAGCACCCGCAGCACGACGAACGCCAACGCCAGCGCCGCGATCTGCGAGTGCGCCACACCGGCCAGCTGTGCCATGACGACACCCGCCGCGAATGGCGCGAACGCCTCATAGCTGTTGAGCTGCGCGGCAGAGGCGCGCTGCGATCTCGGGCTCTGTTGCTTGTCCTGCCAGCGCCGCGGGTCGCGGTTGTCGTAACGCTCGCCGCTCGCCTTGGCGACGGCGACCCAGAGGTACGGCAGCAACGCGGCGATCAGGACACACACGTAAGCGGTGGTCAGCGTCATGGCGGCTCCGGCACGGTGGCAAGGTCGCATCAGCGTAGCCGAAAACGACAACGGCGCCTGTGGAGGCGCCGTTGTCGATCTTGCCGATGGCGATCGGACTACTTGGCCGTGTGCATCAGCTTGTCGTGCGCGCCCCGGAAGGCGTTGCCCTCATACCAGTTGGGCCACTGCTCGCCGCTCGCCAGCGTGCGGCCCACGCCGTACAGGGCGTCGAGGTCCTGCACCACGCCTTCCATCTTCCAGGCCGGATCGAACTGGTCGCCGGGCTTGTGATATCGGTTGTCGCGATAGTCGGATTCGGCCCGGCGCCCCGCATCCACGCCGCCGTCGATCAGGTCGCTGCCGCCCTTGGCATACAGCGCCGGCACGCCGGCCTTGGCGAAGTTGAAGTGATCGGAGCGGAAGTAGAAGCCGTCCTCCGGCGTCGCCTCGGCATGGAGCACGCGCTTCTGCGCGTCGGCCTGCGTCTTGAGCATGTCTTCCAGCTCGGAGCTGCCGAAGCCCACCACCGTCATGTCCTTCGCCTGGCCGATCACCGGCATCGCATCCAGGTTGATCACGGCCACCGTCTTGTTGAGCGGAATGGTCGGATGGGCGACGTAGTACTTCGAACCGAGCAGGCCCGACTCCTCCAGCGTCACCGCCAGGAACAGCAGCGAACGGTCCGGCGCCGGCGTCTGCTTGCTGAAGGCTTCGGCGATCTCGAGGATGCCCGCCACGCCGGTCGCGTTGTCGATCGCGCCGTTGTAGATGGTGTCGGCGTGCGGCTCACCGCCGCTCGCCGCGCCGTGTTCGTCCGCTTCATGCGCGTGGTTGCCCAGGTGGTCCCAGTGCGCCATGTACACGATCGCCTCGTCCGGACGCTTCGCGCCCGGGAGCAACGCGACGACGTTGCGCGAGGACTTTTCGCTGGTGGTGCTCTTCAGGTCGACCGACAGCTTGGCGTCCAGCGGGATCGCCTTGAAGCCCGGCTTGTTGGCCGCCTTGTAGAGGTCGTCGAGGTTATGGCCCAGATCGCCGAGCAAGGTGCGCGCCGCTTGGCCGGTGATCCAGCCCTGCACCGGCAAGCGCGGATCCGGATCGTCCTTCGCCGGCAGGTCGAACTGCGCGCCGGACCAGGAATTCTTGACCACGTCCCAACCGTAGGACGCGCCCTCGGTGTCGTGGATGATGATGGCCGCGGCGGCGCCCTGTCGCGCGGCTTCTTCGAACTTGTAGGTCCAGCGGCCGTAGTACGTCATCCGCTTGCCTTCGAACAGCTTTGGATCCTGGCTGTGGAAGCCCGGGTCGTTGACGAACATCACCACCGTCTTGCCCTTCACGTCCACGCCGGCGTAGTCGTTCCAGTTCTGCTCGGGTGCGTTCACGCCATAGCCGACGAAAACCAGGTCGCTGCCATCGACCTTCACCTCGCTGCGCCCGGTACGCGTGCCCACGACCATGTCGCTGCCGAAGGTCAGCGTGACCGGCTTGCCCTTGGCGGTGATGTTCAGTGTGGTGTTCTCGTCCGCGGTGGTTTCCACCATCGGCACGGTCTGGAAGTAGCTGTCGCCGTTGCCCGGCTTCAAGCCCATGCGCTTGAACTGCGCTTCCAGGTACTGGACCGTCTTCTCTTCGCCGGCGCTGCCGGGCGCACGGCCTTCGAACTCGTCCGACGCCAGCACCTTCACGTGCTCGGCGAAGTCGGCCGCGTTGATCGCATCGTTGAAGGAATGGCTGCCGGCCGCGCGGGTCGGCGTGGCGGTGCTGGCGCTGGGCGCGTCTGCGGGCTTGGAGCAGGCGGTCAGCGCAACCGCGCCGGCCGCGCACGCCATCGCGGCGTGGAGCAAGGAAACTCGGGACATGGGACCTCCGGAATGGACCAGGCCCCCACGACGCGGTGGGGGCGCCGCCGCGGAAGCGAACCCCATTCTAGGCATGCTTTCCGGACCGCGGCCGTGCGCGGTCCGGCAGTTCGCCTCCCGATCCGTGCCGGACTTACTGGCCCGGCGGGGTCGTGCCGTCGTAGCGCACCGCGGTGGCGCCCGAGACCGGGCCGATCTTCGCGGAGTTGTGCACGTACAGGTCGACCTTGCGCTCGAACACCAGCGGCCCTTGGACGACCGCATTGGGGCCGATGATGACCTTCGGGTCCCGCTTGTTGAGGGAGAACCACGAGGTGTTGGGCTTGGTGTAGCGGATGCCGCCCTTCACATGCGAATTCACGCCGACGGTCACGTCGCCGTTGACCGTGGTGATGCCGCCGGACAGCTGCGTGGCGACCAGGCCGATGGCGCCGTTCACCGTCTCGATGTCGCCGTGCACGTCGCCGCCGCGATCGACGAAGATGCCGCCGTTGACCGTTTCCAGGCTGCTGGAAAGCTTGCCGTTACCGGCCACGCGGATCGAACCGTTGACCGTCTCCAGGCCATTGGCCTCGACGTTCTCGGCCACGGTGATGCTGCCGTTGACGGTCTCGGCCTTGCCGGTGCGCGCGTTGGCGCCGATGCGGATGGAGCCGTTGACGGTCTCCAGGTTGCCGGCGGTCTCGCCGGCCTCCACGGTGATGCTGCCGTTGACTTTGTCGATGTCCTGGGCGGCGAACGCCGGCGCGGACAGCGCCAGGGCGAGCGGGAGGACGGCGTACAGATTGCGGATTTGCATCGTTTCGGGTTCCGTGTTGGGACGGGCTTCAATGCATCGGATGCGATGAAGGCGGAATCGGTTTACACCGCTTCGCTACAATCGCAGCCATTGTCGGCGCGGACCCGTGCCCGAAGTCACCCGTTCATCTCCCGATCCTGGAATCCGACGACGTGCCAGCCTCCTCCATGCGCCCCAAACCCGTGGTCCTGCTGATCCTCGACGGTTGGGGGCACCGTGACGACCCGACCGACAACGCGCTGGCCCAGGCCACGCTGCCGAACTGGGGCGCCCTGCTGGCCGCCGCACCGCACACGCTGATCCACACCGAAGGCCGCCATGTCGGCCTGCCGGACGGGCAGATGGGCAACTCCGAGGTCGGTCACATGAACCTCGGCGCCGGCCGCATCGTCTACCAGGACCTGACCCGCGTGGACGCGGCCATCGAGGACGGCAGCTTCTTCGGCAACGAGGAACTGCGCGCCGCCTGCGCCGCCGCGCAGTCCAGCGACGGCACGCTGCACGTGATGGGCCTGCTCTCGCCCGGCGGCGTGCACAGCCACGAGAACCACATCTTCGCCATGCTCGAACTGGCCAGCCAGGCGGGCGTGGCCAAGGTCGCCGTGCACGCCTTCCTCGACGGCCGCGACATGCCGCCCAAGTCGGCCGAGCCGAGCCTGGCGAAGTTGCAGGACGTTTGCCGCAAGCTCGGCAACGCCCGCGTCGCCACCGTTAGCGGCCGCTACTACGCGATGGACCGCGACCAGCGTTGGGATCGCGTGCGTCGCGCCTGGGACGCGATGGTCGAAGCGAAGAGCGAGCACGTCACCACCGGCCCGATCGAAGCGCTGCTGCAGGCCTACGAGCGTGGCGAAACCGACGAGTTCGTCGCGCCGACGGTGATCGAAGGTTACGCACCGATGGCCGACGGCGACGCCGTGGTGTTCATGAACTTCCGCGCCGATCGCGCGCGCCAGCTCACGGCGGCATTCGTGTCGCCGACGTTCGACGGCTTCCAGGCGCGGCGCCCGAAGCTCTCGCGCTTCGTCTGCCTCACCGAATACGACGCGAAGCTGCCGGCGCCGGTGGCATTCGGTCCGGACGACCTGCGGCACACGCTGGGCGAAGTGCTCGCCGACAACGGCCTCAAGCAACTGCGTATCGCCGAGACCGAGAAGTACGCGCACGTGACCTTCTTCTTCAGCGGCGGCCGCGAAGATCCCTACGCAGGTGAATCGCGCATCCTCATCCCGAGCCCGAAGGTCGCCACCTACGACCTGCAGCCGGAGATGAGTTGCCCGGAGCTCACCGCAAAGCTGACCGCCGCGATCCGCTCCGGCGAGATCGACGTGGCCATCTGCAACATCGCCAACCCCGATATGGTCGGCCACACCGGCAACATCGAGGCGGCCATCAAGGCGGCCGAGGCCGTGGACGTCGCCATCGGCGAGATCGTGCAGGCCGTGCGTGACACCGGCGGCGCATTGCTGGTCACCGCCGACCACGGCAACCTGGAAATGATGCGCGACCCGTCCACGGGCCAGCCGCATACGGCGCACACGGTCGGCCCGGTGCCGTTCGTGTACCTCGGCCCGCGCAAGGCGAACCTGCGCAGCGGCGGCGCACTGCGCGACGTGGCGCCGACGATCCTCGACCTGCTCGGACTGCCCAAGCCGGCGGAGATGAGCGGAACCAGTCTGCTCGCGGGCTGATCCGGATGCGGCGCGCGCTCTGCGTCCTGCTCGTCGCCGGCACGGTTCTGGCGGCGCCCGTCGCCGCGCAGAACAGTCGCGAAGCGGAGCGGAAGCTGGAGAAGATCCAGCGCGAGCTCAAATCGGTCGCCGACGAGCGCCGCGAGATCGAAGGCCAGCGCGGCAGCGCCTCACGCCGGCTGCGCGATGCCGACGAAAAGGTCGGCGAGTCCAATCGCCGCCTGCGCGAGATCGAAACGCGCCTGGCAAAGGAGCGGCAATCGCTCGACACGCTGCAGACGCAGCGTGCCGATCTGCACGAGCGCATGGCCGCGCAGCGCCAGGAACTCGCGCAACTCCTGCGCGCGGCCTATCTGCAAGGACAGGACGCACCGCTGAAACTGCTGCTGGCGCAGGACCGTGTCGCCGATGGCAGTCGCATGCTGGCGTACTACGGCTACCTGCAACGCGACCGCACGCGTCGCATCGCCGAGCTCGACGGCGAGCTGCGCCAACTCGATGCCGTCGAACAAGCGATCACGCAGCGCCGCGCCGAACTGGACCGCACGCGTGAAGCGCAACGTTCGCAACTGGGCAAGCTCCAGAGCGACCGCAAGGAACGGGCGACGCTGGTGGCCGAACTCGACCAGCGCTACAAGGATCGCAGCACGCGCGAGCGCGAACTCGGGCGCGACGCGGCGGGCCTGGAGCAGCTTCTGAAGAAGCTGCGCGCCGCGGCCGCCCGCGCCGAAGCTCAGCGCCGCGCCGCAGCCGAACGCGCCGCGCGCCAGAACACCGCGCCCGCCGACGGCACGCCCCGCCGCAAGCCCGCGACCGTCGCCAGCGCTCCGGCGCCGCAGGTCGGCGGCCTGGGTTGGCCGGTGTCGGGCTCGCTGCTGGCGGGCTTCGGCGCCACCATGCCCGACGGCCGCGGCAGCGAAGGCCTGCTGATCGCCGCCGCCGCCGGCACGCCGGTCAAGGCCGTCGCCGACGGCACGGTCGTCTACGCCGAATGGATGACCGGCTATGGCCTGCTGCTGATCGTCGACCACGGGAATGGCTACATGAGCCTGTACGCGCACAACGACGCGCTGCTCAAGGACGTGGGCGACACGGTCAAGCGCGGCGATGCCGTGTCCACCGTCGGCACCTCGGGCGGAAGCGGTCGCGCGGCGCTGTATTTCGAACTGCGCCGCAACGGTGCGCCGGTGAACCCGGGCACCTGGCTGCGACGCTGAGCTGAATACCCGGCGCGCTCGTCGCCGGGATTAACAAAAGCCTTCCATTGCGCTGCCCCGCCATGTCCATAATCTTGGCGAGGCCGGCCGGACCGCCGTCCCTGCGGTCGCGCCAGGCGCGGCCTTCATCTTCGTCCTGCCGCGCCATCCCGGAGTTGCCCGAATGTCCCTGCGTCACCTCGTTCCGCTCGCCCTGGCTGCCTTCGTCGCCCTGCCGGCTTCCGCGCAGGAGACCGAACCGGCGCCGGCCGACGCGCCGATCGAGTCGCCCGATGCCGAAACCGCCGAAGCCAAGGTGCCGCTCGACGAGATCCGCCGCTACGTCTCCGTCTACAACGCGGTGAAGCAGGCCTATGTGGAGCCGGTCGAGCACCGCAAGCTGATGCACTCGGCGATCCGCGGCCTGCTGTTCGACCTCGACCCGCACAGCGTCTATCTCGACAAGGACGATGCCGAAAGCTTCGAGGAACAATCGCGCGGCAATTACGACGGCGTCGGCGTGGAGCTCATGCGCCAGCCCGATGGTTCGCTGCGCGTGATCTCCCCTATCGACGATACGCCGGCCGCACGCGCGGGCATCAAGGCCGGCGATGTGATTACGGCCATTGACGGCAAACCGTTCAAGCCCGACGAAGGCGACAACTCCGGTCCGCTGCGCGGCGAGCCCGGCAGCAAGGTGACGCTGACCGTCGTGCGCGAGGGCAAGGACGCGCCGTTCGACGTGACGCTGCAGCGCGAGACCATCCGCGTGGCCAGCGTGAAGAGCCGCATGCTCGAGCCCGGCTACGGCTACGTGCGCATCAGCGCGTTCCAGGCCGACACGGCGGCGGATTTCGAAAGCCAGCTCGACAAGCTGAAGGAAAAGGCCGGCGGCAAGCTGCGCGGACTGGTCATCGACTTGCGCAGCAATCCCGGCGGCCTGCTGACCTCGGCGGTGCAGATTGCCGACGACCTGCTCGATTCGGGAAAGATCGTCTCCACGCGCGGGCGCATCGCCATCAGCGACGCCGAATTCGGCGCCACGCCGGGCGACAGGCTCGACGGCGCACCGGTGGTGGTGCTGGTGGACGCGGGTTCGGCGAGCGCGGCGGAAGTGCTCGCCGGCGCGCTGCGTGACAACAATCGCGCGCGCATCGTCGGCAGCCGCACGTTCGGCAAGGGCTCGGTGCAGACCGTGCTGCCGCTGGACAACGGCGATTCGGTCAAGCTGACCACCGCGCGTTACTTCACGCCCAGCGGCAAGTCGATCCAGGCGCTCGGCATCTCGCCCGATGTGGTTCTGCATCCGCCCAAGGACACCGACAAGGGCATTCGCAACTTCAGCGAAGCCAGCCTGCCGGGCCATCTGCGCGGCGACGGTGAAGGTGAAGGCCTGCCGGGCGAGAACGCCGGCGATGTGCTCGACGGCGATGCACCGATTGCGGCGGCGTTGGTGGAACTGAAGAAGCCGGTGGCAAGCACCGCCAACGCGCCGACGACCAAGAAGAACTGAGGCTTGCGCCTAACGAAGCGTTTCGTCGATCAGCTTGCATGTCAGGCGGATCGGCGCCTGCGCGGCGATCGCGAGCGTGTCCTGGAACATCTCGCAATCAAGCAGATTGTCCGGTGACGAACGGCGTCCCGAGTAGACATTGATGTTGACCTGCGGCGCATCGGGCGCCTCGGTCCACGCAAGCTCTTTCGCATCGAACGTCACGGCGGGGAATCGCGCCGTCGCCGTGCCTTCCAGTTGCGCGCCGTCGAGCTCCATCTGCGCGCGGTGCAACGTCAGCCACGGGTTCTCGCTCCCGGGCACGCGCTGTGCCTGCGCCTGCGCGCTGGGATAGCCGAAGTAGTCGGCGCTCACGATCAACGACTCGCGCTGCGAAGCAAGGCGGTCATGCGCAGCCGGCGAGAGCGTGATCTGCACGGCGAACGCATTGCCCTGCACAGGTTGCGATGCGCGCGGCGTGGCGGAAGCTGCGGTCGCGCTCGGCGAAGACGGTGTGGGCTCGCGCTGGCAAGCGGCGAGCGCGAGAAGCAACACGATAACGACGCGATGCGATGAGCGGATCATCGCGTCACGTCTCAACGCGGCTTCGCCGGCAGCGGGAATGGCGTGACGACCTTCTCGCCGGTCGCCGCGTCGCGGATCGCCGACTGGCCTTTGCGCTCGACTTCCTCGATGCGCACGATGCTGTGCATCGGCAGGTGCAAGGCGCGCGTGTTGCCGAACTCGTCGCGCAGGCGTTCTTCGGTGGGGTCGATGACCAGGCCGTCGTGCACGTCGAAGACCAGCTCGCTCACTTCGGTGAAGCCCCACAGCGCGCCGGAAGCGACCGTGCGCGCGTAGAGCTCGTACACCTTGCCGGCGTTGAGGAAGGTGATCTTGTAGAGCGGCTTGGACATGGTCGGGGCATCGCATGTGTCGGGTTGCAGGCTGACGATGGGGACGCCGCGGCAGGCAATCAAGCCGCGGTGTTCATAGCCCGCGCCGCCGTCGCAGTCGGCGCGCGATGCCGGCCCGTGCGATCAGTGCGAACGCGCCGCCGAAGGCGAAGCCGGCCAGGTGCGCCGACCAGGCCACCGCACCGAAGGCGGGGCCGATAAAGGTGAAGACCAGTTGCAGGAGCGCCCATACGCCGATCAGCAGCGGCGCCGGCACCTTCACGAACTGCAGGAACACGCCCAGCGGCACCACCACCCCCAGCTTCGCGCCGGGGAACAGCGCAAGGTAGGCGCCGATCAGCGCCGACACCGCGCCGCTGGCCCCGATGATGAGGCGGTCGGGGGTGCCGATGGCGATCACGGCCGCCAGGTTCGCCACCGCACCGCCGAGCAGGAACAGGATCAGCAGCCGCCACGGGCCCATCGCGCGCTCGGCCGGCAGGCCGAAGATCAGCAGGAATACGAGGTTGCCCAGCAGATGCGCCCAGTCAGCGTGCAGGAACAGCGCCGTGAACAGGCGCAGCACGCTGCCGGTGCGGACCGCCGTGAGCCAAGCCTCCGGGGTGCCCAGCCCGCCGGACAGCGCGCCCCACTCCATGAGCAGGCGGCGTTGCTCCTGGCCGGGCATCACCTCCACGGTGATGAAACACAGCCACAGCACACTGAACAGGACCGGGGTCGCCCAGCGCAGCGGAACGCGCTCCCGGCCGGGGATGCTCACGAACACCGGGCCGCCCTCCGCCTATTCAGCATTCGCGGTGCTCCGGCAACGGAAAAACCCCTGTTTTACAAGTGCGGACGGGCATGCCGGCTATTGTTAGCCTCCGGTTAAAAGGCGGGTTATAGTGCATACGGCGTCGTACGTCGGGAGGGGTTTCCGGCGCGCACTGGCGCCCGGACCGGCCGGGCCCAAGGCTATGACGGCATCGGAACCAAAAAATACTCCAATGGAGACTACACGCATGCAACTTGCTTCTCGTTTCACTCAGCTGTCGGCGCTCGCCCTCGGCATCGCCGGCGCGCTGGCGGTTGGTCAGGTTCACGCTTCGGGTTTCCAGCTCAAGGAAAACAGCGTCAAGGGCCTCGGCGCCGCCTTCGCCGGCGTTGGCGTCAACGAGACCGATTCCTCGGTCGTCGCCAACAACCCGGCCACGATGGCGCGTTTTGAAGGCACGACCATGCAGGTCGATGTCACCGCGATCGACCTCAGCTACGAATTCAAGGGCACCGGCACCGACGCCGCAGGCCGTCCGCTCACCGGCGGCAACGGTGGCGACGCCGGCGACATCGCCGCCGTGCCGGCGCTCTCGGTCATCCACAAGCTCGACAACGGCCTGGCGTTCGGCGCCATGGTCAGCGCGCCGTTCGGCCTGAAGACCGAGTACGACGACAACTGGCAGGGTCGCTACTTCGCGCACACCTCCGATGTCGAGATCGTCGACCTGACGCTCGCCGCTGCGCTCGACATCATTCCGGACCGCTTCTCGGTCGGCGCCGGCATCATCTACTCGCGCGCCGATGTGACGCTGTCGAAGTCGGTCGATTTCGGCACGCTGCTGGCCAGCAACCCGGCCACGCGTCTGCTGCCGTTCGCCCGCCCGCAGGCGGCCGACGGTTTCGCCGAGATCCAGGGTGACGACACCGGCTTCGGCTGGACCGTGGGTGCCAACTTCAAGCCGACCGACAAGCTCGCCATCGGCGTGAGCTACCGTTCGGAAATCGACTACGAGCTGGACGGCACCGCCGACTGGACCGTGCCGACCAACGTCGCCGGCGTGTTCTCGGTCAGCCCGACCACCCGCGCGCTGTTCCAGGACGGCAAGGCCACCGCCAAGCTGACCACGCCGTCGGTGCTGAACGTCGACCTGCGTTACGACTTCACCGACCGCTTCGCGATGATGGCCTCGTACGCCGAGACCGGCTGGGAATCGCTGCGCGAAGTGCGCATCGAGTTCGCCAATCCGGATCCGGATTCGGTCGAGCCGTTCGCGTGGAAGGACAGCACGTTCGCGTCGCTGGGCGGCGAGTTCAAGCTCAACGAATCGTGGGTCCTGCGTGGTGGCGTCGCCTATGACGAAACCCCGACGCACATCGAGACCCGCACGCCGCGTCTGCCGGACGCCAACCGCATGTGGTACTCGATCGGCGCCAGCTGGATGGCCACCCAGGCCCTGGAAGTCAACTTCGGCTACACCCGCATCGAGCCGGATTCGCCGAAGATCGACATCACCTCGGGCGGTTCGCACCTGGTCGGTCCGTTCGATGGTCACGCCAACCTGTACGGCGTTTCGGCGCAGTACAAGTTCTGATCGCATCGCGACATGCTGTACGCAAAAGCCCCGCTTCGGCGGGGCTTTTCTTTTGTGGCCCGACGAACGCGCGCTCATAGTGCCGGCACGATGGCCGGATCCCGCTCGCCGCGCAGCGCCTGCACGCGCGCCGATGCGGCGCGGCTCATCGCTTCGTCGCGCAGGACGCGGTATACCGCCAGCGTTTCCCACGCCACGCGGTAATCCCTCGCGGCGAACGCATCCAGGTCGCCGAGCACGGGCACCGCGGCCTCGACATTTCCCTGCATGCGCAACAGCCGCGCCTTGAACACGCCGGTTTGCACGCGTTCGTCCGGGCTGCCGGTGCTTTCGGCACGCGCTACCGCGCCGTCCGCTTTCGACAACGCATCGCGCGTGCGCGCACGCGACTGTGCGAGCAATGCCTCGGCGATGTCCCAGTCCACGCTGCGCTGGGCAGCGGGAATTCGGTCGCGGTAGGCGAGCCATCGCGATGATGTGGCCTCGTCCTGCATCGCCAGCGCGGCCTGCACTGCGGTCAACGACAGGCCTCCGGAAATGAACGCATCCCGGGGCAGCGACGCGCGCGCCAGGCGCGCCGCGCCGACGGCGTCGCCGCGCACGAGCAGGGCGCGCATCTCCAGCTCGCGAGCCGTCATGCCGTCGCTCTGCTGTGAAGTGTCGAGCGCGCGTAGGCGGGCGATGTCGCGTGACGCATCCCGGAGCCGTCCGCGCATCAGGTTGATCCTCGCGCTCAACGCCGCGATCCGCGCGGACAACACGCGATCCTCCAGCGACCCCATCAACGAACGCGCACGCGCGATGCTCGCCGCCGCCGCGTCGGCCTGCACCATGTCCAACTGCGTGCCGGCCTTGGCCATGAGCGCCGCGGCCATGTGGTCGCGGACGTCGAAACGTTCGAACACATCGATGGCGCGATCGAACTCCTGCATCGCCTGCGGGTAATGACGCCGCTGCTGCTCGATCATGCCCAGGTTGGCGCCGACCGAGGCCGCCTCGATCAGGTTGCCGGAGCGCTGCATTTCCACACGCGCCATGCCCATGTTGAGCACGGCCTCGTTCATGCGTCCCTGGAGCACCAGCGCCACGCCCAGGCCGTTGTAGGCATTGCCGGCCATCGTCGGATCGTCGACCCGCGCCAGACCGGGCAGCAGCTTCAGCGCTTCGGTGTAATGACGTTCCGCGCGAACGGCTTCGCCGCGGCGGATCTCCACTGCGCCCTGGCCCATGAGCGTGCGCGCACGCACTTCCGGCGTCAGTCCGGTGCGCGCGAGCGTCTCCTGGAAGATCGCCGCCGCTTCGTCCACGCGGCCGGTGCGGAACGCGAGCTGTCCCTCGCGTACGCGCAGCGCGGGCTGGGCGCGCGCATCGGGCGGAACCGATTCGATCAGCTGGCGCGCAGCATCGAGCTGCCCGGCCAGCAACTCCGCATCGATCTGCTGCAGACGTTGATCGAAGTCGCTCGGGCCGGGATCCGATCGCATGTTCTCCGGATGCACGCGCCGAAGCCAGGCATTCACCGCCGCCGCCGTGGCGGCGAGCGCGCTCGTGCCACGCGCTTCGATCGCTTTCTCACGCCCTGCTTCGAACACGGTCAGCCGGACACGCCAGCCGCGTGCGTCGCGTTCGGCCTGCGGTGCGACGACCCAGCGCGCATCCGCGATTTCCCCAAGCTGGGCAGCGCGTTCGACATCAAGCGACTGCGCGCGTGCCATCGCGCTCAGGTGCAGGGCCTGCTCGCTGGGCACGACGGGCAACCCGCCGTGACGCAGGCGGCTGGCCATGTAGTCCATCGCGCCCAGCCGCACCCATGCATCCTCTGCCTCGCCATGCGCGACGGTCACGGGAAGCACGAGCACGGCATTGGCGACGGCCTTCTCCGCACGCGGAGCCTGTGGCGTGCGCAAGGCGCGTCCGGTCATCAGGCCGGCCAGAGCGATGCCCGCGATCGATGCGACCAGGACCAGCACGCGCCATGGGCGAGCGTGCGGTCGCGCTGCGTTCTCCTCACGCGCGGGTGTTGCCGGTTCTACGGACGTCGGCGGCGTAGCGGTCGCGACCGGCGCACGCCAGATTTCCTCCACGGAGGTGACCCAGTGATAGCCGAAGCGCGGCACGGTTCGTACGTAGCACTGGCTCGACTCGCCCTGGTCACCCAGCGCCTTGCGCGCCCGCAGCATGGTTTGCGCGACCACCGTATCGGTGATGTCCACGCGTCCCCAAACCGCGGCGATGAGTTCATCGCGGCCCACCGCGCGTTCGCGATGGGCGATGAGGTAGGCCAGGGAGTCGAACGACTTCGGCGGCAACGGTACGCGCTCGCCCCGACGTCGGAGTTCGCGCGCGGCTGGATCGAGTTCGAACTCCCCGAACCGGTAGATCGGAAGGCGCATGCGCGTGATACCCGGCGTTCATTGTCGTGCTTCGCCGAGCGTACTTAGCGGTGGACTTGCAGGCGATATGCCGTGCGGCGTCATTCGACCTGCACGTCGAACTCCCGGTAGACAGGCGGCGCGTAACGTGCTCTCCACGGATGCCCGTAGACGAAGGACAGTCTGGCGCGGCCGGCGTGCTCGGCGCGGAACGTCCAGGTCTGCACCGTGGCGTCGCGCGGCACTTCCGGCGGCACCTGCGCGGGGTCGCGCTCCATGCGCAGGATGGGCGGAAGCGGGCCGGCGAAGCTCCAGGAATAGCCGCTCGCCGGGCTCGCATCGAACTGGAGCACGAGTTGCTCGCCTATGCGAAGACGGCGCGGCGAAGCGGGCGAAACCGTATGCAGCGGCGCAATCGCGTGCGATGGAGTCTTGACGTCCTGCGCGGGTGGCTTCGGGCCGCATGCGGAACAGATCAGCAGCAATGGCACCACGAGCGTGCGGATGGAATGACGCATGAGAACTTTTCGCTTAAGAAAAAAGCCGGGGCCCGTGAGGCCCCGGCTGCGGCCGTCCTGCAATCAGTAGATGCGCGCGCGTATCAGCACGCCGGCTGCATCTGCGGTCGCCACCACCTTGAAGTAGTACGTGCCGGCGGCGGGCGAGGCGATGCTGATGACCTCGTTGGTGCCGGGACGCACCGACGAGGCGATGTTCGCCGACGGCATCGGTTCGGCTTCGTAGTTCGCGTACACCGACAGCGTGCCGCGCCCGCTATAGCTGGTGAGCTCCAGCTTCGTCGCGTTGGCCGGCACGACGATGGCGTACAGCGTGCTCTGCCCGGCGGCCAGTGGCGGCATCGCTTCGGCCACATTGTTGGTGAGCGGGGCGGCCTGCAGCGGTTGGCCGAAGGTCTTCGCGCGATCGACCGCGGCGGATGCGTCGAGAATGCCCGAGCCGATGACCCGGTCCGGCTTCGACGGGAATGGGCGCGCGGACGCCTTCAACAGCCCTTCGACCTGCGCCGGCGTGAGTGGCGTGGGCGCGACGCTCTGCATGAGCGCGACGACGCCGGCGACGTGCGGGGTCGCCATCGAGGTGCCGGTCATGCCGACGTAGCGATCGCCTTCGGGAACGGTCTTGCCGGTGTTGTGGGTGGACCAGATGTAGCCGTTGGGCGATCCCTCCACACCCGCGCCACCGGGCGCGGCCAGGTCCACGCCGGGACCATAGTTGGAGTAACTCGCGCGCTGTCCGCTGTAGCCCGTCGCGCCCACCGCAACCACGCGCGCGCAACTGGCGGGCGCGTGGCCCGACACGTCCTCGTTGTCGTTGCCCGCCGCGACGACCACGGTCGCGCCCAGTGACACGGCTCGGTCGATCGCGGCCTGCGTATCGGCTTCGCAGGCATGCGAGCCACCCAGACTCATGTTGATCACTTCCGCCGGATTCGGATTGTCGGCCACGCCGTCGATGTGGCCACCCGCCGCCCACACGATGGCGTCGTTGATGTCCGACGTGTAGCCACCGCAGCGGCCGAGCACTCGCACCGGAACGACCTTGGCGTTGTAGGCGACGCCCGCGCCGCCGATGCCGTTGTTCGTCACTTCCGCGATGGTGCCGCTCACGTGCGTGCCATGCCAGCTGCTGTTGCTGGGCTGCGAACCCGGAGCGCACTGGCCGGCCGTGGTGAAGTCGCCCAGGTCCCAACCGCCGGGCACGCGCTCGTCCGTCGGGCGACCCGACAGTTCCTTGTCGGTGATGAAGTCGTAGCCCGGCAACAGATTCGCCACCAGGTCGGCGTGATGCGTGGCGCCGGTGTCGAGCACCGCGACCACGACGCCGGCGCCCGTCGCGCCTTGCGCCCATGCGCTGGTCACGCGCGCGCCACCGCTGCCGGTGCCGTAGTGCCACATCTGGTGCGTGGCCAACACCGGATCGTTGGGCATTGCGCTTGCGTGCATCAGGCGGTCCACACCCACGTATTCGACATTGGGATCGCTGGCGATCGCGCGCATCAGCGCTTCGGCCTGCGCGCGATCCAGTCGCTGCGAAGCGCGCACGACGTGCTTGCCGGTGGCGGTGGCGCGCAGCGTGTCGACGCGCAATGCAGCGGCGCCGCGCAGGCCGGCGATACGTGCGCCCATCTGCGGGCGTGCGCGTTCGGCCGCCGCGGCCAGGGCCTTGGCCCGCGCCAGCGGTTGCACGCGCTCGGCGCTGCCGCTGCGGTACTTCACGATGAAACGCCCGGAGACGCTGGCGTCGTCGAGCGAGGACAGGTCCACCGTGGCGGCGAACGCGGGCGTGCAGGCGCCGGCGATCAGGACGCTCAGCAGAGTGCGGCGAAGATTCATAAGGGATTCCTTGGGAGTGCGTAGGGGTGTCGCGGCGCCCATGACGGGCGCGGCGTATCGGAGGAACTCAGAGATCGACGCCGAAGCCGATGCCCGCGGAGCTGTCGTCGCTGCTGAAGGCGCCGCCGATCGAGAACGAAGCGCGGTCGCCGATGGCCTTGGAGTAACCGACGGACATCGCGCTTTCGCCGTTCTGCCAACCGGCGCCGACGGCGATGCGACCGCGCGGACTGCGCGAGTTGGCGGCGTTGATGGACATGTTCATCATCGCCGCGCTCATCGCACCCTGGCGGTCGATGCGCTCGTCCTGCTTGCCCAGCCGGTAGCCGATGTCGTTCTTCAGTTCGGTGAACGAATCGCTTAGTCCCTGGTAGCGGCTATCGGTGTAGGCATTGGCGCGGGTGAGGGTCTGCGTCGCGGTGGCGTCGGTGTAGGCGTTCGCCGATGCCACGGCTTGCGCGTCGCCGGCCTGCATCTGCTGCACGTTCACGGCATCGCTGGCATTCACGCCGGCGGCGACGTTGGTGACGCGACGCGTGTTGCCTGCGCTGCCGACAGACACGGTGTTGGCCTCGTTGGCGACCGAGCCCTGTCCCAGGGCCACCGAGTTCCTCGCCGTCACCGATGCGCCCTGGCCAACGGCCGTGCCGGATTGCGCGGTAACGCGCGCGTCCGCGCCGAGGGCGACGGAGTTGCTGGCGGAGGCGCCGACGGTGGCGTTGACGCCCACCGCGGTGCTGCTGTCCGAGCGCACATTCGCGCCGGTGCCCACCGCCGTGTCGCGACTGCTGACGGCGACGCTGCCTTCGCCGATCGGCAGGCCGCTGCCGGTGCCGATCGGCACGTCGGTATGCGGGCCGGAGAAGTGGTTCTCCACGAGCGTGAGGCGGTTGCTCAGCCCGGTGATACCGGCGCCGAGCGCGGAGAAGGCTTCCGTGACGGTGCTGTATTGCCCGCCAAGCACCTGGAAGGTCGGCATCGTCATCATGCCGCTGCCGTCGAACGTGGCGCCGCCGCCGAAGGCGTTGATCACCGAACGCAGTTGGCCGACGTTGACGGCGTCATTGGTCGCCAGACCCGCGCGCAGGTTGGTGATCGTGGTGCCCGTGGTTCCGCCCAGCGTCACCTTGTCGCGCGTGGTGGCGTCGTCGTACTTCACGGCCGCGTCGTCGAGTTCGCCGACGGTGTCGTCGACGTTGGCCAGCGCGGTGTTGAGCTGGGCGACGTTGACCGCGTCGGTGTCCTCCGTGCCGGCGGCGACATTCGCGATCTGGCGTTCATTGCCGGCGGTACCCACCGAGACGGTGTTCGCCCGATTCGCGATCGAGCCGGCGCCGATGGCGACGCTGTTGGCGGACTGCGCCTGCGCGTCGCTGCCAAGAACGGTCGACTGGTCGCCGGAGGCAATCGAATTGGTGCCAATGGCGATGGATTTGAATGCCCGGGCATCAGCGGCACCGCCGAGCGCGATCGACATGGTGGCGCCGGCAATCGAGTAGTTGCCGATGGCGACGCTGACTTCGCCCGTCGCCTTCGCACCGGTGCCGAACGCCGACGCGGACATGGCATCGGCGATCGCATAGCTGCCGAACGCAGCGCTGTCATCGCCCGAGGCGTAGCTGTTGTAGCCGACGGCGGTGCTGTTCAATCCCATCGCGAAGGCGTTGCTGCCGGCCGCCAGGGCGTAGTCGCCGCTGGCGTAGGCATAGTTGCCCAGGGCGCTGGCGAATTCGCCACTGGCCACCGCGCTATCGCCGAAGGCCGCGGCCGACGTGCCGCTGGCCTGGCTTTCATTGCCCACGGCGACGGAAGCGATCCCGCTGGCCGAAGCGGCATGGCCCAGGGCGGCCGCCTCGTCCGCCATCGCCTCGGCTTCGGTGCCCTGGGCGATGGCGTTGGAAATGTCGTCGCCGCTGCTGTTGCCGACACGCGCGTCGACACCCAGGGCGATATTGCCGGTGCCATAGCCGCCCCACGCATGGGCGTTGGTGCCGATTGCGATGTCGTCGTGCCAGGTGGCGACGGCGCTGTCGCCCAGCGCGATGCTGCGCATGCCCCAGGCCACGGTGTCGTTGCCGATCGCGACAGCGAACGCATCGTTGGCCAGGCTCTGTGCGCCGATGGCGGTGCTCAGGTGGCCGCGTGCGAAGGAGCGGAACCCTAACGCGGTGGCGCCGTTGATCACCGTCATGTCGTTGGACTGGTAAGGCGCGGTTCCGCCTTCGGCGCTATAGAACGAGCTGGTGGCCGCGGCCGGTCCCACCGCCGTGTCGTAGTTGGCGAACGTGCGTGAGCCGTTGCCCAGGGCCTGCGAGCCGGTGCCGAGCGATTGGGTGAACACGGTGGACAGGCCGGAGCCCGGGAAGATGGCGCCCAGGTCGAGCAGCCCGCCCAGCGACGTGGACTGATATGCGACGGCGTAGCTGCGCGAGCCGATGGCAGTGGACTGGTAGCCGTACGCGATCGCGCGGTAGCCCAACGCCGTGCCCCAGCCGCGTACCGATGCGGCTTCCACGCCGACGACGGTGTTGTTCTGGTCTTTCAGCAGCTTGGTGCCTGTCGGGTCGAGGCCGTCGCCGAGCGTCTGCGCGCCGGCGCCGATCACCACGCTGTTGCCGCTAAGCGCACGGGCGCCGTTGCCGATCACAGTCGTGTTGTTCGCCGGACCGACGGTGAAGTAGTTGCTGGTGCTGCCAAAGCCCGTGAGCGTCTGGCCGACCTTCGCTTCGGCCAACGCGTTGGCGCCGATGACGATCGTGCCATCGCCGTTCGCGCGCGCCGCGTTGCCGACGGCCATGCTGTTGGAGGCCGGACCCGCGGTCGTGGTCTGCACCAGTGTGCTGACGCCGCCGGTGGTGCTCATGCTAAGGGTGGCGGCGACCTTCTCGACCGTCGCGCCGGTGCCCATCGCGATGTCGTTGCTCCCGTTGGCGCGCGCCTGGCTGCCCATGGCGATGCTGCCGGACTGGCTGGCGGAGGAAGGCGCGACCGAGGTGGTCGTGGTGACCGTGTTGGGCGTGCCCTGGACCGTGGTCTTCGTGGTCGTGGTGACCTGCGCCTGCGTTTGCGCCTGGTTGCCGACGGCGACGCTGTTGTCGCCCCTCGCGACCGAGCGCACGCCGACCGCGACACTGGACGTGCCCAGTGCCTGCGACGCAGCGCCGAGCGCGGTCGCGCCGTCGCCCTTGGCCCAGGTGATCTCGTCGGGATCGACCGCACCGTCGCCATCAAGGTCGATCCACGAGCCGACCGCTGTGGCGTTCCTGCCCGAGGCGGTGGTTTCGTCGCCGACGGCCACGGCGCCATCGCCCGAGGCCTTGGCGTCGGGCCCGCAGGCCAGTGCCTCGGCGCCCGCGGCGGTGCTGTCGATCGTCAGCGCCGCGCCGCTGTCATCAAAGAGTTGGCAATTTCCGCCGGCGAAGGCGGGGCCGGCGAGGGCGGACAGCAGTGCGAGGGTCAGTAGGCGGCGTTGCGGCGGATGCTTGGGCATGGCGGCTCTCGGAGGTGGAGGACGATCCGGAGGACGTCACCGTCCCGCCGGACCCCAACCCTCACTTCCCCCGCCGCCCGCGGCTTGAAATCGCCATCACAAGCCAGGCGTCGACATCACAGCCCGATGACAGCGACGCAACAAGTCCATGAAATCTCGTCAGATTTCTCCGAATCGTCTGTCGGTCTGCGCCTCAACGACCCCCATACGACGACGGCCCCGGTGGATGCCGGGACCGTCGGTCGGACTGCGATGGCGGCTGGGCCGCCCTGCGACTCAGTCGCCCAGCGTCAGCAACGACGCGTTGCCGCCTGCGGCCGTCGTGTTGACGGTGATGGTCTTCTCGGTCGCGAAGCGCGGAAGGTAGTGCGGGCCGCCGGCCTTGGGGCCGGTGCCGGACAGGTTCTGGCCGCCGAAGGGCTGCACGCCGACGACCGCGCCGATCTGGTTGCGGTTGACGTAGCAGTTGCCCACCTTCACCCGCGAAGCGATCTTCTCGATCGTCTCGTCGATGCGCGAATGGATGCCCAGCGTCAGGCCGTAGCCGGTGGCGTTGATCTGGTCGATGACGGCGTCGAGCTGGTCCGCCTTCCAGCGGATCACGTGCAGCACCGGCCCGAAGACTTCCTTGTGCAGCTGGTCCAGCGACTTGAGCGTGTAGGCGCGCGGGGCGAAGAAGCTGCCGTTGGCGGCCTCGCCGTCGAGTGCGACCTCGGCGATCTTGGTCGCTTCGCGGTCCATGCGCTCGGCGTGGTCGCGCAGCATCTTCAGCGCGTCCTCGTCGATCACCGGGCCGACGTCAGTGGACAGCAGGCCCGGGTCGCCGACCTTCAGCTCGGCCATGGCGCCGGCGAGCATGGTGGTGACCTTGTCGGCGATGTCGTCCTGCACGAACAGCACGCGCGCGGCCGAGCAACGCTGGCCGGCGGAGGTGAAGGCCGAGGCGATCGCGTCCTTGACGACCTGCTCCGGCAGCGAGGACGAATCGGCGATCAGCGCGTTCTGGCCGCCGGTCTCGGCGATCAGCACGCCGATGGCGGCGTCGCGCGCGGCGAGCGCACGGTTGATCGCGCGCGCGGTGTCGGTCGAGCCGGTGAAGGCGACGCCGGCGATGCGCGGGTCCTTGGTCAGCGCGGCGCCGACGGTGGCGCCGTCTCCCGGCAGGAACTGCAGCACGGCTTCCGGAATGCCGGCTTCGTGCAGCAGCTTCACCGCGTAGTAGCCGATGAGGTTGGTCTGCTCGGCCGGCTTGGCGATGACGGCGTTACCGGCGGCGAGCGCCGCCGCGATCTGGCCGGCGAAGATCGCCAGCGGGAAGTTCCACGGGCTGATGCAGACGAACACGCCGCGGCCGGAGAGCTGCAGCGTATTGGACTCGCCCGTCGGGCCCGGCAGCGCTTCAATGGCGAACTGCTTGCGCGCCTGGCCGGCGTAGTAGCGCAGGAAGTCGACGGCCTCGCGCACTTCGGCCACGCCGTCGGGAATCGACTTGCCGGCTTCGCGCGTGCACAGCGCGAGGTACTGCGGCATCCGCTGCTCGAGCAGGTCGGCGGCGTGTTCGAGGATCGCGGCGCGGCTGGCGGCCGGCGTGGTGTTCCAGCCGTCGGCGGCCTTCACCGCGTTCTGCACGGCCTTCTCGACAGTCGCGCTGTCGGCGGCCTTCCACTGGCCCACGACCTGGCGGCGATCGGCCGGGTTGGTCACGGCGATGTCCGGGCCGGACACGTTCGCACCCGGCACCAGCGGCGCGGCGCGCCAGTCTGCGCGCGCGGCGGCGTTGATCTGCTCGGCGAGCGCGCGCAGTTGATCGTCGTTGGCGAGGTTGATGCCCATGGAGTTGGTCCTGTCGATGCCGAAGCTGCGGTACAGATCGAGCGGCTGCGGGATGCGCGGGTGCGCGATGGATTCGAATGCGGAAACGGTGGCGACCGGATCGTGGATGAGGTCATCGATGGCGATGTCCTCGTCGGTGATGCGGTTGACGAAGCTGGAGTTGGCGCCGTTTTCGAGCAGGCGGCGTACGAGGTACGGCAGCAGGTCCTCGTGCGAACCCACCGGCGCGTACACGCGGCACGGCACGTCGAGGCGGTCGGCCGGGATGACTTCGGCGTACAGGTCGTCGCCCATGCCGTGCAGCTTCTGGAACTCGAAATGCTTCTGCCGGCCCATGGCCTTCGCGCGCTGGTGGATCGTCGCGATGGTCTGGGCGTTGTGCGTGGCGAACATCGGATAGATCGCGTCGCCGGCTTCCAGCATCTTGCGTGCGTTGGCCAGGTAGCTGACGTCGGTGTTGGGCTTGCGCGTGAACACCGGATAGCCGAGCTGGCCGTCGACCTGCGCACGCTTCACTTCGCTGTCCCAGTACGCGCCCTTCACCAGGCGCACCGGAATGCGACGGCCGGTGCGGCGGGCCAGATCGGCGATGAAGTCGATCACTTCCGGCGCGCGCTTCTGGTACGCCTGGATCGCCAGGCCGTAGCCTTCCCAGCCCTCGAGCGACTTGTCCGAATACGCGGCGGCGATGACGTCGAGCGAGAGTTCGAGGCGGTCGGCTTCCTCGGCGTCGACGGTGAAGCCGATGCCGTAGGACTTGGCCATCTGCGCCAGCTCGAGTACGCGCGGCACGAGTTCGGCAAAAACGCGTTCGCGCTTGGCGTGCTCGTAGCGCGGATGCAGGGCGGAGAGCTTGACCGAGATCGACGGCGTGGCGAACACATCGCCGCCGACGAAGTTGCCGCTCTTGCCGATCGCGTGGATCGCATCGCGGTACGCCTGCTGGTAGCGCAGCGCGTCCTTGGTGGTGAGCGCGCCTTCGCCCAGCATGTCGAACGAATAGCGGTAGGCGGCGTTGCCGTTCTTCTGCGAGCGCGACAGCGCCTCGCCGATGGTGCGGCCCATGACGAATTGGTGGCCCATGATCTTCATGGCCTGGCGCACGGCCAGGCGGATCACCGGCTCGCCGACGCGGCCGAGCAGGCGCTTGAAGGCGCCGTGCACGTCGCGCTTGGTGTCGTCGGCCAGGTCGACCAGGTGGCCGGTCAGCATCAGGCCCCAGGTGGAGGCGTTGACCAGGACCGAGTCCGACTGGCCCATGTGCTTCTTCCAGTCCGCATCGCCGAGCTTGTCGCGGATGAGCTTGTCGGCGGTGTCCTGGTCCGGAATGCGCAGCAGCGCCTCGGCCACGCACATCAGAAGGACGCCTTCCTCGCTGCCCAGGTCGTACTGGCGCATGAAGGCTTCGATCGCGCCCTGGTCCTGGGCGCGGGCGCGGACCCGGCGGACCAGGTCGGCGGCCGTGGCCTGCGCGGCGGCGCGGTCGGCGTCGGGCAGGCGGGCCTGTTCGAGCAGGGCGCGAACGTGGGCGGCCTCGTCGCGGACCCAGCCGGCCGTGATGGCGGCGCGGGCGGCGGCGGGGGCCGGCGGGAGTTCGGGGGTGATCAGCGCATGCGGCGCCGGCGGGCCGTCGCTGGCGACGGCGGTGGCGGGATGGGTGGTCATGGGGCCATGGGACAGCCGTGGGAAGCCCAATAGTCTAGAGCGTCCGGGTCGCCGCCGGTGTTGCGCGGATGGCCTGCTACCGTCCCGCCGGCCGCCCCCGGGAGGTGCGATCGACGCCTTGAATGTTGCGAAATTTGCCGACAGTCCCGTGTCGTTTGATAGTTGCGGTTGTTGGGTTCGCGTGCGGTCGGTAAAATGAGCGGTTACGCGGGGCGGAATCCGGATGCCTGTTTGGTGGCCTTCCGGACTGGGATATCCACCCCGTGCACCGGATGAGCCCGCAAGCCAAGCCGAACGGCTCAGCCAGTTTCCACCATTTACTCAGCGCATTTCTGGGGCTCGAACAGATGAAAGCCGGTCGTTTCAAGCAGTGGGGCGCGGGCATCGCCGCGATGGCGCTGCCGGTCCTTGCCAGTGCGCAGGCGGCCGATCCGAAGCCGTGGCAGCTCAACATGGGCCAGGGCGTCACCGTCCAGTCCGCCAACGCCTATTCGGCGCACATGTTCGCCCTGTGGGTGTGCGTGGTCATCGGCATCCTGGTGTTCGGCGCCATGGCCGTGGCCATGTTCAAGTTCCGCCACTCCAAGGGCGCCGTGCCGGACAAGGACTTCACCCACAGCACGCGCCTGGAAATCATCTGGACCGTCGTCCCGGTGGTGCTGCTGGTCCTGATGGCCTTTCCGGCCACCAGCAAGCTGATCAAGATGTACGACACCCGCAACGCCGAGATGACCGTCAAGATCACCGGCTACCAGTGGATGTGGAAGTACGACTACCTGGGCGAGAACGTCGGCTTCACCAGCCGCCTGGACCGCAAGAGCGACGAGATCCGCCAGAGCGGCAAGGACGCGCGCGACGCGAACCACCCGCACTACCTGCTGGATGTGGACAACGTCCTGGTCCTGCCGATCGACACCAAGATCCGCTTCGTCATCACCGCCGACGACGTGATCCACGCGTGGTGGGTGCCGGCGCTGGGCTGGAAGCAGGACGCGATCCCGGGCATCGTCAACGAAGCCTGGACCGACATCTCCAAGCCGGGCATCTACCGCGGCCAGTGCGCCGAGCTGTGCGGCAAGGACCATGGCTTCATGCCGATCGTGGTCAAGGCCGTGACCAAGGCCGAGTACCAGCAGTGGCTGGCGGCGCAGAAGGCGAAGAACGCCCCGGCACCGGCTCCGGCCGCCCCGCCGGCCGCCCCGGCGCAGCCGGAAGCCACCACCCCGAACACCGACGCCACGGCCGCTTCTGCTGAAAAGCAGACGCCGGTCGCCGGCTGATCGTCCCGCATCTCCTGAGGTAGGCCATGGCCGTCACGCACGCTGACACCCACCATCACGATGAGCACGCCCACAAGCAGGGCTTCATCGAGCGCTGGTTCTTCTCGACGAACCACAAGGACATCGGGACGCTGTACCTGATCTTCAGCTTCATCATGTTCATCATCGGCGCCGCCATGTCGGTGGTGATCCGTGCCGAACTGATGAAGCCGGGTCTGCAGTTCGTCGAACCGATGTTCTTCAACCAGATGACCACCGTGCATGCGCTGGTCATGATCTTCGGCGGCGTGATGCCGGCCTTCGTCGGCCTGGCCAACTGGATGATCCCGCTGCAGATCGGCGCGCCGGACATGGCGTTGCCGCGCATGAACAACTGGTCCTTCTGGATCCTGCCGTTCGCCTTCGCGATGCTGCTGCTCACGCTGTTCCTGCCGGGCGGCGCGCCGGCCGGCGGCTGGACGCTGTATCCGCCGCTCTCGCTGCAGGGCGGCAGCAACGTGGCCTTCGCGATCTTCGCCATCCACATGATGGGCATCAGCTCGATCATGGGCGCGATCAACGTGATCGCCACCGTGCTCAACATGCGCGCCCCGGGCATCGACCTTTTGAAGATGCCGATCTTCTGCTGGACCTGGCTGATCACCGCCTTCCTGCTGATCGCGGTGATGCCGGTGCTCGCCGGCGCCGTGACGATGCTGCTGACCGACAAGTTCTTCGCCACCTCGTTCTTCAACGCGGCTGGCGGCGGCGACCCGGTGATGTTCCAGCACATCTTCTGGTTCTTCGGTCACCCCGAGGTCTACATCATGATCCTGCCGGCGTTCGGCGTGGTGTCGGAGATCATCCCGACCTTCAGCCGCAAGCCGCTGTTCGGCTACCAGGCCATGGTGTACGCGACCGCGTCGATCGCCTTCCTCTCGTTCATCGTGTGGGCGCACCACATGTTCACCGTCGGCATGCCGCTGGGTGGCGAGATCTACTTCATGTTCGCCACGATGCTCATCGCCGTGCCGACGGGCGTGAAGGTGTTCAACTGGGTCACCACGATGTGGCGCGGCTCGATCTCGTTCGAAGCGCCGATGCTGTGGGCGCTGGCGTTCGTGATCCTGTTCACCATCGGCGGTTTCTCGGGCCTGATGCTGGCCATCGTCCCGGCCGACTTCCAGTACCACGACACCTACTTCGTGGTCGCGCACTTCCACTACGTGCTGGTGACCGGCGCGCTGTTCTCCATCATCGCCGCCGTGTACTACTGGTGGCCGAAGTGGACCGGCCGCATGTACAGCGAAGGCATGGCGAAGTTCCACTTCTGGTGGACGATGATCTTCGTCAACCTGCTGTTCTTCCCGCAGCACTTCCTTGGCCTGGCCGGCATGCCGCGCCGCATCCCGGACTACAACGTCGTGTTCGCGGACTGGAACCTGGTCAGCTCGATCGGCGCGTTCGGCATGTTCGTCACGCCGTTCATGATGGCCTTCATCCTGTGGCGCTCGAAGGCCGTGGGCGTCAAGGCCGAAGCGCGTGCGTGGCCGACTGCGCGTGGCCTGGAGTGGACCGTGCCGAGCCCGGCGCCGCACCACACCTTCAGCACGCCGCCGGTCATTCGTGACGGCGACCTGGCGCACGGCGACATCACGCATTGATCTGCTGTTGATTGAGTAAAGCGCGAGAGGTACCGGCTCCGGATACCGCCTCATGCTTCCACAACCCCGCCGTTGCTACGCTGCGCGCAGCAACGGCCGCCCCCTTAACTTAAGGGGGCTCCGTAGAAGCAAAGGCCCGCGAGCCGAAACGAGACGACCATGAACCAGCCCGACCACAACGCCGCCGATCTCGCCGCCCGCCGCAAGGCCGCGCGCCGCACGGCGTTGTGGATCGCCGGTGTCGCGGTGCTGATCTACGTCGTCTTCATCCTCAGCGGGACGATGGGCAAATGAGCGGCGCGAGCGATCAGCCGCGCAAGAGCGCCGGCCTGACCAAGATGGTCGTGGTCGCGATCGGCGCGTTCGCGCTCACCTTCGCGCTGGTACCGCTGTACCGCATCGCCTGCGAAAAGGTTTTCGGCATCCGCCTGGAACGCACCGCGGCCGAAGGCGTGCAGGACGCCACGGCCACGCCGGCCAAGCGCGTGATCACCGTGCAGTTCGACGGCGGCGTCAACTCGAAGCTGCCGTGGGAGTTCACGCCGAACAAGGTGACCATGCAGGTCGTCCCCGGCGAGCTCTACGAGACCACCTACCACGCGCGCAACACCGCCGACCGCACCGTCGTCGGCAGCGCGGTGCCCTCGGTCGCGCCGGCGCGCGCCTCGGGCTACTTCAGCAAGACCGAATGCTTCTGCTTCACGGCCCAGACGCTCAAGGCCGGCGAAGTGCGCGACATGCCGGTGCGCTTCATCGTCGATCCGAACCTGCCGGCCGACGTGAAGACCATCACCTTGTCGTATACCTTCTTCAAGAACGACGCGCTCACCGCCCAGGCGCAGGGAACGGCGAAGGCCGCCCCCTCGCCGATGTCGGCGCCCTGACGCATCCCACTTCCTTGTAATCGCATCACTGACCGGAACGCCGCCATGGCCCAAGCCCACTCGCCAGACGCCAACACCTACTTCGTGCCGCACAGCAGCCGTTGGCCGTTCCTCGGTTCGATCGCGCTGTTCACCACGATGCTCGGCATCGCCAGCTGGTTCAACGAAGTCAGCTGGGGCAAGCCGGTGTTCTTCTTCGGCATCGCGCTGATGGTCGGCGTGCTGTTCGGCTGGTTCAGCGACGTCGTGCGCGAATCGGTGCGCGGCAACTACAACAAGCAGGTCGACACCTCGTTCCGCATGGGGATGATCTGGTTCATCTTCTCCGAGGTGATGTTCTTCGGCGCCTTCTTCGGCGCGCTGTTCTACGCCCGCCACTACGCGATGCCGTGGCTCGGCGGCGAAGGCGACGGCGTGATGACCAACGCCCTGCTGTGGCCGAACTTCAGCGACGCCTGGCCGAGCAACGGCCCGGGCGCCATCGGCGGCGTCTACCAGACGATTCCGGCCTGGGGCCTGCCGCTGCTCAACACGCTGATCCTGCTGACCTCCGGCATCACCGTCACCATCGCGCACCACGCGCTGAAGGCCGGCCACCGCACGCAGCTGCTGGTCTTCCTGGGCCTGACGGTGCTGCTGGGCGCGCTGTTCCTGTTCTTCCAGGCGGAGGAGTACATCCACGCCTACACCGAGCTGAACCTGACGCTGGGTTCGGGCATCTACGGTTCGACCTTCTTCATGCTCACCGGCTTCCACGGCGCGCACGTCACGCTCGGCACGATCATGCTGGCGGTGATCTGGTTCCGCTGTCTGAAGGGCCACTTCACCAAGGACAGCCACTTCGCCTTCGAAGCGGTGGCCTGGTACTGGCACTTCGTCGACGTGGTGTGGCTGGGCCTGTTCCTGTTCGTCTACGTGCTGTAAGCCGGGATTCGGGAATGGGGATTCGGGATTCGTAGAAGCAAAAGCGAAAACCTGGATCCCCAAAGCAAGAAGCGACGGCATGCCGTCGCTCTTTTGCTTTTACGAATCCCGAATCCCGAATCCCGAATAACGAACCCCGGCTCTTCACGGCCCGCCGTGGAACTTGATCCAGCCCATGTAGTTGGCCAGCACCACCAGCAGGATCAGCGCGATGGACAGCGCGATGCGGCGGGTCAGCGCATTCACGGTGCGCTTGCTCTCGCCCTTGTCCACGAGCATGTAATAGAGGCCGGCGCCCAGGTTCCACAGGATGACGATCAGGAACGCGATGATCAGCAATGTCTTGAGCGAATCGTTCATGGCGGCCTCCAACGGGGCCCGCGACTGGGCGTGGCCGGGATTATCGCAGCGCGGGGCGAGGAAGTCGTGAGCCGCCGCCGTAACCTCATCGTCGGCTGGATCGCCGCGCTGCTGGCGATCACGCTGTTCGGCAACCTTGGCCTATGGCAGTCGCGACGGGCGATCGAGAAGCAGGCGATGCTCGATGCCGCCGCGCAGGTGATGCGCTCGCGCACGCCGCAGCCGCTGTCGCTGGCCGGCGATGCGGCCCGCGCCCGCGAATACGACTGGGCCGTCGGCACCGGCGTGTTCGACGCGCGCGACGCCCTGCTGCTCGACAACCAGCAGCGCAACGGCCGCGCCGGTGTGCGCGTGTATCGCATCTTCCTGCCGTCGCAGGGCGGGCCGATGCTGGTCGACCTGGGCTGGCTGCCGCTCGCGGGCGATCGCAAGCTGCCGCAGGTGCCGCAGATGCCCGGCACATGGGAACTGCGCGGCCTGCTCGTGCCGCCGCCGTCGACCGGTCTCGCGCTCGGCCCCGGGCTGGCCCGGCAGGGCGATGCGTTGCTGATGACGCGCGTGGACCTGGCCGCGATCGCGCGCGAAACCGGTCTGTCCGTGCCGCTCGCGCCGCGCGTGCTGCGCCTGGATCCGCAGCTGCGCATCGGCTACGAACGCGACCTGGAACTGCTGCCCAACACCCTTCCGCCGGACCAACACCGGGGCTATGCCCTGCAATGGTTCGCGCTGGCGGTCGCCGTGCTGGCGACCGCACTGATCCTCACCTTCCGCAAGCGCCGTCGGCCATAAGGAGTTCGACATGAGCCACGACACCACCCCCGACGGCGCGAACGTGCCCAATCGAAACCGCAACCGCATGCTGCTGGTGCTGCTGTTCGTGATGTTCTTCGGCAGCATGCTCGTGGCCGGCCTGCTGCGCTTCTCGGGCTGGCGTCCGGCCGGCACCAAGAACGTGGGCGAACTGCTCGAGCCGCCGGGTGACGTGCGCAACCTGTCGCCGCGTTTGATGTCGGGTGGCGAATACGTGTGGAAGGCAGGCGAGCGCACCTGGCGCATCGTGGTCGCGCCGCCGGCCGACTGCGGCGCCGAATGCACGACGCTCGCGCGCGAGGTCGAAACGGTGTGGGAGCTGTTCGGCAAGGACGCGGACGAGGTCCACGTGCTGTGGCTGTGCCCCACCGACACCTGCGCCTGGCCCGCCGGCGTGAAACCGCCGGCCACGCTGAAGGTGCTGGCGCCCAACGCACAGTTGCGCGCGGGCCTGCCGCGCGTGGACGAGGTCACCGTCAAGGGCGACCCCGCCAACGCCCGCGGCGTGCCCGCCTACGTCATCGATCCCTACGGCTTCGTGATTCTGCGCTACGCTCCCGGCTTCGATCCGGCCGGCCTGCGCACGGACGTGGCCCGGCTGATCAAGCTGAAGTGATCGCAGCCCCAGTACGAGCACGACCCAGAACGACAGGATTGATGAGCCGCGAATGACCACGCTTACCGAATCCCGGACGCACTCGCGTCCCGCGGTCTACCGTCATTTCCACCGCATTGCGTGGCTGGCCGTCGCGCTCGCCTTCGGCGTGATCGTCTTCGGCGCGTTCGTGCGCCTGTCGAACGCCGGCCTGAGCTGCCCCGACTGGCCCACGTGCTACGGCCGTGCCGCGTGGCCGACCGCCGCGCATGAAGTCGTCGACCACGTCGCCACGGCGATCCGTCCGGTCGAAGTGCACAAGGCCTGGCGCGAACAGTTCCACCGCATGATCGCCGGCACGCTCGGCGTGCTGGTGCTCGCGCTGGCGCTGCTGGCCGCGCGTCGCCGCAAGCACGGCGTGTTGCAGATCCTCGCCGCTGCGGTGCTCGTCGGCATCGGCATTCCGCTGTACATGCACGGCGAACACGTCGCCGCGTCGATTCTCGCCATCGCCGGCGAAGCGATCCTGCTGTTCGCCGCGCTGCGCTGGAGCAACCTGGACCTGGCGCGTGTCGCGGCCATCACGCTGGCGGTCATCATCTTCCAGGCGTTGTTGGGCATGTGGACGGTGACCTGGCTGCTCAAGCCGATCGTCGTGATGGCCCATCTGCTCGGCGGACTGCTCACGTTCTCGCTGATCCTGTGGATGGCCTGGCGCGCGACGCACAGCCCGATGCGCCTGGCCGACGCGATCACCGTGCGCAGGCTGGTGATCGCCGGCATCGTCGTGCTGACGGTGCAGATCGCACTGGGCGGCTGGACCAGCGCCAACTACGCCGCGCTCGCCTGCGGCAACGACTTCCCGACCTGCGTCAGCCAGTGGTGGCCGCGCCACGATTTCCGCGAAGCCTTCGTGCTCTGGCGCGGGATCGGCGTGGATTACGAGGGCGGCATCCTCGATGGCGAGGCGCGCATCGCGATCCAGCTTGCGCACCGCATGATGGCCGTCGTCGTCTTCGTCTACCTGCTGTGGCTGGCACTGCGCCTGATCCGCACGCCGGGCATGCGCGGCTGGGCCACGCTGCTGGGCCTGCTCGTGTTCGCACAGGTAGGCCTGGGCATCGCCAACGTCAAGCTGAGCCTGCCGCTGTCGGTGGCGGTGATGCACAACGCCGGCGCGGTGCTGCTGCTGTTCGTGCTGGTCTCGCTGCTCGCGCGCCTGCGCACGCCGGAGCCGTGATGAATACCGCCAAGCCTCGCGCCACCGCCAAGCAGTACTGGGACCTCACCAAGCCGCGTGTCGTGGCGCTGATCGTGTTCACCGCGCTGGTGGGCATGTTCCTGGCCGTGCCCGGCCTGCCGCCGCTGCGCGAATCGGTGCTGGGGTTCCTCGGCATCTGGCTGGCCGCCTCCAGTGCGGCGGCGATCAACCAGCTGCTGGATTCGCGCATCGACGCCAAGATGGCGCGCACCTCGTGGCGTCCCATCGTCGCCGGGCAGATCACGCCGCGCCAGGCGCTGGTGTTCGCGCTGATCCTGGCCGCACTGTCGATGGCGATCCTGGTGGTGTGGGTGAACACCATCACCGCGATCCTCACCTTCGCCTCGCTCATCGGCTATGCGGTGATCTACACCGTGTACCTCAAGCGCGCCACGCCGCAGAACATCGTGATCGGCGGCATCGCCGGCGCGGCGCCGCCGCTGCTGGGCTGGGCCGCGATCACCGGCATGCGCGGCGAATGGGACTGGCCGCACGCGCTGCTGCTGGTGCTGATCATCTTCGTGTGGACGCCGCCGCATTTCTGGGCGCTCGCCATCTTCCGCCGCGCCGACTACGCGCGCGCGATGGTGCCGATGCTGCCGGTCACGCACGGTGTGGAGTACACGCGCTGGCAGATCCTGTTCTACACCGTGCTGCTGGTGGCGGTGACGATCCTGCCGTGGGCGGCGGGCATGAGCGGGCTGTTCTACCTCGGCGGCGCGCTGGTGCTGGGCGCGGTGTTCCTCGGCTACGCATGGAAGCTGATGGACCCGCCGGACGAAATGTACGCGATGAAGGTCTTCAACTACTCCATCGTCTACCTGATGGCGCTGTTCGCTTTCCTGTTGCTGGACCACTGGCTGATGCCGCTGCTGCAGCCGTCGGCGGTGATGGAGTTCCAGCCGCAACACTGATCCACCCACCACAATCCACAGAGAACCGTCGATGACGCGCAACCGCCTGAGCCTCGCCCTGACCTCGTTGTTCGCCGTCGCCGTCGCCTTCGCCGCATCCGCACAGGCGCCGACCGTGGTCGATGCGAAGACGGAAGCGGGAGACGTGGTGGTGACCGCCGATCGCCTGCTCGACGTGCGCACGGGCAGGATGATCGAGCGTCCGCAGGTGCTGGTGCGCAACGGCCACATCGTCGAAGTCGGCCGCGCGGGCGCCACGGTACCGGCGAACGCCAAGCGCATCGACCTGCCGGGCATGACGCTGATGCCCGGCCTGATCGACATGCACACGCACCTGGACGCCGATCCCACCTTCGGCGGCTACACCGGACTGCAGTTCAACGACCGCTTCTGGTCGATGCTCTCGGTCGTGCACGCGCAGCGCACGCTGATGGCCGGCTTCACGACGATCCGCAACGTCGGTTCGGATGCGTGGAACGACGTCGGCCTGCGCCAGGCGATCGACGAGGGCAAGCTCACCGGCCCGCGCATCGTCACCGCTGCATATTCGTTCGGCGCCACGGGCGGGCATTGCGACTCGACGTTCTATCCGCCGTCGATGAACCAGAAGAGCCCGTACAACGCCGACACGCCGGAAGAAGGCCGCCAGCGCGTGCGCGAGCTGCGCAAGTACGGCGCGCAGGTCATCAAGATCTGCGCCACCGGCGGCGTGTTCTCGCGCAACACCGAACCGGGCCAGCAGCAGTTGAGCTTGGCCGAGATGAAAGCCATCGCCGATGAAGCGCACCAGTGGGGCCTGAAGGTCGCCGCGCATGCGCACGGCACGGCGGGCATCAAGGATGCGATCCGCGCCGGCGTGGACACCATCGAGCACGCCAGCCTGATCGACGACGAAGGCATCCGCCTGGCCAAGCAGCACGGCGCCTGGCTGTCGATGGACATCTACAACACCGATTACACGCAGGCCGAAGGCAAGAAGAACGGCGTGCTCGAGGACAACCTGCGCAAGGACCGCGAAGTGGCCGACATCCAGCGCGAGAACTTCCGTCGCGCGCATGCGGCCGGCGCGAAGATGGTCTACGGCACCGACTCGGGCATCTACCCGCACGGCGACAACGCCAAGCAGTTCGCGGTGATGGTCCGCTACGGCATGACGCCGGTGCAGGCGATCCAGGCCGCCACGCTCAACGCATCGCAGGCGTTGGGTCGCGAGGACGTCGGCGTGATCGAGACCAACCGCTTCGCCGACATGATCGCGGTGGCGGGCGATCCGACGCGGGACGTGACGGTGCTGGAGCACGTGCCGTTCGTGATGAAGGGCGGGGTGGTGGTGAAGCAGGATGCGGCGGCGTCGCTGACGCGCTGAGGCGCTGACGCCCCGACGCAGACGCGCCGATGCAATGATTGGCGCTCGCCCTGTTTCGGCGTGAAGGCCGGGACGCGGCCCATGGCGATTGGTATAGCGCACGGGCACTCCCATCCCGGCAACGCCATCCCGTCGTCATCCCGTCGAAGGCCAGGATCCAGGCCCGCAGTACTCGGGCACTCCCTCACGGATGAACCACGACACGTCATTCCAGCGTTTGCTGGAATGACGTGATGTGATTTGACGTGTCGCGTCGCGTCGCGTCGGCAGGCGTGACAGCCTGGGTCCCGGCTTTCGCCGGGATGACGGTGTTCCCAGTGTCTAGCCCCGGGGCACGCCTACGCCACGCTCACTGCGCCGCCACACGCGGCGCCATCTCCGCATCGATCAACGGCGTCGCCGACGGCAGGCGCGCGGGATCCAGCAGCGCCGCCATCGTCGGATCGGCTGGGTAGCCGGTGCCGTCGTACTCCAGCGCGACCGTCCCCGCCTCATCGCCGCTGCCGACATTCACCAGCAGGTCGTGCCAGCCGCGATTGACCCGCGCGCCGACCGAAACCGGTGCACGCACGGAGACGGACTGGCTCACCAGCCGGTAGCCGTCCTTCTCGCCATGGAACACCAGCAGCGTGCAGCCGTCGGCCTGGCACCAGTTCTGGTCGTCCAGCAGCATCAGCAGGTCGTCCTTGCCGTCGCGGTCCAGGTCCGGCGTCGCGTCGCGGTGAAGGGGAATCTCGCGAATGCTGCGCGAGGTCAGGAAGGCCGTCAGCGCCTTTTCGGCGGTGGCCTTGTCGTCCGACGGGACGGGCAGGGCGACGCTGGTCTGGGCATCGCTGCGTGCGTTGGTGCTGCACGCGGCCAGACAGGCCGCGGCCATGACGGTCGAGGCGAGAAGCAGGAAGGGGGTGCGCATGGCGGTTCTCCACCGAAGCTGATGCGAGCTTGCGCCGCGCAGCGTGGTGGCGGAGTCAACGCTGCGCGCCGCCGCCTGCTTCCCCTGTGTGCCTGAATCCGCGATGCGCGCGATGGCCGCCCGACCGGGCGGTCATCGCGCCTACCGTCACTTCGCCGTGGTGCCCGCCGCGTCGTTGCCGATCAGGTTCTGCTGCCAGAACAACATCGTCGCCGCGTTGAAGTAGTCCACGTTCGTCTTCTTCCTGAAGCCGTGGCCCTCGTCGTCGAACAGCAGGTACCAGACCGGCTGTCCGTTGGCGCGCACCGCCTTCACGATCTGCTCGGCCTCGGTGTACGGCACGCGCGGGTCGTTCTTCCCCTGTGCGACGAACAGCTTCGCGCGGATGCGGTCGGCGTGGTTGAGCGGCGAGATCGCCTCGAACACCTGCGCCATCGCCGGATCGCGCTCGTCGCCGTACTCGGCGCGGCGCAGGTCGCGGCGGTAGCTCTCGGTGTTCTTGAGGAAGGTGCCGAAGTGCGAGATGCCGACGATGTCGACGCCGGCGCGGATGCGCTCGCTGTAGTGCATCAGCGAGGCCAGCACCATGTAGCCGCCGTAGCTGCCGCCGTACACGCCCACGCGCGAGGCGTCGAGCTCGGGCTGCGTCGCGATCCAGTCCAGCAGCGCGCCGATGTCCTTGACCGAATCCTCGCGCTTGTCGGCATTGTCCAGGCCCAGGTACGTCTTGCCGTAGCCTTCCGAACCGCGCACGTTGGGCAGCAGCATCGCCACGCCCAGTTCGTTGGCGAGGAACTGCGCGGTCGGGTTGAACGTCGGCAGTGACTGGCCTTCCGGTCCGCCGTGGATGTTGATCACCACCGGGATCTTCTTCCCGGCCGGCACGTTCGCCGGGCGGTAGTAGAACGCCGGGATCATGCGCGGGCGTCCGTCCACCGCGTCGAAGGTGGGGTAGTGCACGAGCGTGGGCGCGACGAACTTCGACGCATCCAGTCCGCCCACCTCGCTGCGCGTCCAGCGCGTGGGCGCGCCGCCGCGCAGGTCGAGCACGTAGACATCGCTGGGCGATGTGGCCGAGTTCAACGTCACGGCCAGGCGCTTGCTGTCGGGCGAGAATCCCAGGTTCACCACCACGCCCACCGGCAGCTGCGCCAGCTTCACTTCCTTGTGCGAGGGCAATGCGAGGACATGCAACTGGTAGATGCCGTCCTCGTTGGTCGTGTAGGCCAGATGCCTGCCGTCGTCGGCGATCGCCAGGTCGGCGACATCCCACGGCGTATCGGCGGTGAGCACTTCGAACTTGCCGGTCTTCGGATCGTGATGGCGCAGGGTGAGGAACTCCTGCGCCTTGCCGTCCACCGGTTCGTCGGAAATGTAATAAACGCCGCGGCCGTCGGGCGAATACTTGAAGTCCTTCAGCGACGCCTTGCCGCCGTCCACCGGGAACATCGTCAGCTTCCCGGTGGCCAGGTCGACCACGCCGGGATACGACTCGGCGGCCGAAACGTATTTCATCACCAGCAGTTCGCGGCCGTCATGGGAGAAGTCCATCGCGTTCCACTGGCCGCCCTGCGTGACCAGCACGCGCGGCTTGTGCGCGGCGAAGTCCATCACCCACACGTCGGTGTCCTTGCCGTTGCGCGCGGTGCTGCTCCACGCGAACTGCGTGCCGTCGTGCGAGAACAGCGGCCCCTGGTTGCGCGCCTTGCCGTCGGTGAGCAGCGTGGTCTCGCGCGTCTTCAGGTCGAACCAGTGCAGCTGCCAGAACTCGTTGCCGCCCACGTCCTTGCCGAACACGAAGCCGTCGAGCCTGGAACGCGGCGGCGCGGCTTCGATCGCGGCCAGCGGTTCGGGATAGAACGTGAGCTGCTCGCGCATGCCCATCGGCTCACAGACGCGGTGCGCCTGCGCGGTCTCGGCGAAGCGCGTGCTGATGAGGATGCAATCGCCGCTCCAGCCGGCGAACGTCGCGCCGCGCGTGTTCTGGTAGCGGCTGAGCTGTTCGACCAGCGCCGGCGGCAACGCGGGAATCTGTTCGCTGATGCGGGTGCCGACCTGCTCGCGCGCGACGGGGGGCGTCGCGGTCTGTGCGGCGGCCGGCAGCGCAATGGCCAGGAGCAGGGCGGACACAAGGACGGTCGTGCGTGATGGCATCGGAGTTCCCCCGGAACGGAAGCCCCGAGCTTAGCCTGCGTCCTGCGCGCGATGCCGGCCGGGGCCGCGCATACGCGACCCACGTCTCGTGCGAGCGCTCCGCCGTGGCGAAGCGGGCCTGCTCAGTCGGTCGTGGACTCGCGAACCGGCACCACGGGCCCCGTCTTCACCTGTCCCGCGCCGCGGATGAGGTCGCTCAGGCGCGCGTTCTCGGCCTGGCGGTAGTCGTCGTAGCGCGTGCGCTCGGCGGCGTAGAAGGTGTCGCCGGTCGCCTGCAGGGATTCGTGGCTGGGCCGTCCGCGCGTGCCGTAGGCGCCGGTGCCGCCGACGCCGACTTCCAGCTTCGACACACCCTGCCCGAGCCGGCTGCCCGTCTGCTGGCGCGCGAAACGCCGAAGTTCCGAATGCAGCCGCCTCGACGTGGCCTGCTTGCCGAACGTGGGGTGGAACGCGCGGCCGGTCTCGATGGCCTGCCGTTGCTGCTCGGGCGAGAGCGTGCTCCAGATGCGCTCGCGCAGCGCCACCAGCGCCTCGACCTCGCCGCCCTCGGCCGCCAGGTCCGCCCAGACGTAGGCCATCACCGGGTCGCGCGGGACGCCGTCGCCCTGCCAGTGCATCAGCGTCAGGAAATACTGCGATTGCGTATCGCCGAACCACGCGGCGCGTTCGAATTGCACCTTGGCTTCGGCGGGCTTGCCTTCGTCGTAGGCGCGCATGCCTTTCCAGCGCGCCAGTTCGTTGGGGTGACCCGTGGCCTGCGCTTCGGCGGCGTCGTAGCGCGAGGGTTCGATCAGCGTCGTCTCGCCCGCGTGCGCGAGCCACGGCATCAGACAGAGCAGTGCGGCCAGCCGGACTTCCTTGTTCATCGCAACCACCTCCATGCGGGGTTGCGGCGACGCTACGCCATCGCCGGGCCCGACTCAATGGGCGCCCGCGCCGCGCAGAATCCGCAGGACCTCCGCCACGGCGAGCGGGTGTTCGTGGACCCGGTGCCCGGACTCGACCACGAGGGACGACTCCGCGCCCGGGATCAGCGCGCTCTCCAGCGGCACGACGCCATCGGACTTCTCGCGCCGTCCCGGCTGCACGCCGGCGATGGTGTGGTAGGCAATGCCAGGGGCCGGCAGCAGGGCCTCGGCCGCACGGCGCACGGGCTGTTCGGCCTGCAGGGTCGTGATGCTGTTGATCCAGCCCTGTTCGAACACCGCGCGCAGCTCCGGCCGGATCGCCTCCGGGTTGGCCAGGGCGATGCGGCGCAGCGCGTGCACTTCGACCGCACGCCGGCCGACCAGGTCGCGCGTCACGCGGCCCGGCAGCGTGGCCGCGCTCGGGCTGCCGCGATGCGGCGCGGCGAGGAACACCGCGCGCGAGACCCCAGGGTAAGGATGGAACGAGAAGATCCGCTGGATCAGCGCCAGGTCTTCAGCGCTGGCCCGGAGCGACGCGGGCGGGACGAGGAAGGCCGCATTCCACAGCGCGTCGCCGCTGTGCGCGCAAAGCAGCCGCGAGACAACGCCGCCCATGCTGTGACCGATCAGCACGGTGCCCGCGCGCGCCTTGTGTTCGCCTTTCGGATCGAGCTCGCGCCAGGCGGCATCCAGGTAATCCTGCAAACGCAGGCGCGCCACCAGCAGCGGCGCGTCCGTCTGGTGCACGACCTGCCAGATCTGGAATCGCGCGCGCAGGTCGTCCGCCCCCCACACCGCATTGGAAAGGCGCGACCAGATCAGCGGATTGCTGCCCAGCCCGTGGATCATCACCAGCGGACGCTTGCCGGGGTCGTAGTCCTCCAGCAGATAAAGACCGGCGCGTTGTCCGATCTGCCTTCCGCCGATCAATCCCCACAGGCCCAAGCGTTCCAGCTTCGAAACCTCCATGCCCCACGCGTAACCGGCGGAAGTATCGCGCGCCAGCGGGAAGCGATGCGCGCCGATCGACAGCGCATCGAGCTTCAACGGATCGGCGAACACCAGGCGCGGCGCTGCGTCCGGTTGCGAAGCATCGGGCTCGATCCACGCGGTGAGATTGCGGAACACGCCCGAGCGCGGCGCCAGCCGATGCAGGGGCTCGGCATCCCACTGCAACGGCAGTACCGCTACCGGCACGCCGAACCCCGGGCGGCTGTGGCGCTCGCCGTCGAACGCGTCCATCGACACGTCCTGCGCGCGCCGGATCCGCAGCGGCGGCCGAAGATCGGGCGACACATCACGCAGTTCGACGTGGAAGCGAACCTCGCCGATGCGGACCCTCCCCGGCGACCAGGCATCGGGATGCTGATGCAGGACGCGCGACAGCACTTCGGCCGCGGCGTGCGTCGCCAGCGCGGCGGCATCGGCGCTCGTGCGTTCGTCCGCAGCCAGCGCGCGGTAGGCATCGCTCGCGCAGTGCAGCCATGCCTGCAACGAGCCGTCGGCGGATCGTTCCGCCCGTCGTGCCCACGCCTGCGCGGATTCCATCAACGCCTGCCCCGACGACGCCTCCACGGTGGCGCGGTCATCCGGGGTTCCGGCATTCGAGGGCGATGGCTTCATCGTGATGGCGCCCGAAGTGGTTCGATTCTAACGCCCGCTACAACTGCGACTCGATCGGCAACCATCCCGACACCCGCACGAGCGCGCGACGCAGCAAGCCGGCGTCCGGCTCGCGGTCCAGCACGACGGCGCTGGTCTGCGTGCCGTCGAGCCAGCACAGCGCGCCGTCCTGCATCCGGCTCACGCGATAACTGAAGTCCGGATCGGCAAGGCGCAGGTACTCCGCGCGCACCTGCGCGGCCATGACGGGATCGTCGAACAGCACGCCCATCTCGGTGTTGAGGTTCTTTGAACGCGGGTCCACGTTGAAGGAGCCGACGAAGCCGCGCACGCCATCGAGCACGAAGGCCTTGGTGTGAAGCGCGGCACGCGTACCGACGAAGGTCGGCGTGGTGGGCGTGCGTGCGTTGGTGCGCAGTTCGTGCAGCGCCACGCCGTGTTGGATCAGGCGTTGGCGGTACTGCGCGTAACCGCTGTGCACGGCGTAGACATCGTTGGCCGCCAGCGAGTTGGTGACGATCCCGACCTTCGTGCCGCGCCCGGTCAGCGCGGCAAGCCGCGCCGTGCCGTCCTCACCCGGCACGAAGTACGGCGAGATCACCAGCGCTTCCTCGCGCGCCTGCGAGATCATCGGCGCCAGCCGCCCGACCATCCACTGCGCGCGGTCGTCACCGGCCCATTTCACGGGCGGATCGGCGACGACCTGGATGCCCGTGCTCCAGTGCGGATGCAGCCCGCTGAGGTAGTGGTCGCGCACCAGCTCCGAATCGTCCACGCGGTCCAGGTAACGCCGCGCGCCATTGCTGCGCGCATCGCGAAGCACGTCCTCCAGCAGCGCACGCAGCGCCTCGGGGCTGCGGGCGCCCAGCGTCGCGATGGGCACCGCCGCGGCGCTGTTCCAATACGCGTCGAAGATGCCGCTGGCCTGCTCCACGGCGGGGCCGAGCAGCAGCAGGTCGAGATCGCGGAAATTCACCTGCGCGTCCGCGCTGAAATACTGCTCTCCGATGTTGCGCCCGCCGATGATCGCGACACGGCCGTCGGCGATCCATGCCTTGTTGTGCATGCGGTGGTTCATGCTGACCGGCCGGCGCAGCAGCTCGAAGACGCGGCCGACGCTCCTGCGGTTGCGGAACGGGTTGTACAGGCGCAGTTCGATATTGGGATGCGCATCCAGCGCAAGCAGGTGCGGGTCGAGCCCGCGGGCATTCATGTCGTCGAGCAGGATGCGCACGCGCACGCCGCGCTGCGCGGCGTCATGGGCTTCGCTGGCGACCAGACGTCCGGTGAGGTCGTTGTGCCAGATGAAGTACTGCAGATCGAGGCTGCGCCCGGCCTTGCGCGCGGATATCGCGCGCGCGGCGAACGCATCGACGCCGTCGGACAGGAAGATCGCGCCCGTCTGTCCCGGGTGACCCTGCAGCAGCGGAGCGAGCTCGCGGTCGATCTCGGTCTGCGCAGTCTGCAGGGGCAGTGCGTGGCTGGCTTCACCGCTGGCCGGCGGCGCGAACCGGTTGGTGAGCAGCAGGACACCGCCGACCGCGACGAGAACAATCAGGAAGGCAATGGCAATCCAGCTGAGCACGCACCGTACCGCGTCGTCCCGAGGTCTCGAAGTATGCGGCAGCACGCCGGCGGCACGTTGTACGAACGTGCTGCGGCCGCGGCCATCGAATCAGTAGGAAGTGCGTCGGCTGATGTGCTGAGCCCCTCTCCCGCGCGCGGGAGAGGGGTTGGGGTGAGGGCCAGTCGAAACGGCAACGGCCAGGTGCCGATTCACCGCGCCGCGACCGGCTCCGGCGCCTGGCAGCCCGTACCGGGCGTGCCGTCCTTGTCGCTCACGCACAGGCGGAAATCGTTCAGGCCCGTGACCTGGCGGCTGTCGCCGTTGGCGACGGTGAAGCGTCCGATCGGCTGCGCCAGGCAGGCCGCCTCGACTTTGCCCGAGGACTGGGAGGTCGCGCATTCGCGCGGGAACACCGTGTAGTAGCAATGCCCGCTGGCGCTGCGCAGGCATTCGAAACGCGCCACGCCGGCTTCGACCGTCGCGCGGCTGACCAGCGCGTTCGCACCGTCGACGACGACACGATCCACGAACGTGCTGCGACCGACATCGCAGCCGAACAGCGAAAGTACGAAGTAAAGCAACGCCGAGAGTTTCATGGGTCACCTCGAAGGAGGGTGGCATCCGATGCCGGAAACAAGCGGATCGGTTACATGTGGCGGAACAGCGCCATGAACGGCGCGCTGACGGAAAGCGTTTCGGGGCGGTTCTTCAGACGCACGGTGCCGCGGCCCGTGTCGTCGCGCACGATGCCCGCGATCGCCTTGAGGTTCACGATCGTGGAGCGATGGATCTGCTTGAACGTGGACGGGTCCAGCACGGCAAGCAGTTCGCGGATGGGCGTGCGCAGCAGCGCTTCGCCTTCGGCGGTGACGACCGTGGTGTACTTGTTGTCGGCGCGGAAGTACGCGACCTCGTCGACGAGGATCAGGCGCGTCTCGCGCCCCGCGCTGGCGGTGATCCACGTCAGCGGTGGCGCGGCGGCCGGTGCGGGCTGTCGCGCACCCAGGCGCTCCAGCAGCGCGGCAAGCGTGGCCGCATCGTTGTTCCCCGTGCGCGCCTGCAGGCGCTTCACCGTGGTTTCCAGGCGCGTGGGCGAGATCGGCTTGAGCAGGTAGTCCACCGCGCCGCGTTCGAAGGCGTTGATGGCGTACTGGTCGTACGCGGTGACGAACACGATCTGCGTGTCCGGTGTCTCTTCCGCGGCGGCAGCGGCGACTTCGAGCCCGCTCAACCCCGGCATGCGGATGTCGAGGAAGGCGACGCGCGGCTTGTGCTCCGACAACGCCTCCAGCGCGCTCGCGCCGTCTTCGCATTCGGCGACGATCTGCAACTCCGGCCAGACCTGGCGCAGTTGTTCGACCAGCGCCGTGCGCAGCAGCGTTTCGTCTTCGGCGATGACGCAGGTGCAGGGCGACTCAGACATGGCGAGCCTCCGGCGAAGGCGTGGAAGGCGGCAGGGCGGGCGGCACCGAGAGCGTGGCGGCGACACCGTGCGGGAAGTTGGCGACCACCGACAACGCCGCGCTCGCGCCGTAGAGCAGGCGCAGCCGTTCGCGCACGTTCTTCAGGCCGATGCCGGTGCCGCTGTTCTTGGTGTTGAAACCTTCGCCATCGTCGGCGACCGTCACCGTCACCACGTCGTCGACGCGACGGGCGCGGATCCAGACCGTGCCGCCACCGGTGCGCGGCTCCAGGCCGTGCTTGATCGCATTCTCCACCAGCGTCTGCAACACCATCGGCGGCAGTGGCGTGGGGCGCAGGTTCTCCGGCACGTCCACCTGAACCGACAGACGCGGGCCCATGCGGATGCGCAGGATCTCAAGGTACGCGAGCGCGCGCTCGAGCTCCGCGCCCAGCGTGGAGAGCTCGTTGTCGGTGCTGGGCAGCGAGCGGCGCAGGTACTGGATCAGATGCCCGAGCATCTCGTCCGCGCGCTGCGGGTCGCTGCGCGTGAGCAACTGCGCGCTGGCGAGCGTGTTGTAGAGGAAATGCGGTTCCACCTGCGCGTGCAGCAGGCTGAGCTTGGCGACGGTGAGCTCCTTCTCGGTTGCGGTCTGCACCGCTTCGCTCTTCTCGTTGCGACGGCGTTCGGCGACGCGGCGGCTGATGGCGCGCGTGATCGCTTCGGCGTTCTCGAAGTTGGTGCCGTCATCGACCAGGAACCAGTCGCTCCACGCGGGGCTTTCGGGTTCGCAGATCAGCGTGACGCTGCCGCTGTCGTGGCCCGGCACGACCGTGGCGTGGATGCGATTGCGTGGAATGCCGAACCAGCGCATCGGATTCCAGCGACCCAGCGGGTACTCGCCGAAGTCCTGCGGGCGGTCGACCGTCGCGCGCACTTGCAAGCTGTCGCGCGCGCTTTCGACCTGACGGATGCGCGGCAATTCGCGGATCGCGGCATCGACCAGATCGAAGGCCTCGCCGGCCTCGAACGGCACTTCCACCTGCCGGCGCTGGCGGTTGTCCAGCGCTTCCTTGTCCACGCGCCCGGCGATCAGCCGCACGCGGCCCACATGCGAGAACGCGCCCACGACGACCAGCGCCATGGTCACCATGCCCAGGACCGTCAGCGGCCATTCCACCCGGTTGAGCAGCGGCAGCGCGTTCCACACGGCCGACACCAGCATGAGGGCCAGCAGCCAGGCGATGGCGATGCGAAGGACGAAGACGAAGGGGGTGAACACGCGGCGCGCTCGATCAGTGGAATGCGGCGCAGCATAGCGAGCCCGGCGCCGGATGCACCGGCGGCTGCGACGAACGCGGGGGCGGGGCGACGAAAGCGGGGCTGGAGAGAGTGAAATCCGCCGAGGCGGGGCCGCGGATCAGCGCGGTGCGACCTTCACGCCGCTCCCAGCCGCAGCGCCACAGGCCCGATGGGACGCGCTACGGCGGGCTTTCGGTGATGCCGGGCGGCAGCGTGTACCACTTGGGGCCTGCGCGCGCGACGCGCTCGCCTTCCGCATACCAGCGCGCCATCGCTTCCTGATCGAAGGCAAGCGGATCGCCCAGCACGACCGATTCGCCGATGGTGATCCAGTGGAAACCCGACCCGTTGCGCTGCGCGAAGGCGAACTCGCGAAACAGGTCGCCGACGATGGTCGCGCGCCCGGAGACTTCGATGACGCGCAGCGCGATGCCGCGGAAGCTGCGCTGCGTGGGCGCCGGCGGCGCGCGCAGCTGGCCGTTGTGGATGACGAAGATGTCCTCGTGGGCGTTCATTCGTCCGGCGGTGCGGTAGAGGCTCGACGTGTCGATCGCGCCGACGTGCACGAAGACGTTGGCGCCCACGACGCCGTCCACGTGCATTTCGTCGTAGCGCGTGCCGTCGACGTCCACTTCCAACAGCACGGGCGGAAACGCGATCGGCACCGCGGACGAGGCCAGCATCACCTGGCGGAACAGCGCGAGCGCCTGCTCGTTAGCGTGCGTGGCGATCAGACCCATGTTCCACACGATGAATCGGCGCGAGTCCAGGTCGACCGTGGCCATGTAGAGCCGACGTCCGCTGCGGTGGGCGTCGGCGATTTCACGCAGGGTGTTGGCATCGACGTAGCGCGCGATCAGTGCCGACAGCGGCGCGTTCTGCGCCAGCGACTCGCGACTGAGCAGCGCGCCGATCGCCGAGCGCGTGGTGAAGACGTCATCGCGCGTGGTGGTGGTGTAGATGCGGTACAGCATCTCGTCGTAGCGCGTGCCCAGGAACGCGAACGGCGCCATCAGCGCGCCGGTGGAGACGCCGGTGACGATCTTGAAAGCAGGGCGCTTGCCGGTGGCGGTCCAGCCGTTGAGGAAGCCTGCGCCGAATGCGCCATAAGCGCCGCCGCCGGATAACGCGAGGTAGGCGTAGCGCGTCTCGCCGTTGGCGCCGACGGGGAAATCCGCGGGCGATTCGTCCTTGATCGACTGGAGGAAGTCGGCTTCCATCGCCGCGCTGCGCCGCCCGGACTCGGCGCGCACACCGGGCATGCCGGGGATCACGGCGGAGCCCGTGAGTTCCGGAGGAACCGGCGCGCGCGGCGCCGTTGCGCAGCCCGAAAGCACGAGCAGCAGCGCGACGCACGCGACCAGGCGCGCGAGCGATGCGGGAGACGGCTGTGTGCGCGTGAGCATCGACGTACCTTCCGCGCGCTGCGGCGTGCGGAAGAGATTCTGTCGAAGAAACGTGAAGGCCGGGTGAGGTTGCGAAGTCAGTCGGGCTTCGCATCGCGAAGGATGATCCCGCGCGTTACTGGCGTCCCTGTTGCAGACGCAGCGTGAGCAACTCGCGCAGCTCTTGCTTCTCCGCGTCCACCAGTGTCGACATGCGCGAGTGCAGAGCTTCGATGCGTGCCTGCAATGCCTGCGAATCCAATCGTGCGATCGCATCGAGGAAGGCGCGCTGGCGACGGTCCGCATCGTCGAGCACGCGGGCATCCAACGGCGTCGCCGCCGTGGTTTCCACCGCGCGCGCCGTGGCGAGTTTGGTCAGCGCGGGCGCTTCGCTGCGGTCGGCGAAGTGCTCCAGGATCATGCCGGTGGAAATGTCCGGGCGCTCGTGCACCAGTTCGATGATTTCCACCAGCAGGCCGACGCCCGGCTGGTCGAGCGAAGCGAAGTGCAGCGACGACGGCAGCGCCAGCGCCACGGCCGGCTGTTGCAGCAGCATCGTGATCGCGCTTCGCACCAGCGATGGCTTCGATGCGGGCTGCGAGTTCTGCGCGGCACGCGCGCGTTGCGCCGGCACGTGCGTCTCCGGCGAGCTGGCGCGTGCGCCGACACCGGTGAGTTCGGTGAGGCGCTGCTTCATCAGATCGCCGAATGCACCGTCGGGAATCTGCGCGAGCAGCGGCTTGGCGCGCTCGGCCAGGCGCCCCTTGCCTTCCAGCGTGTGCAGGTTGACGTCGCTGCTGAGCGAATCGAAGAAGAACTGCGACAGCGGTGTGGCCTGCTGCAGGCGTGCTTCGAAGCCCTCGCGGCCTTCGGTTCGCACCAGCGAATCCGGATCCTCGCCGTCGGGCAGGAACAGGAAGAACGCCTGGCGCCCGTCCTTCATGCGCGGCAATACCGATTCGACCGCCTTCCACGCCGCACCGCGACCGGCGCGATCGCCGTCGAAACAGAAATAGACGTCGGGCGCGTTGCGGAACAGAAGCTCCGCATGGTCCGGCGTGGTCGCGGTGCCCAGCGTCGCCACGGCCGTGTCGAAGCCGTTCTGGAACAGCGCGATCACGTCCATGTAGCCTTCAACGACGATCAACCGCTCGATCTTGTTGTGCGCCTGGCGCACCTGCCACAGGCCGTAGAGTTCGCGGCCCTTGTGGAAGAGTTCGGTCTCGGGCGAGTTGAGGTACTTCGGGCCGTTCTCTTTCTCCAGCACGCGGCCGCCGAAGGCGATCGTGCGCCCGCGCCGGTCGTGGATGGGGAACATCACGCGGTCGCGGAACTTGTCGTAGACGTGGCCGCGGTCGTTCTTCGAGAACAGGCCGCCGCGTTCGAGCAGTTTCATTCGGCGCGGATCGGTGCCCAGGCCATCGCGCAGCGCGCTGAAGCCGTCGGGCGCGTAGCCGAGCGAGAAACGCGCGCGCGTGTCGGCGTCCACGCCGCGGCTGTCGAAGTAACCGAGCGCGCGGCCGTTGCTTGCCAGTTGTTTCTGGAAGAACTTCGACGCCGCATCCATCGCGCCGTAGAGATCCTGGCTGTCCGGGTTGGCATTGCGCTGATGCGTGTCGCGCGGCACTTCCATGCCCAGGCGCTTGGCGAGTTCTTCCACCGCGTCGAGGAACTCGAGGCGGTCGTAGTTCATCAGGAAGCTGATCGCGGTGCCGTGCGCGCCGCAGCCGAAGCAGTGGTAGAAGCCCTTCACGGGCGACACGGTGAAGCTGGGCGAGCGCTCGTCGTGGAACGGGCAGCGAGCCGAGTACTCCTTGCCCTGACGCTTGAGCTGCACGCGCGAACCGATCACCTCGACGAGGTCGGTGCGGGCGAGCAGGTCGTCGATGAATGCGTCGGGGATGCGGGCCATCGGGGATTAGGATGCCATGCGCGGAAGCGACGAAGCCGGGCGGGGCCCGGCTTCGTCGAGTGGGTCGGGGCCTAGCGGTCCCTAAAAGTAGTGGTGCCGTTCGGACCCGTCATGGTGGCCGGCGCGGAGACAGCAGTTCCTTGAACCTCCGGGTCGAGCCGCACGGGCAGGGGTCGTTGCGGCCGAGCTTCTCCAGCAACTCCTTGCTTCCGTGCACGATCCGGTCGCCGCGCTTGACGCGGGTCTCGGACGGGTAACCGCGGCGTCGCTTACTCGTGACCTCGAAAGCAGGCGATCGGGTGGTCGTGGCGTTTCATGATGCACCTCCTTGCGGGGCCCGCCGGAGGGCGGGCCGGAAAACCATTACGGGGACAGCCGCTTCTTCACCAGCGCCGACACCTGGCCCATGTCGGCCTGGCCGGCGAGCTTGGCCTTGAGCGGGCCCATCAGCTTGCCCATGTCGGCCGGGCCGGTGGCGCCGGTTTCGGCGATGGCGGACTCGATGGCGGCCAGGATCTCGGCCTCGCCCATCTTGGCGGGGATGTAGCGCTCGATGACGACGATCTCGTCGCGCTCGACCTGGGCCAGGTCCTCGCGGGCGGCGGCTTCGTACTGGCTGACCGAGTCGCGGCGCTGCTTGACCATCTTGTCGAGCACGGCGATCACGGCGGCGTCGTCCAGCTCGATGCGCTCGTCGACTTCCTTTTGCTTGATGGCGGCGTTGATCAGGCGGATCACGGCCAGGCTGTGCTTGTCGCCGCCCTTCATGGCGGCCTTCATGTCATCGGTGAGTCGCTGCTTGAGGCTCATGGCTTGTGTCCGGGATTTGGGATTCGGGATTGGGGATTCGGGATTGGGGATTCGAAAGATCGGGGCGACCAGCGCGGGAAGCGGGCCGAATCCCGAATCCCTAATCTCGAATCCCGGGAATCGGAAACACAAAAAGCCGGCTGCGCAGTGCGCGGCCGGCTTGTGTGATGCGTCCGGGAGCGGGTCGCGCGGTGCGCGGGCCCGCCAGGGCGATCAGTACAGGCGCTGACGCTTGGTCACGTCACGCGAGGCGCGACGGGCCTGGCGCTTCACCGCGGCGGCGGCCTTGCGCTTGCGTTCCTGGGTCGGCTTCTCGTAGAACTCGCGCTTGCGGGTCTCGGCCAGGACGCCGGCCTTCTCGCAGGTGCGCTTGAAGCGACGCAGAGCAAACTCAAAAGGCTCGTTTTCGCGGACTTTGACGCTGGGCATACGTAATCTCGTTTCGGTAACCGGCCCGGGCAGGCCGGGGAAGAGCCGCGCATTATAGCGGCGGCCTCCTTGAAGGTGCAACATAGGCCCACATCACGGACGCAGGTCCTTGAATACGCACGCTTCCGGCCGCCGGAAGCCGCCCTGCGCCCGCTCCCGGAAGCCCCAATGAAAGTCCTCGGCATCGAAACCAGCTGCGACGAAACCGGTGTGGCCGTCTACGACACGGACACCGGCCTGCGCTCGCACACGCTCTATAGCCAGATCGCCCTGCACGCCGAATACGGCGGCGTGGTCCCCGAGCTGGCCAGCCGCGACCACGTCCGCAAGCTGCTGCCGCTGGTGCGCGAGACCCTGCGCGAGGCGGGGCTCACGACCGCCGACCTCGATGGGGTGGCCTATACGGCCGGCCCCGGGCTGGTCGGGGCGCTGCTGGTCGGTGCGGGCGTGGCGCGCTCGCTGGCCTGGGCGTTGGACGTGCCGGCCATCGGCGTGCATCACATGGAAGGCCACCTGCTGGCCCCGTTGCTGGAGGACGACCCCGAGCGCGGTCGCCCGGAGCCGCCGTTCGTGGCGCTGCTGGTCTCCGGCGGCCACACCCAGCTGGTGCATGTGGAGGCCATCGGCCGTTACCGCCTGCTGGGCGAGACCCTGGACGACGCCGCCGGCGAGGCCTTCGACAAGACCGCCAAGCTGATGGGCCTGCCGTACCCGGGCGGCCCGCAACTGGCGGCGCTGGCCGAGCAGGGGCGTCCGGGCGCCTTCAAGTTCGCCCGGCCCATGACCGACCGCCCCGGCCTGGATTTCAGCTTCAGCGGCCTGAAGACCCAGGTCCTGCTGGCCTGGCAGGACAGTGACCGCAGCGACACGGTCCGCGCCGACATCGCGCGCGGCTTCGAAGACGCCGTGGTCGACACGCTGGCGATCAAGTGCGAGCGCGCGATGGACGCCTCCGGCTGCGACACGCTGGTGGTCGCCGGCGGCGTGGGTGCCAACAAGCGCCTGCGCGCCCGGCTCGACGAGATGACCCGCAAGCGCGGCGGCCGCGTCAGCTTCCCGCGCCCGCAGTTCTGCACCGACAACGGCGCGATGATCGCCTACGCCGGTGCGCTGCGGCTGGCGGCGGGCCAGCACGGCGATCTCGCCGTGCGGGTGACGCCGCGTTGGGACATGGCGACGCTCGAAGCGGTGACGACAGCACGGGATTCGTGATTCAGGATTCGAGATTCGTAAAATCCCCGTCTGCTGTTCCGAATCCCCAATCCCGAATCACGAATCCCGGCGCTTCCCCCCATGGACCACGTCTTCATCGAAGGCCTCGAGATCGAGGCGCTCATCGGCATCTACGATTGGGAGCGGCGCATCCGCCAGCCGCTGGTGTTCGACATCGAGATGGCCTTCGACAACCGCGTGCCGGCCGCCAGCGATGCCATCGAGGACACGCTGAACTACAAGGCCGTCAGCAAGCGCATCGTGGAGTACGTGAGCCAGTCGGATTTCGGCCTGGTGGAAACGCTGGCCGAGCGCGTGGCGCAGATCATCCTCACCGAGTTCGGCGTACAGCGCGTGCGCCTGAAGCTGAGCAAGCCCGGCGCGGTGCGCGGCGCGCGCGCGGTGGGCGTGTCGATCGAACGCTCGGCGTCCTGACGCGGTGCGTGACATCGCGATGAGCCGCGCCTACCTCAGCCTGGGCAGCAACGTCGATGCCACCGCGCACCTGCGCGCGGCGGTGCAGGCGCTGCGCGAACGTTTCGGCGCGGTGGTGATGTCGCCGGTGTACCGCACGCGCGCGGTGGGCTTCGACGGGCCGGATTTCCACAATGCCGCCGCGATCATCGAAACCGATCTGGACCCGCAATCGCTCAACGACTGGCTGCATGCGCTGGAAGACGCGCATGGCCGCGATCGCAACGGCCCGCGTTACGGCGATCGCACGCTCGACATCGACATCGTGCTGTTCGACGGGATCACGCTGGAAGGCGCGGGAAATCTGCGCATTCCACGTCCCGAGCTGAAGCACGCCTTCGTGCTGCGACCGCTGGCGGAGATCGCGCCGGAGGTCGTCGTGCCCGGCACGGGCCACACGCTGGCGCAGCTGTGGGCGCGACATCCCGAGCACGGTGCGGCGCTGGAATCGATCGCGCTGTAAGGCGACGGATCGGGCCGGCCGTCCGAAATCCCGCACGTCCCCCTTGCCGCCACGGGCCCACGGCCCGAGGATGCCCGCTGTCCATGGGGGACTCTGGGGAACCACGGGGAGATTTGGCGATGTTCGAGAAGTTCTCGCGCAGTTGGGAGCTGGTGAAGGCGAGCGCGGCGGTATTGCGTTCGGACAAGGAACTGATGGTGTTTCCGATCGTCTCGGCCATCGCCACGCTGGTGGTGCTGGCGACGTTCCTGGTGCCGATGATCGGCTGGCGCGTCTTCAGCCATGGCGCTGCTTCCAGCGTGATCTGGGTGTTCCTGTTCTATTTCTGCCAGTACACGGTGATCGTGTTCTGCAACAGCGCGCTGGTCGCCGCGGCGATGATCCGCCTGGAAGGCGGCGATCCGACGCTGGCGGACGGTTTCAACGCCGCCAAGGAGCGTCTGCCGGCGATCCTGGGTTACGCGGCCATCGCCGCGACTGTCGGCGTGATCCTCAAGCGCATGAAGGACGACGACAACGTGCTGATGCGCCTGGTCGGCGGCGGCCTGGGCGCGGCGTGGACGCTGGCGACGTTCCTGGTGGTGCCGGTGCTGGTGCACCAGGGTGTGGGTCCGTTCGAGGCGCTCAAGCGCAGCGCGAACCTGCTCAAGCGCACCTGGGGCGAGAACGCGATCGGCAACGTGGGCATCGGCCTGGCGTTCGGGCTGGCGTCGTTCGCGCTCATCGTGGTGGGCGCGCTGCTGGCGTTCGTCGCGGCGCAGCTGTCGATGGCGCTGGCGGTGGTGATCGTGGTGCTGTTCGTGATCGGCCTGCTGCTGATGGGCGTGTACCAGGCAGCGCTGAGCGGCATCTATTCCGCGGCGCTGTATCAGTACGCGATGGAAGGCGAGGCGCCGCCGGCGTTCCGCGCGCTGCAGCTGGAATCGGCGTTCGCGACGAAGTGAGGCAGGACGCGAGCGCGGCACGGGCCGCGCTCGCGCCTTCGGAACCTGCCGCTATCGTTGCGGCGTGAGGCGGTAGGCTCCGTTGCTCACGCTGATCGCGGGAACGCGGTGCGTTTGCACGAACGCGTCATCGATGCGCTTGAGCTGGCGCCAGAAATCGCCCCATGTGGGGTCGCGCAGACGCTGCGTGGCGCCTGCGCCGTCGAAGCGGAACGGCAGCGCGAACACCGCCACCGACGGCTGCCCGTCGCGCAACGCCGCGGCCACCAGGCTGTAGATCTCCTCGATGGACGCATCGCCCATCGCATAGCAGCCGATCGACACGCAATTGCCATGCACCATCAGATAGCTGCCGGTGCGGCCGTGGCTGCGGTCATAGGCATTGGGATAGCCCAGGTCGAACGAGAGGTGGTAGGTGCTGTTCGGGTTCAGCTGCTTCGGTGAGATGCGGTAGATGCCTTCCGGCGCCTGTCCATCACCGGTGCGCAGTTTCGGCCCGAGCTGGCCCGAGTAGCGGCACACCGGATACGTGCGGAACAGCCGGTAGCCGCGGCCGCTGTCGATCCACACTTCCAGCTCGCCTTCCAGCTTGAAGATGCGCACCAGCACGGGTGCGCCGTAACGCAGTCCTGCCGAGGCCAGATCGCGCTGCAGTGCGGGCCTGACCCGGGCTTCGGCTGCGACCGAGCGGGCGCTGGAAGGAATGGTGCGTGTCAGCGCGCTGGTCAGGCCCGGCGACAGCGCGAGCACAAGCGCGCCCAGGAGCAGCGCGACGCGCCTCATGCCCCCAGCATCCGTCCACCATCCAGATGCAGCACCTGCCCGGTGCTGTAGTGCGCGTCCTGCAGCAGCCAGCGCACGGCTTCGGCGACTTCCTGCGGCGTGCCGGTGCGGCCCAGCGGAGTGCGCGCGAGCATGGCCTGCTGCGCGGCGGTGTCGGTGCGGTCTTCGGGCCACAGGATTGCCCCCGGGGACACCGCGTTGACGCGCACGTCCGGGCCGAGTTCCACCGCAAGCGAGCGCGTCATCATCAGCAGCGCGGCCTTCGCCATGCAGTAGAGGGTGTGCTCGCGCAGCGGGCGTTCGGCGTAGAGGTCGGCGAGGTTGACGATCGCCCCACGCGTAGCGCGCAAGTGTGGGGCTGCCGCCTGCGCCAGGAAGAACGGCGCACGCGCGTTGCTGGCGAACAGGGCATCCCACTGCGTAGGCGTGGCGGTGCCGATCGGTGTCGGCGTGAAGGTGGACGCGTTGTTCACCAGCGCGTCGAGGCGACCGAAGCGGCCCACGCAAAGGGCGATCAGTTCCGGCAGGCGGTCGAACTGCGCCAGGTCGGCCTGCAGCAGCAACGTGCTGCCCGCGCGCGCGGTCTCGAGCTCCGCCGCAAGGGCTTGCGCGTCGTCCCCGGAGTCGCGGTAGTGCAGTGCCACGTCGTACCCGGCCGAATGCAGCGTCCGCGCGATCGCAGCGCCGATGCGCCGTGCCGCGCCGGTGACCAGCGCGACCGGCGGCGTGGCGGGGGGCGTGCTCATGACGGGACTCTCCGGGCCGTGGCGTATCCTGAGCGGCAGTGTTCCCATCGCATTGCCGCATGTCCACCGATTTTCCCCCGCACCGTCCCGATGCACGCGCGCGCCAGCAGGAAGCCGCAACCCTGCCCGCGCCCGATGCCGACGCGCTCACCCACAGCGCGCGCCTGTCCGAACTGATCCGCGCGCAAATCGCCGAACACGGCGGCGCGATCCCGTTCTCGCGCTTCATGGAGCTGGCGTTGTACGCGCCGGGCCTGGGCTATTACAGCGCGGGGGCGAGCAAGTTCGGCGAGAGTGGCGATTTCGTCACCGCGCCGGAAATCGGCCCGATCTTCGCCGCCTGCGTGGCGCAGAGCGTGGCGCCGGTGTTCCAGCAACTCGCAGCGGGCGCGGAGCCTTCATCGAGCCGTTTCCTGGAGCTGGGGGGTGGCACCGGGGCCTTCGCCGAAGTCGCGCTGAAGCGGTTGATGGAGCTGGATGCGCTGCCGGATCGCTACTGCATCCTGGAGCCCAGCGCGCAGCTGCGTCATCGCCAGCGCGAGCGCTTGCAGGAACGCCTGGTGCCGCCGTTGTTCGAGCTGGTCGAATGGCTCGACGGTCCGTTCAACGACGACTGGGATGGCGTGCTGTTCGCCAACGAGGTGATCGACGCACTGCCGACGCCGCGCTTCGCCATGGAGGTCGGCGAGGTGTACGAAGAGCACGTCGCCATCGAAGGCGGCCAGTTCGTGCGCGTGCTGCGTCCGGCCGATGCGTTCCTGGCGAACGCGGTGCGCCACGTGGAGCGCCAGCTCGGCCGCGAATTCGAGCACGGCTACCGCTCCGAAGCATTGCCGCAACTGCCCTATTGGGTGCAGGCCGTGTCGGGCGGCATGCGCAACGGCGCCCTGCTCTTCGTCGACTACGGTTACCCGCGCGGCGAGTTCTACCAGCCCGACCGCAACGACGGCACGCTGCGCGCGTTTTACCGCCACCGCATGCACGGCGAGCCGCTGCTGTGGCCGGGCCTGCAGGATCTGACCGCTTCGGTGGACTTCACCGCGCTGGCCGAAGCCGGCGTGTCGGCGGGCTTCGATTTCGCCGGGTACTGCTCGCAGGCCAGCTTCCTGCTCGGCAACGGTCTTGCGGGCGTGCTGGAACGCATCGAACGCATCGAGGACGAAGGCGAACGCCTCAAGCGCACGCAGGAAGTGAAGCGCCTGACGCTGCCCAGCGAGATGGGCGAGCGCTTCCAGGTGATGGGCTTCGAGAAGGGCGTGGAGTTCGGCGCCGCCTTCCTGGCCGGCGACCTGAGCTTCCGCCTGTGAGCGCCGCCGTGAGGCGCGGTGTCCTGCGCGACTTCCGCTGGCCGGTCCTGTGGGTGGCGATCTGGCTGGCGATGATCGCCGTGGTCGTGGCGACCTCGCTGCTGTCCGCCGACGACCTGCCGCCGTCGCCCTTCGACGGCTTCGACAAGGTCGAGCACTTCACGGCCTACCTGGTGCTCAGCGTCTACGCGGGGATGCTGTTCGCGCAGCGGCGGGCGCAGTCGGTCGCGGCGGTGGCGCTGATCGCGCTGGGCGTCGGGCTGGAGTTCGCGCAAGGGGCGCTGACCGTGTCGCGGATGGCGGATTCGGCCGACGCGCTGGCCAATTCGCTGGGCGTGCTGGCGGGCCTGATGCTGGCCCCGACGCCGGTGTCGCAGCTGCTGCTCTGGGTGGAAAATCGCGTGGGTCGTTGAGACGGCTGGGGTGTGACGGGCGTCATCCGTCGAAAAATTCGCCATAAAAGCAGATAAGGCAAGGCGATGGTAGGTATTGCACAAAGGTTAAAGGTTGGTTAAAGCTCGGGGCTGGGCTCGACAGGGGGAGTCCGCCCACCCTGAGTAAGGAAACCAATCGCCATGCCCGTCGTTAACCGAAATCGCCTGACCGTGGCCGTTGCCGCGGCTCTGCTGTCCACCGCCCTGCCGGTTTTCGCGCAGGACGCCCAGGCCCCGGCCGCGCCGCAACCCGCGCGCCAGGACGCCGTCGAACTCGACAAGCTGGTCGTCACCGGCACCCGCGTGCAGGGGCGCTCGCCGACCGAATCGCTCTCGCCCGTGGACGTGTTCCGCCCGGCCGATCTGGAGAAGCAGGCCTCGGCCGACTTCACCGACCAGCTGGCCAACATCGCACCTTCCTTCAACACCCAGCGCTTCCCGATCGCCGACGGCACCGCCTTCGTGCGCCCGGCGAACCTGCGCAACCTGCCGCCCGACCAGACGCTGGTGCTGATCAACGGCAAGCGCCGCCATCGCTCGGCGCTGGTGAACCTGCAGGTGGAGCCGTTCGGCACGGTCAACCAGGGTTCGCAGGCGGTCGACTACAGCCTGATCCCGTCCGCCGCCATCCAGCGCGTGGAAGTGCTGCGCGATGGTTCCTCCGCGCAGTACGGTTCCGACGCCATCGCCGGCGTGATCAACGTGCTGCTCAACGACTATGACGACGGCGTGCGCATCGAAGGCCAGTACGGCTCGACCTACCACGGCGACGGCGACAAGTGGCGCTCCTCGTTCAACGCCGGTGCCGCGCTGGGCGACGGCGGCTTCATCAACATGACCGTGGAGTACTTCGACTCCGACCACACCTCGCGCGGCATCGCGCGTGCGGACGCGGCGGACGTCGGCGCCTTCGTGGGGCCGGGGCTGGTGCCGTTCGAAGGCCTGGGCCAGCGCTGGGGCGATCCCGACGGCGAAGGCCTGCGCACGTTCTTCAACGCCGAGTACCCGATCAACGAGAACGTCAGCCTGTACGGTTTCGGCAGCTACGCCGACACCGAATACGTCTCCAGCTTCTTCTACCGCACGCCGGTGGGCGTGCCGGGCGTGGCGCCGCGCGGCACGCTGATGGTGGATGCCGACGGCAACGGCGTGGCCGATCCGGTCGAGCAGGCATTGGTCAACGACATCCGCGCGCGTGGCCTCAATCCCGCCGACTACCTGACGGCCGATGCGTCGAGCCCGTCGGGCTTCATCGCACTCAACCCGATCTACCCGCAGTTCCCGGGCGGCTACACCCCGACCTTCGGCGCGGACCTGCAGGACTACGAAGGCGTGTTCGGCGTGAAGGGCGAAACCGCCAACGCACTGCGCTGGGACGTCAGCCTGCGCCAGGGCGAGAACGAGATGGTCTACACCATGACCGACTCGATCAACCCGAGCCTGGGTCGCCTGAGCCCCACCAGCTTCCGTCCGGGCAACCTGACCCAGCTGGAACGCGGCGCCAACGCCGACTTCGCCTGGCCGTGGCAGAACGACGTGTTCGCTTCGCCGGTCAACGTCGCATTCGGTGCGGAATGGCGCGAGGAAACCTACAAGATCCGCGCGGGCGATACGGCCTCGTGGGCCAACGGCCCGACCGGCGCGCTGTTCGGCGTGGGCTCGGACGGCTTCCAGGGCGACTCGCCGGAAGCGGCGGGCGACTTCAGCCAGTACAGCCGCGCGGCGTACATCGATCTGGAATCCGACGTCGTCGAGAACTGGACCGTCGGCCTGGCCGGTCGCTACGAGGACACGTCCAACTTCGACAGCACCTTCGACTGGAAGGTCTCCACGCGCTTCGCCTTCACCGATGCGTTCGCCGTGCGCGCCACCGTCAACACCGGCTTCCGCACGCCCACGCCGGGCCAGCTCAACACGCTGGACGTGACCACCACCGCCGATTCCGACGGCAACCTGGTGCCGCTGGGCACCTTCCCCGTCGCCAGCGACGCGGCGATCGCGCTCGGTGCGCAGCCGGTGAACGCGGAAGAGTCGACCGCGTATTCGGCCGGCTTCGTGTACGCGCCCAACGACGTGTTCACCTTCACGATCGACTACTACAACATCGAGGTCGAGGATCGCATCGCCCTGCAGACCATCAACGTGGCCCCGGGTTCGCCGCAGCAGCAGGCGCTGATCAATGCTGGCGTGCCGGGCGCGGAGTTGTTGCGCCAGGTGTCGTACTTTGTCAACGGCTTCGACAGCACCGTGCAGGGCGTGGACCTGGTGGCCGTGTACCGCGCCGACTTCGGTGCGTGGGGTACGGGCGTGTTCGACTGGCGCCACAGCTACAACAAGCAGGAGATCGACCGCGTTGCAGTGATCTCCGGCACCACCACGCCGGTCATCGACGCCGAGCGTGTGGCCGACCTGGAGAACCAGCTGCCGAACAACCGCAGCGTGCTCACCGCCGACTGGCGCTCGCCGTGGAACGTCAACTTCACCGCGCGCGCCAACTACTACGACAGCTGGGAAGACTTCACCTTCGGCGAGCAGGGCGAGTTCAGCTCGGAATGGCTGTTCGACATCGCAGTGACGTTCAACCTGCTGGAAGACAAGCTGCGCCTCACCGTTGGCGGCAACAACATTTTCGACAACTACCCCGACCGCGAGACCAACAGCACGCTCAACTTCCTGGGCGCGAAGTACCCGCTGTCCTCGCCGTTCGGCTTCAACGGCGGCGAGTGGTACGTCAAGGCGACGTACGAGTTCTGATTCGGGGTGTGGAAGGAGGCCGGGCGGCGCATGCCGTCCGGCCTCTTGTTCAAGGCTGGGCGTGCGGCCTGCGATGGCGTTCACGGTTGGAAGCTGAGGCCACATTCGGTACGACGGACGGTACGGGATCCTGTGACCGTCGCATCGGTCCGCCACAAAGGCTTCACGTATGGTGGCGCCGCGTTGCCGCATCGCGCGGGCAGCGAAAGATCCGTCGGTTCCAGTGCCAGGGGGCGCGGAATGCGACGTCGGACCCCACAGGGGGGAGAAACGCCGGGCGACGGGGAGGTCGTCCGGCGTTGCTTTTTTGTTTTGACGCTGCTGCGTACGCGCGGTTGTCGCGCGCTGCTCCGGGTGGCCCTTTGCGACGCTGTGCGGTCTCGCGCGGCCTCGTGCCGCATCTGTTGCCGTCATCCCGGCGAAGGCCGGGACCCAGGCCCGCAGGGCGTGGGCACTCCCCGTGCGGCGACCCACTTCACCGTCATCCCGGCGAAGGCCGGGATCCAGGCCCACAGTACGTGGGCACTCCGATAGCGGCAAGCCTTGTCACCGTCATTCCAGCGAAAGCTGGAATCCATTTTGATTTGGCTTTCTCAGGCTTCTCAAAGAAGGAGCAATAGCAAAGCTTCCGATCGGCTGCGCCGCTCGGGTCACTTTTCTTTGCTTGCCCAAAGAAAAGTAACCAAAAGAAAGGGCCTTCCTTGACACCCCAATCCCACGACCGGACGGAGCAAGGGCGCGTTCGCGATTCGCCATCCATGGCTCAGCGCTCACCGCCGCACATCCATGTGCGGCGCCCTTCGGGGCTAGGGACCTGAAAGGTGTTCGACAGCAACAGCAACAGCAACAGCAACAGAAGTAGCAATAGCAGTAGCAGTAGGAACAGAAGCAGCAAGAGCAAGAGCAAGAGCAAGAGCAAGAGCAAATCCACCGTCATCCCGGCGAAGGCCGGGATCCAGGCCCGCAGCCTGCGGGCACTCCTCTGCGGTAAACCACTTCACCGTCATTCCAGCGAAAGCTGGAATCCATTTGCTGTTGCTCTTACGCGCAACAAGGTAGAAGCGAAGAGCAAAATGGATTCCAGCTTTCGCTGGAATGACGCGACGTGACGCGACGTGACGTGCGGCGACGTGACGTGCGGTGAGGTGACGTGACTGGACGGCCGCCACAGCCAGGATCCCGGCCTTCGCCGGGATGACGCCACCATGCGTGCATTCGCACGACCGACCGCAGCGACCCGCCTACAGCTTCTTCCCCGTAGCCTCCGCGATCGCCCGGATGCGCGCCTTGCGTATCGCTTCGCCCACGTCCGGGCCGCTCAAGCCCCGCGCCACGTCGTCCGCGCGCACCGTCATCGCCGCAGAAAAAGCTGCTTTCAGTGCTTCGCCCTGCGGATAAGGTTGGTCCTGCAGCCCTGCGCGGCCGCGCTTGTCCGCCTCGCACACCAGCGCCAGCTGGGCGATGCGCGCCGGCTTGCGAAAGCCATCGCAGCGTGCGATCAGCTCGTACACGGTGTGCGCACGCAGCTCATCGAAGCGATGCACGTTGAGGTGTTCGCGGCACGCGGCCTCGGCGAGTTGCCGATGCTCGGTGGGCACCTTGAGGCGGTCGCACAGTGCGCGCAGCGGCGCGAGGCCGGCCTGCTCGTGGCCCAGGTGCTTGGGCAGGACGTGCGCCGGCGTGAGCGCCTTGCCCAGGTCGTGGGTGAGCGCGGCGAAGCCGATCAGGTCGTCGCCCGGCGCCAGGCGCGCGGCCATGTCGCAGACCAGTTCGATGTGCACGCCGGTGTCGACTTCGGGATGGAACTCCGCGCGCTGCGGCACGCCGTAAAGCGCATCCACTTCCGGCAGCACGACGGCGAGCGCACCAGCCTCATGCAGCGTGCGCACGAACGCGGACGGCGTGGCGCAGGCGAGGGCACGGCGGGTTTCCTGCCAGACGCGTTCGGGCGTGAGCTCGGACAGCTCCCCCGAGCGCACCATCTCGCGCATCAGCGCCATCGTCTCCGGCGCCACGGTGAAGCCCAGCGACGCGAAGCGCGCCATGAAGCGCGCCGCGCGCAGCACGCGCAGCGGATCTTCCGCGAACGCCGGGCCGACGTGGCGCAGCACGCGCGCCTGCAGGTCGCGCGCGCCGCCATAGGGATCGACGAGCGCGCCGTCTTCGTCCTGCGCGATCGCGTTGATGGTGAAGTCGCGCCGCTGCAGGTCCTCCTCCAGCGTGACCGAAGGGTCCGCATCGACCACGAAGCCGCGATAGCCGCGCCCGCTCTTGCGCTCCGTGCGCGCCAGTGCGTGTTCCTCGCCCGTGTCGGGATCGAGGAAGACGGGAAAGTCGCGACCCACCGCGCGGAAGCCGGCGGCTTCCATCGAGTCCTGCGTTTCGCCCACGACGACCCAGTCGCGGTCACCGGCGGGCAGGCCCAGCAGCCGGTCGCGGACCGCGCCGCCGACGAGGTATCGCTTCATCGCACTCAACGCGGCATGTACTGCGCGAGCAGCGCCAGGATCTCGCGAACGCTGCGATCGCGGCCCAGGTCGCGCGCGACCGGCGACGGCTGCCCGGACACCCACACGCGCAGTTCCGAATCCATGTCGAAATGGCCCGCCGTTTCCACCGAGAACATCACGATGCTGCGGTAGGGAATGCTCAGGTACTGCACCTTGCTGCCGGTGACGCCCTGCTTGTCGACGAGGATCAGGCGGCGGTCGGTGAACACGATCAGGTCGCGCACGAAGCCGAACGCGCGCTGCAGGGTTTCGCCCGGCGCGAGCATCGGCGCGAAATCCTCGGTGAGCTTGTCCACGGATTTTTCGCCCGCGTGGCCGAGCAGGGTGTCGATGAGGCCCATGGCGCATGTCTCCAGTTCGAGGCAGGCGACGATCCTAACGCACCGGTGCGGCGCTTCCCGTATGCGCCGCGGGGATTCGTCTCAGCAGCCGGCGAGGATCTCGGCGAGCTTGGGCTCCACCGCGGTCGGCGTCACGCCGAGCCGGCGCAGGCCGTCTTCCAGGCTCACCGAATCCAGTTGCAGCGAACGCCAGTTGTCGCGGCTGATCGGCTTGCCCGGAAGCCATTCGCCGATCTCCGCCTGCAGCTTGCCCAGCGCGGGCGGCAGGCCGATGACGATGCGGTGCCGGCCGCGCCCGCGCGCGGCGAGCTTCACGATCTGCTTCAAGGTCAGCACGTCGGGGCCGACCAGGTCGTAGCTCTGGCCGATGCTGCGCGGCTCGTCCAAAGCCTTGGCGAAGGCGTCCACGACATCGCCCACCCACACCGGTTGGAAGCGTGCACCGGCCCCGCCGATCGGCAATGCCGGCGCGAACTTCAGCAGGCCGTCGAAGCGGCAGAACAGGCCATCACCCGGCCCGGCGATCACCGACGGGCGGAACAACGTCCAGTCCAGACCGGACGCGCGGACATGCTGCTCGGCGCGCCCGCGCGATTGCAGGTAATGGCTGTCGCCGCGGCCGGCGTTGAGTGCGCTCATCTGCAGCAGGCGACGCACGCCCATGCGCTTCATCGCGTCCATCAGCGCGTCGGTGATGCCGACGAAGACGTGCTCGAAACCTCGGCCGTTGTCGCCCTTCTCGTTGAGGATGCCGACGAGGTTGATCACGGCGTCGGCATCGTCGAGCACCGCGGCGAGGAAGTCGGCGTCGCTCACGTCGCCTTCGATCAGGCTGGCGCCTTGCGGTTTCATTGCGCGTTTGCGGGCGTCCACGCCGCGGCTGAGCACCGTGATCCGGTCGCCGCCGGACAACAGGCGCGCGACCAGATTCCGGCCGACGAAGCCGGTGCCGCCAAGGATCACCACATGCCGTTGCGTCATGCGGCGCAGTGTAGGCGAGGCCTCACGTCAGCGCTGTGATCGCGGCCGGGATTGCGCCGGTGCGGCCGGCGCCGGTGCGGTCGGTGCTGCCGCGGCCGGTGTCGGGCAGACGAAGCGCTTGCGTGCACCGTCGGTGCGTCCGCGCAGGCGGTCGCTCAGCGTCAGCGCATCGCCGTTGAGGCGCCAGTCGTAGAGCACGCTGAAGGCCAACACGCGGGCGACATAGTCGCGCGTTTCCTTGTAGCTGATGGTCTCGATCCAGAACTCCGGGTCCATGCCCGGCCGCTGCGACTGCCAGCGCGCCAGCGGCGCCGGCCCGGCGTTGTAGCCGGCGATGACCTGGTACGGCTGGCCGCCGTACTTGTCCATCAGCTGACGAAGGTAAGCCGTGCCCAGGACGATGTTCGTGTCCGGGTCGTAGAGGCTGTCGGCGCCGCCCCAGGGCAGGCCGAGCTTCGCAGCGACGCCCTGGCCGGTGCCCGGAAGGATCTGCATCAGACCCATGGCGTTCGCGCCGGAGCGCGCGCGCGGATAGAAGATGCTCTCGGCGCGGATCTCCGCCGCGATCCAGGCCGGATCGAGCCGGTTGTTGGCGGCCTCGCGGCGGATCGTCGATTCGTGGTGCAGCGGGAAGCGCAAACCGTACAGGCGCGACTCGTCGGGGTTCTTGCCCAGCGAGAACACCGCGCGATCGAACCAGCCGTTGGCCTGCGCCACTTCCACCGCGATGCGTCGCTGCTCGTCGTTGAATCGCGAGAGCGCGTCGTCCCACTCGCGCACCGCCCAGCCGCCGCGGTCGATCTGGAACAGCCCCATCGCCCGCACGATGGCGGGATCGCGCGCGATGGCCTGCTGCGCGGCGGCGCCGCTCTGCGGCAGCCACGGGCACAGCGCATACGGCAGGCCGAGCCGGTCGGCGGCCAGGAAGCCGTGGAAGTCGGGCTTGTTGGCCGCCTCCCGGAACAGGCGCTCGGCGTCGGCCTTGCGGCCGGTGAGTTCGCTCAGGCGGCCCTCGAAGAACATCCAGCGTGAATCGCCGCGCTGCTTGGCACCCATCTTCTGGATCGCCGTCAGCGCGGCATTCCAGTCCGAACGCGACATGGCTTCGCGCACGCGCCATTCGTGCAGGCGGTCGTCGAAGGCCGAGGCGGGCACGGCGTTGAGGCGCCGCGCCGAGTCGGGCTCGTACGAGGCCACGGTCCACAGCGCGATCTGGTACAGCACGCGGCCGCGCTGGGCTTCATCCAGCCCTAGTGCGTTGGCGAAGCGCGGCAGCATCGCTTCGGCGGAGGCGGGCGAGGACTTGCCGAGTTTGGCCAGGCCCTGCGACGCGATCTCGCGGCTGCGCGGCGTCCTGGGCCAGTTGAGCGCGCGATCGTGCGGCGACTCCATGAAGGCCGCGTAATCGTTGGCGAGCGCGAGCTGGTCCGGCGGCAATCCGCGCGCGGCGGCGCGCATGACGCCGGTCTCCCACTCGGCTGCGGCCAGGTCGATGCGCTCCCAGCGCAGCTCCGGGCCAAGCCCGCCTTGCGCCGCGAGGGCCGCCATCGGTGCGTCGCACGAATCGGGCAGGGACTTGCCGGTGCGCCACAGCGCCTGCGCATCGCGCGTCCATTGCGCATCGGCGCGACCCAGCACCTGGCGCGCATTCAACTCGCTGCAACGCAGGTTCGCGCTCTTGATCTGCGGGTTCCATGCGGCCAGCACCGAGGACCAGTCCTGGCGCCGCGCGGCCGCAGCGATCCATGCCTCGCGGAACGCCTCGGCCACGGCCTGCCCACGCTGTCGCGTGAGGAACGCCTGCGCCTGCGGGGCGGGGAGGTTGTCGATGTCGCGCCGCAAGGAGGCGAATTCGATCCACGGGAACAGCGGATGCTGCGCGAGGTCGCTGTAGCGGGCGGCATCGAAGCGGCCGAGCTCGGCGTCCTCCAGCGCCGCACGCACGCGCGGCAACTTGGGATCGGCCATCGGCTTGGGCAACGGCGGAATGACGACGGCGGGCGCACCTGCCGTCGTCTGCGCGCAGGCAGAAGCGGCAATGGCGAGGCTGCACGCAGCGAGTACGATGATGAATGGGCGGGGGACCATTCGCGGGACTATAGCCCAGCATCGTGAAGCGGCCGTTGGCGCGATGTGTTCGGCTTTCAGGCGTGGTTGCGACAGGATGTGCAGCACGCATGTCGCTGCGAGGTCGCGCTGCATCGTCCAGGAGAAATCATGCTCACTGCATTGCCTGTATTCCTCGCACTCGGCGCGGTCGCCGGAATTCTCGCCGGGCTGCTCGGCGTCGGCGGCGGTCTGGTGCTGGTCGCGGCGCTGGTGTGGCTGCTGCCCGGCATGGGCATTCCGAAGGAAGCGGCGATGCATGCGGCCCTGGCCAGCTCGCTGGCGAGCATCGTGCTGACGGCCGCGGCTTCGGCCCGTGCCCATGCGCGGCGCGGCAGCGTGATGTGGCCGACGGTGGCGTGGATGGTGCCCGGCATCCTGGTCGGCGGATGGCTCGGCAGCGCTGTGGCGGTGCGCATCGACGACGACGTGTTGCGCTGGATCGTCTCCGGCTACTGCTTCCTCGCCGCCGCGCAGCTGATCTTCGGCGGCAAGCGCAATGCCGCCGGCGATGCCGTGCCGGCACCACGCGGCGCGCCGATGACAGCGGCTGGCCTGGGTATCGGCGCGGTCTCGGCGGTGGTCGGCATCGGCGGCGGCAGCATGACGGTGCCGCTGCTGGTATGGCGTGGCGTGGCGCCGGTGCGTGCGGTCGGAACCTCGTCCGCTTGCGGCGTCGCGATCGGGCTGGCGAGCGCGGTCGGTTACGCGCTGCATGCGCCCGCGGGCGCGCTTCCACACCATGCGATCGGCTACATCTACCTGCCCGCGGCGATTGGCGTTGCCGCCGCGTCCGTATTCGCGGCGCCCTACGGCACGCGCCTCGCGCACTACCTGCAGGGCGACACACTCAAGCGCGTGTTCGCAGGATTTCTCGTCCTGGTAGGAACGAGCCTGGCACTAGGCGTCTGACGCGCGCGCGGGACGACGACGGGACGATCACCCCGTCGTGCCGCGCAGCTCCGGTGCCGTCGAATCCAGCTCGGCCTGGATCGCCTGCAACGTGGCGACGATCGCCGCCCGGCGTTCCGCCGTACCGCGCGGTTTCGCATCGCCGGTGATCGGGCTTGCGACCAGGCTCAATGCCCCCTCCATTCGATGCAGGAGCTCGCGCTGGCGCGGTTCATCCCCCGCCTCGATGGCTCGGTCGAGCTCGTCCACCTCGTCGTGGCTCATATCGGAAAGATCGCGCAGGACACGGAGGAACTCGGCCGGATCCTGATACACCGAACGCAGACCCAGGAATGCGTCCGGCACCGCTTCGGGCACGGCGGGTGCTTCCGGCGCGAGGCGAAGCAGCGCCGACAGTTTCGCCGCAAGCGCATCGAGCTGGATGGGCTTGGCGAGGAAGTCGTCCATGCCCGCATCGCGGCAACGGTGGACCTGGTCCGGCAACGCGCTGGCCGACAGGGCGACGACGGGAATGCCCGCATTCGGACCGTCGGAAGCGCGCAGCTCGCGGGCGAGGGTGTAGCCGTCCATCACCGGCATGTGGCAGTCGGTGAGCAGCAGGTCGTAGCGATTGCGCGCAAGTTCGGCCAGCGCTTGCTCGCCGTTCTCCGCCATGTCGTACGCGTAGCCGAGCTTGTCCAACATCCGACCGATGACGGCGCGGTTGATCGGATGATCCTCCGCGACCAGAACCCGAATCCGCTGCTGCGATTCGGCGGCGATAGGCAAGGCGACGCCGTCGTCGCTTGCGATGCCCAGCGCGTTGCGGCATGCGGCGAGGAGGGATCGCAGCGACTGCGGGTCGCCGCGCAACATGATGCCCGGGCTGCCATTGGCGACTGCGTCCCCGGTGCTGCTTGCTACACGCAGCATCGGGCAGCGCAGAAGGGCGTCAGGCAACGCAATCGCAGCGTCCACCACGAACAGATCGGCGTCACAGCAGTTGAAGTCCGGCAGGTCGGAAGCCTCGATTTCCATCTGGCTGAAGCCCAGCGAGCTCAAGTCGTTGCTGATCTCCTGCGCGCGCAGCGGATCGGCGACGCAGACCACCACGGTGCGGCCGTCGAACTCGGGGCGCGGGCGCAGCGGTTCCACCACCTGCAGCGACAGATCGAAGATCGCACGCGTTCCCACGCCGGGTTCGCTTTCCAGATGCAGCCCGCCGCCCATCATCGTCGCCAGGCGCCGGCTGATCGAAAGGCCAAGGCCAGTGCCGCCAAAACGGCGCGTGGTCGAATGCTCTGCCTGGATGAACGGCTGGAACAGGCGCGACAGGTTTTCCGAGGCGATGCCAATGCCGGTGTCGGACACTTCGATCCGCAGGCGCTGTTCGTCGTCGACTTCCTCGATCAAACGGACGTGCAGGGTGACGTGCCCTTCGGAGGTGAACTTCAGCGCATTGCTGAGCAGGTTGGTGACGACCTGCCGGATGCGCATGGCGTCGCCCCGGAAGCGCGTGGCCAGGCGCCAGTCCACGATGGAGTACAGGTGCACCTCGCCCTCACGCGCGCGCGCGCCGAAGAGCCCTGCCGCGCTGTCGATCAGATCGCGCAGATCGAAGTCCGTGCGCTCGATGCTCAGACGGCCGGACTCGATGCGGGAATAATCCAGGATGTCGTCGAGGATCTGCAGCAGTGCCTTGGCCGAGTCGCGGGCCATCAGCGCCATGTCGGACTGGTCGACCTCCAGCCGTGTCTGCGTGAGCAGTTCGAGCAAGCCCAGCACGCCGGTCATCGGCGTGCGGATCTCGTGACTCATCGCTGCCAGGAAGATGCTCTTGGCCGCCACCGCGGATTCGGCCTGCGCCTTTGCTTCGCTCAGCGCTTCCGCCTGTTCGTGCAGCTGCGTCGTATCGAACCAGTAGCCGCTCCATTCCACGGCACCGTCCGGCAGCCGCCGCGGCATACCGCCTTCGGTGCGGAGCCAGCGTCAGCCGCCGTCGACGTGGAAGCGCAGGTCGAAAGGCGGCATTGGCTGCAACGTCGTCGCGGCGGCCTCCACGTTGCGGACCACCAGCATCTGGTCGTCGGCGTGCACGCGGGCCAGTACCCGGGGCTCGTCCGCAAGCAGTTCCTGCGCGGACATGCCGACCATGCCGAGCGAATCGCCGGCCATGTACGTGAAGCGGCGGCGTCCGTCCTCCTCGACGCGAAGCCGGAAGACCAGGCCGGGTATCGCCTGGGTGATGTCGCTCAGGCGTTGCTCGGACGCGCGTGCCCGGGCCTCGGCGGCACGGATGTCGCTGACGTCGACGATGGTGCCGAGCAGACGCGACTGCCCGTCGGACGTGATGACGGGGTGGCGCCAGACGATCAGGCTGCGCGCCTCGTCCGTCGCCGATAGACGCATCTGGTACTCGCGACGCGTACTCCCACCCGCGCGCAACAGCTCCGCGTCCTCGTCCATGAGCGCGTTCGCGTCGACATCGGGCAGGTGGTGCGTCTCGATCAACGTGTGGCCGATCAGTTCCTCGCGACGTCTTCCGAACATCTCCTCGTAGGCGCGATTGACGGCGACGTAGCGGCCCTCGCTGTCCTTCACGAGCACGGCATAGGGAATGGATTCCAGCAACGCCTGCTGGAATCCCAGCTGCAACGTCAGCTCGTGCTCGGCCTTCGCCTTGGCGTTTGTGGCCCGCCGCAGCCGGACGTAGGCGAAGGCGATGGCGCCGACCACCAGCAGCAGCACGGCGGCGGCGAGAAGCACCCAGCCCCACGGTGCGCCGTAGGCGTATTCGGTGGTGAGCCAGCGCGACCGGATTGCCTGGCGCTCGCCTTCGTCCAGGCCGTCCAGCACCCGATTGATCACGGGCAGTAGCGCCTCATGTTCGCGGCGAACACCGAATGCGAGCTCGGTGTCCATTCCTGCTGGGCCGACGACGCGAAGTTCGGCCGCGTAGCGATTGCGGATCAGCGCGTCGATGGCGGGCAACGTGCCCACGTAAGCGTCGGCCTCGCCGTTCGCGACTTTCGTCAGCCCCGCTTCGTTGCTGCCCACCGCGAGCAGGCGCGTGCGCGGGAGCATGGCGCGCAAGCGCGACAGGACGCCGGCCTCATCACGCACAGACACCGTCCGCCCTACCAGGTCCTTAGGGCCGGCGATCGGCGGACCCTGCATGCGCGCCACGATGACTTCGGGAAAATACTCATAGGGCTGGCTGAAGCCCATCTCGCTCGAATCGATGTCCTCGCTGCTGCCGGCCGCGATCAGATCGATCTCGTGGGCCAGCACCATCCGCTCAAGACTGCCCCAGTCCTGCGCCGGGACCAGTTGCACGCGCAGCCCCGTTTGCTTCTGCAGGATGTTGATGTAGTCCGCCGCGATGCCGTCGAACGCGCCCTTGCGATTGATGAAGCTGTAGGGATAGCGGTCCACCTCGTACCCGATTCGCAGCACCGGCAGTCCGGCCAGACGCTGACGCTCCGCAGCCGAGATGCCTGCGTGCGCGAACGGGAGCCTGTCGTGGTCGTCCAGGCCCCAGCGTGCGCGCAGCTGCACAAGCTCGCGCTCGGTGATGGTGGCTTCGGCCTTGCGCAGGATGCTGGTCAACTCATTGAGATCGCGCCGTACCGCCGGGGCGAACTCAAACGTCGGCAGACCGAACGGGCCAAGTATCGACACATCGTCCGTCTGGCGCTGCTGCACCAGCGTCCGCGTGCGCGCGGCGGTGACGCCGACGTAGGCATCGGCCTCGCCGCGGGTGAGCATGTCCAGCGCTTGCGCGCCGTCTTCGGCGTAGACAAGCGTCGCGCCTGGAAACTCGTCATGTACTACGCGCGAGACGACCTGAAACTTGCGTTCCAGGACGACGCGCGCCGTGTTGAGATCACCCGCGCCGCGGATCTGCAGGTCGCCCTTGCGCGCCACCAGCACCACCTGCTGGCCCAGCACGAAGGGTCGCAGCATGTGGAAGCGGTCCAGCCGCTGCGGGATGACCGGCTGCGTGAGCAGCATGTCGTACGGCATCGACTCATTCGATCCACCCAGCGCGACCGACACCCAGTCGTTGTACGGGCGGAACTCCAGTTGCAATCCCGCGCGGCCCGCGAGCAGGCGCGCGTAGTCGACGCCCAGTCCTTCCGGTTGCCCGCCGCGCCAGGTTTCGAACGGCACGAAATCGCCCGCATACACGCCGACCTGTATGACCGGATGCGCCTGGCGCCACGCGACTTCCGAAGGTGCAAGGGCCACCGAGCCGGGCGCGCGCGCCTGCGCGCCGACAGCACCGCACATCAGCATGCACAGGATGAGAAGGGTCCGGAACATCGAGAGGACGATACGCAACCGCGTGCGAGAGCCCATGGGATACCTTCTTTTTGCGGTCAGCGCCTGTCGGTCCACACTAAGTTCCGCGGCCGATGGGCTGCCATCAGAATGATCTGAATGTAAACGCTCTCGCCTTGGGGCGGACCACGCGCGAATCGACGCGGGACGTCTGTGGCGATCAACCCGTCTACTGTGAAGACGTGACGAGCGTGTGAGTTTCCCGGGTGCACCCCAAGCCCTTGTGCCAGACAGCGAACCCACGGTAGGAATTTCAGATTCGCGCGCGACGGGCGACGAATCACGCTCCGTCGCTGGCGAGGAACTCAGCCAGGCTGAGTCGGCTGTCCGCATCCGATTGGAACTTTACTCAAAAGCGAGATCCGCTTTACGCAATTTTTAGGAACTGTCCGATGGGTCCCAGTCAGCCTGGTGGCCAAGATACGCCCTGTCGCTAGGGCAAGCCAATCACGGCAAGAACTACCTCTGCGGCCTACCCACCCATCAGTAACGCATAGGAAATTGCAATGAAGAAGATCCTCCTCTCCTCCGCTATGGTTGCCGTCCTCGGCGTCGTCGCAGCTCCGTCCGCTTTCGCTGCTTCGGGCGGCACCATCACCATCAACGGCGAAGTCCTTGATGGCACCTGCACCGTGAGCGGCGGCGAAAACACCAGCGGCGGCGCCGACTTCACCGTCGACCTGGCCCCGGTTCACAAGGACCGCCTGCCGGCCGCCAACTCCGTCGCCGGTGCCAAGGGCTTCACCGTGAACGTCGGCGGCAACGCCGGTGACGTGTGCGATACCAGCAAGCTCGCCAAGCTGTGGTTCCAGTACGACGCCACCAAGATCGACTCGGCCACGGGCAACCTCAAGAACATCGATGCCACCGGCCCGGCCATGGTGCAGGTCCAGCTGCTGAACCAGGCCTCCACGGCGATCAACCTGTACACGGGCGCGAACACCAGCACCGCCCCGTTCGTGAGCGGCCAGGCCAAGCTGCAGTACTCGGCGCAGTACTTCGCCACCGCCGCCGCCCAGCCGGGCAAGGTCAAGGCGCAGGCCACGTACGTGCTGTCGTACCAGTAATCGCTTCAAGCGTTGCAAAGGTGTGGCCGGCTTAGCCGGCCACACCATTACTTGTACTGGATTCGAAGGTCCGCTTCATCGGAGTTGCCATGAAAACCCTTTCACGCACGCTGTCCGCGCTGGTCCTGACCCTGGTCGGTGGTCTTTCCGCCGCGCATGCCGGCATCCAGATTGTGGGCACGCGAGTCATCTATCCGGCCTCCCACCGTGAAGTCACGGTCCAGGTGACGAACAAGGGCGACGTGCCACGCCTGATCCAGTCATGGACGGACAGCGGCAACCCGGAGGAATCGCCTGAGACCAGCAAGGCTCCGTTCCTCATCACGCCTCCCATTTCGCGCATCGATCCGGGCAAGGGCCAAGCACTGCGCCTGATGTTCACCGGTGCCCAGCTTCCGCAGGACCGCGAGTCCGTGTTCTACCTGAACGTGCTCGAGATTCCGCCGGCCCCGAAGGCTGACCAAGACAGCAATTACTTGCAGTTTGCGGTGCGCACGCGCATCAAGATTTTCTATCGCCCGACGACGTTGCAGGGTAGCCCCGAAGCATCGGTCGATCAGCTTGGCTGGCGCATGGTGCGTCAGGGAGACAAGCTCGCCGTCGAGTGCACGAATGCAACGCCGTACAACGTGTCCATGACGTATGTCCGCCTCAAGGACGCCAAGGATCCAACGAAGGTCGGCGACAACGGCGGCATGTGCCCGGCTATGGGTCGTCAGACCTTCCCGCTGGAAAATGGCGCAGATAGCGGCCGCATTGTTTTCCATTACATCAATGACTACGGCGCGACGGTTGAGCACGAGGCCGCCTACACGCGCTGAGCCAGGCGCACTTCGCAACTAGTTCCCCACCCGAACATCCCCAGTCCCTCCACGAGGGGCTAGGAAAGGTTTGTCCCGAATTCCTGGCCTGCCGCTATTGCGCGGGCCCAATCCCCGCCAGGTAACGCCATGTTCACTGCCTCGCTCGAAACTCTTCAGGATCAAGCCGCTGCTTATGGGCTGCGTCGCAAGCGCATCGGTGTGTGCATCCTCGCCGCAATGGCTCCGTTCGCGGCGGTGGCAGCGCCGGATCCTTCGCCCAATCCTTCGCCGGAGCCGGGTCCCGCACAGGTCGAATTCAACGCGGGCTTCCTCGGTGGTGCGACCGCCGCCGCCGCCGACTTGAGCCGTTTCGAGCGCGGCAATCCGATGCCCACGGGTGCGCAGCGCGTTGACCTCTACGTCAACGAGTATCTTCTCTCGCGCGAGACCGTCACATTCCGTGACGACGGCAGCGACACCAAAGCCTGCTTTACCCGCACGCTGCTCACCACGATGGGCGTCAATGTCGGCAAGCTGGAGGCCGAAGGCGCGAATCTGGACGGCGACTGCCTCGATCTCCCCGCGCTTGTTCCCGGTGCCACCGTCTACGCCGATGCGGGTGATCTGAGCCTGCGCGTCAGCGTGCCTCAAATTTCGATGAGTCACGATCCACGCGGCTGGGTGGATCCGAGTCTGTGGGACCGCGGCGTCAATGCGTTCACGCTTGGCTATACCGCCAGCGGCAATCAATCGCAACGCAATGGCCATGACAGCAACCTGTCGGGCTACCTCGGTCTGGACGCGGGCTTGAACCTCGGCGGCTGGCGTATCCGGAATCAGTCGAGCTACCAGTGGAACCGTGACGGCAACTCGGACTTCCAGAGCATCCGCACCTACGCTCAGCACGACGTCGACCGCCTGAAGGCGCAGCTGACTGTGGGCGACACGTTCACCACGGGTCAGCTGTTCGACTCCGTCGGCTTCCGCGGTGTGCAGTTGGCCAGCGACGAGCGCATGCTGCCGGACTCGCAGCGCACCTACGCTCCCATCATTCGCGGCACCGCGGAAACCAACGCCACCGTCGAGGTGCGTCAGGCCGGCTTCGTGCTGTACCAGACGACCGTAGCGCCGGGCGCGTTCGAGGTCAATGACCTCAGCGCCGTCGGCTACGGCGGCGATCTGGAGGTCACGGTGCGCGAGGCCGACGGCCGCGTTCAGACCTTCACCGTGCCCTATGCCGCCGTGCCGCAGCTCCTGCGCGCGGGCACCTCACGCTTCTCCGCCACGGCGGGCGAAGTGCGTGACCAAGGGCTGGTCAAAGATGCGCCGATCTTCGTCGAGGGCACCTACCAGCGTGGCATCAACAACGCGCTGACGGCGTACGCCGGTGTCCAGGCGGCCGGCAACGACCTGTACCGCGCCGCCTTGATCGGTGCCGCGGTCAGCACCCCCGTCGGTGCCTTCGCGGCCGACATCACCGGTGCGCGCACCCGCTTCAGCGGCAACGGCGGCGACCAGAGCGGCTACAGCGCCCGCGTCACGTACAGCAAGGCCGTTCCCTCCACCAGCACCAACTTCACCCTGGCGGCATACCGCTACTCGACCGAGGGCTTCCTTAGCTTGGGCGACGCAGTGCGCCTCGACGATGACGTGCGCACGGGGGCACTGGCCGGTGGCGTGATGGAAGGCGCCGGCCGCCAGCGCAGCAAGTTCGACATCATGCTCAGCCAGCGCTTGGGCGACCGCGCCGGTTCGTTGTACGTCTCCGGTTCGCGCAACGATTACTGGGACGCCGATCGTTCGGTCGACACCAGCTACCAGCTCGGCTGGAACAACCGCTACCGCAACCTCACCTATGGCGTGTCTGCCAACCGGGCGCGCGTGGCCGGTGGCGACTACGACAACAGCTACTACTTCACGCTGTCCGTGCCGCTGGGCGGCAGCGGCCGCACGAGCCACACGCCCATGTTGAGCGTGGCGGGCTCCCATGGACGCGATGGCAACGGCGTGCAGGCCCGGGTCAGCGGGTCGGCGGGCGATCGCAGCCAGTTCAACTACGGTGTCAACGGCAACTTCAACGACAACAACACCGACAGCGTCGGTGCGAATGTCGGCTGGCGCACGCCGTACAACATCCTGGGCGCGTCCTACACCCAGGGCAGCGGCTACAACTCGGCCTCGGTCAACGCGTCCGGCGGCCTCGTCATCCACCGTGGCGGTATCACGCTGGCGCAGTCCCTGGGCGACACCATCGGCGTTGTCCAGGCGAAGGGTGCAAAGGGCGCGCGTCTCAACGACGGCATCAGCAAGATCGACGGTCGTGGCTACGGCATCGTGAACAGCCTGATGCCGTACCGCATGAACGACGTGTCCCTGGATCCCGCTGGCATGTCGATGGACGTGGAACTCGGCGAGTCCCGCTACGAAGTCGCGCCGCGTGCCGGCGCCGTGGTGCCGATCACGTTCGAGACGACCAGCGGTGCCACCTACCTCATCCAGGCGCAGCAGGATAACGGCAACCCGCTTCCGTTCGGAGCCGAGGTGCGCGACAGCGCCGGCAACGTGGTCGGCTACGTGGGTCAGGGCGGTCAGGCATTCGTTCGACTGCCAGACGAGAACAGCGTTGCGCTGTCGGTGATGTGGAACGGCAACGGCCAGTGCACGATCGACTGGAACGCATCGGCCGCCACGAAGAGCGCCAACGGCATCGCCCAGATCAGCAACGGCGTGTGCCATGCGCGCTGACGCATCCACCGCAGCCATCGAGTACAACCCAATCGTGGTGCCGGCTCAAGCCGGTACCCGGAGTGTCACCATGTTCAAGATGATCGCCACCCTCGGCCTCGCGATGGCGCTGTGGGTCCCACAGCATGCCAAGGCGGCTGGTGACTGCACGTTCCCGATGAGCACGGACGGACAGATGTATAGAATCAGGTTCCCGGCGTTCGATTCCGGTCAATTTGATCCAGACGCGATCGACGAGGGTGACACCTTCGCATCCACTCAACAGCCTCAGGCCGCCGTCGAGAATAGTACTAATCCAACAGCTACGCGTTTTTTTTTTCCGGGGAAAGCTGGGGACGTAAGTCGCGGGACGACGGCACCGGCGCCCATCATGCTGAAAGGTCGTCCGGTGTACCCAAGCAGCATCCCCGGCGTGGGCCTTGCTATCAAACATCCCATTTGCGCCCCCCTAGGGTGGTGGCCTGCGACCCTTATGAGTGGCGGGACGCAGTTGTCGCCGGGGTGCATGATCACGGTCGAGCTGGTCAAGACTGGACCGATTTCATCGGGATCCATGAGTGGTGAGTTTGCAGGTTACTTCAGCATCCCAGGGGGATCACAATTTCTCAGCCTAGTCTGGAGCGGCGAAGTTCACGTTACCCCGAGTGTGCCTACTTGCGCGCCGACCGTAGCGGACAAAGTGGTGAATATGGGCCGGATCGAGGCCAGCTCGATTACGGACGACGGGTACTCGAATGCGGTGCCCTTCACGATGGACGTAGGGTGTTCCGGTGGTGTCCCCGCCAACAAAACGCAGCAGATGTCCGTCACGTTCACTGACGCAACGAATACGACGAACACGACGGACAGGCTGACGCTCACTTCCGCATCCACCGCCACCGGCGTCAAGGTGCAGCTGTTGAAGGGTGGCACGCCTGTCACGTTCGGTACGGCGCCCACCAATGGATTGGACAAACCCAACAGCATCGCGCTGGGCACCATCCAGAATGGCTCGTACTCGTTCCCGATGGCGGCTCGTTACGTCCAGACCGGACCGGTCACGCCGGGCGTTGCAAACGCGATGGCCACGTTCGTTTTCACGTACCACTAAGTCGCTTGCGGTGAACCGGCGAAACGACAACGGCAGAGTTTCCCGGGCAGGAAGGCCACGCCTTCGTGCGCCTTGCCGACGACCGCAGGGATCCCCTGCGGTCATCGCGTGTAGTGCGCGATGAGTAGCACCGTCGCTAAATCGGGGGCGCCTCGACGATGCGTCCCTAGATACATCCACCGACCAGCCATGCCTGGTCTGCTCCTCGTTTCCGGCATGCGACAAGGACAAGACTTACACCGTCATCAAGTACGTGGACGCGACGTGTCACTGATCGAAGCAATTCTGGGATCCATCTGTCGCCAGCGGGCACGCGCCACACCACTTTGAGAAAACCCATGAACAAACTCTTTCAGACTCTCCTCTTGGTGGTCGGTGCCGTGGTGCTTCATGGCTATGCACCCGACGCCGAAGCGGCTTTTATATGCAGCACCCCCCAGGTCTCATATCTAACGCCTCCAGCACCAGCCCAAATCGATCCCTCAGTAGCTGTGGGCCGCGACCTGTGGTCGGGAACGGTCGATGTAGGTGCCAGCGCCGGTGGAGCTTGCACCGGTGCCTGGCCGAGCCCGGCAACGATCGATTTCGTGGGCTCCCAGCCGTACCGAGGCAGCAATATCTACGATTCTGGGATACCGGGAATCGGGTATACAGTGCGATTTACTGCAGGCTCGGTCACCAACGCCCTCTGGCCAACAACTTACACGTACGGTTGGGGCCAGGGTGTTGGGGCTCACCAGGTGACGGTCACTCTCATCAAAACCGGCCCCATTTCACAGGGCGGTACTTTGACTGGAAAATTTGCCCAATGGAATGTGCATCAGGTCGGGGGAGTGGGAGCTCCTGCCGAGTATGAAGACTATGTCTGGAACGGGAGCTTCGTCATAACCCCGAAGAATCCGACCTGTGAGGTGTCCACGCAGAATGTAGTGGTCAAGCTGGACAACGCGGAGACTTCCAATTTCCCGAGCATCAGTTCGACCGCGAAGGAAAAGGATTTCCAGGTCAATCTTGCCTGCTCTGGCGGAGACGCCGGCACCAAGACCGAGGTAAACATGTCGCTCACCGACCAGACCACGCCGGGTAACGTGAGTACGGCGCTTTCTCTGACATCCGCATCCACCGCGACAGGCATCGCCATCCAGATCGTGCGCAATGGCTCGGCGATCGGCTTCAATCCGGTGACCAACAAGTTCAAGGTTCAGGACGTGCTGCCGGGCAACTCGACGGTCGATATTCCGTTCAAGGCCCGCTATGTGCGCACCGGCACCATCACGCCGGGCAAGGTGCAGGGAATCGCGGTCTTTACGATGGACTACAAGTAGGTCGCCCGCTCGCAGCTGGCGATCAGACAACGGCAGGCATCCCCTGCCGTTTGTCGTTTCCGAGTCACCCCGGAGCGGGCGAGCCGTGGCGTGGCGTGGCGCCTTGGACTCACGGTGTTCACAAAGCGACATGGGCCCGTCTGCGTTGTTTGCGGCGGCAATACGGCGACGAAATCTTCGGCCTGCCCTGCGCATCCGCGCTCTAGCTCAATATCGCCACGGTTTGTGCGCCGCACGCGGCCCCTACCGTTGAAAGCCGGTGTTGGGCGCATGTTGTTATTAGTAACACGCGGGATGACCTGGCTGGTGTCGTGCTCGCGCACGGGACATGTCATCGATGCCTCCCGGTCCATATGGAAGTCGCCGGCATCTGCGGACGCGCCGCACTTCATGAGGGCGTTGAGAGTGCAGCGCACGCTTGCATTGAGCGCCTTGCACTGCTGATCCTGACCGCCAGCCGCACCGGAGAAGTCATCGGCGCGAAACGCTCGGAATTCGATCTGAACGTCAGGACGCGCGGAAGCCAACATCGCGCCGCCGCCGCGGATGCACCGGCGACGCAGCCGCACGATCGGCCGCCTCATCGCATCCATGAGGCGGCGGCCATGCTGGAACAGGCATAGAAGCTCGGACGGCGGCGACCTTCACCGCCGGCCTCATGAGGCGATCAGGAACGCTTGATCACCGGCGGCGGGAAGTACGTGCCATCGGCGACGCCGCCCTTCGGTCCGTAGAAGCGGAACGTGAGGCGGTAGTCCTGCCCGCGCGGCGTCGGCAGCCAGTTGCCTTCCGGTGCATCGGCGGGCTTCTCGGCGGCGAAGTACAGCGTCAGCGAACCATCCTTGCCGTACTCCAGCTTCGACTGCTTGTTGAGCAGGAAGCGGTTCTGCGGATTGGGCAGCACGCGGAAGCTCGTTCCGTCCACCGCGATCACGGACCAGAAATAGTTCGCGAAGCTCGGCGGCAACGCGTCCTTGGGGAAGGTGATGGTGTACACGTGGTCGCCGTTGAAGTTCGCGCCGTCGGCGTCGACGCCGCCCTTGTAATAGACGACCTCGTCCATCGTGTTGGCCCAGATGCCGCCCTGGTTCACCAGGCTGCGGGTGAGCCAGTCGTCGTGGTACACGCCCACCGTGGACGGGCGCACCCACTGGTTGCGCACGGTGCCGTGGCCGAGGATCTTCGATGCCTTGAAGAAGTCGGGCAGCGCCTTGTCGCGAATCACCTGGTCCACGCGCGCGCGTTCCTGCGGATCCTTCACGCCCTGCGCGATCGCGAGCACCTTCGCGCGCACCGCGTCCATGCCGGGATTGAGGTCGGCTTCGCTGTCCAGCACGGCCGGTGCGAGCTCGAAGGCTTCCACGCCCGGTGGTTTGGCGATGGCGAAATCCGGAACGGCGGGAAGCGTCGGCGGCGTCGGCGAACCGGTCGCCCGGAACGTGATCTTGTGTTGCAGCGCGACCGCTTCATCCCAGTCCTTGCCGAGTTCGATGCGCGCCAGCACGCGTGAGTACTTCACCGGCAGGTCGATGCGCGTGACGTTGGCGGGCAGCTGCACGTTCGCGCCCTTCAGGCACACCGCGTACTCACCCGCGCCCTTGGGCTGCGTGCGCTCGTTGATGTTCGCCAGCGTCTCGCCCCAGCCGTTGAGGAACTGCACGGTGTAGTAGCGGCCGGTGATCTTCGGCAGGGTGACGATCGTGCAGCTGTTCTCGTCCACCGCGACCCAGGCTTCGGAATACGCGACGTCGAGATTCGGGTTCGGCCAGTCCACGCCGCCCGGCTTGCGGTGCCGCAGCTCGTTCCACCTGAAGCCTTCCTTGAAGTCGAGCTGTTGCTGCCTCAGCACGAGCAGGCGCGAGAGCAGGTAGATGTACGCGTCGCTGATGTCCTGGTCCGTGTAGGCCCGTGTGGACGCCGTGGCGGGAGTGGAAGCGGGAGTGGTCACGGTCGCCTCGGGCGCCGGGGTGCGATTGCAGGCGACCAGTCCGAGGACGGCGATGGTGAGAACCGAAAGTCCGAGCCGTGACATGACAGATCTCCTTGAACGGTAAGGGGTAAATGCGAGTCTGGTCGTGAAACATGAGTGAAAGTCCCCCCCGGTTGCGGGAGGGGTGGGCGCGTTCGCCCGGGCCAGGCACCCCCGGGCCGGCCCATCGCAAGGTGAACCTGAGCGAAGGGCGCGAAGCCCCAAGTCGTTGATTTCCATGGGCCCGTGGTCAGCGCCGGGCGGGAATCTTTCTCGAAGCAGCGCCCGGGTCCCGCTTTGCCGGCGGACACCGACCTAAGCTCGGGCCGGGGCAAGCGAGGGATCTTCGGGGAAGTGTGCCGAAAGTGCGTCTTACTCTTTGCCGCTTGTGGCCGCTTCACGAATTGTTTACAACCTACGGAGCCGTCCGGGCAGGGGAGACGGCGAAAGCGCTGTTCATTCGTTATTTCGAGGGAGAGAGAGTCGATGAAAGCCATGCGTCGTCAATCGCTGACGAGAGCCATCCAGTTGTCGCTGTTGCTGACCCTGCCCGGCCTGGCCGCCGCGCAGGAGACCACGCCGCCCGCCACCACGGGCTCGGCCACCACGCTCGACACGGTCACCGTGACGGGCAGCCGCATCCGCCAGACCAACGCGGTCACCGCGCAGCCGGTGTTCGTGCTGGACAAGGCCAAGATCGACCAGACCGGCCTGCAGACGGTCGGCGACCTGCTCCAGCAGCTGACCTCCAGCGGCAAGGCGCTCAACGCCAAGTTCAATTCCTCCGGCAACTTCGGCTATCCGCCGGACGGCGGCGGCATCGGCGCCGGTTCCGCGCAGGTCGATCTGCGCAACCTCGGTTCGCAGCGCACCCTGGTCCTGGTGGACGGCGTGCGTTGGGTCAACGAGTCCTCCGCCTCGGGCGTGAGCGGCAGCGCCGACCTCAACACCATTCCGCTGGCCATCGTGGAGCGCGTGGAAGTGCTGGAAGACGGCGCGTCCGCGATCTACGGCTCCGACGCCATCGCCGGCGTGGTCAACATCATCACCCGCCGCAATTTCGACGGCGCCGAAGTGCACGCCTACTACGGCGAGTACGAAGACGGCGGCGAAACTACCGAAGCCAACCTGACCCTCGGCGGCAGCGGCGATCGTTGGTCGGCGGTGTTCACGGCCAGCTATTTCGAACAGGAAGAGATCAGCTCCGGTTCGTGGGAGCAGTCGTCCTTCCCGACGCCGGGCACCGGCGTGCGCGGCGGCAGCTCGGGCATTCCGCAGGGCCGTTTCTTCTTCTGCGATCCGTCCCGCGCGACCACCGCAGCCGGCGGTTGCGATGCCGACACCGAGAACTGGTACGACGTCACGCTCAACAACGGCACCACCACGCCGACGTTCGTGCCCGGCAATCCCAACGGCGGCACGTACCACAGCTTCGGCGGCGCCGACCGCTTCAACTTCGCGCCGTACAACCTGCTGCTGACGCCGCAGAAGCGCAAGTCGATCTTCGCCAGCGTGTACTACGACGTCACCGAGAACACCCGGTTGCACGTCAAGGGCCTGTACAACAACCGTACCTCGACCAACCAGGCGGCACCGGAGCCGATCTTCGTCGGTCCGGGTGCGGGCACCGGCGGCATCGCCGACACCATCAGCATCCACGCCAACAACCCGTACAACCCGTTCGGCCTGACGCTGGATGCGAACTCCAACTTCCTCGTCGCGACGCGTCGCCCGGTCGAAGTCGGTCCGCGCATCTTCAACCAGGACGTCGACACGCTGTACTTCAACGTCGGCCTGGACGGCACGTTCCAGCTGGGCACGCGCAGCTACGGTTGGGATTTCAACTATGCGCACGCCGACAACAAGGCGACGCAGGAATTCCTCAACGGCTACAACGTCGCCAAGATGAAGCTGGCGCTGGGTGATCCGGCGATCTGCGCGCAGGTGCCGGGTTGCGTCCCGCTGGACATCTTCGGCGGCCAGGGCCGTCCGATGACGCAGGCGATGATCGACTACATCCGCACGCGCCAGATCGACTCCTCCGAGCAGATCCTGGATCTGTACTCGGCCAACGTCACCGGCGACCTGTTCAACATCGGCGATCGCACCGCGGGCTTCGCGGCGGGCGCGGAACACCGCCGTTACCGCGGCAAGTTCAACCCCGATCCGCTGCGCCAGAGCGGCGAATCGCAGGACTCGTTCGCCGCGCCGGTGTCCTCGTCGTACGACGTGGACGAGCTGTATGCCGAGTTCCAGTTCCCGGTGCTGTCGACCCTGGACCTGCAGGCGGCCATCCGCTACTCCGACTACTCGACCTTCGGCAGCACCACCACCGGCAAGGCGGGCTTCCGCTGGCAGCCGATCGAAGACATCGTGGTCCGCGGTACGTACTCGCAGGGTTTCCGCGCGCCGAACCTGGGCGAGCTGTACGGCCTGACGCAGTTCGGCGCCACGCTGGTCGATCCCTGCGGTTCGACCGGCAGCCCGGGCCCGGCGGATCCGTCCTTCGCGGCGGGCTGCGCGGCGCAGGGTGCGCCGCCGAACTTCGAACAGGCCAACACGCAGATCACCACCTTCACCGGTGGTAATCCGGATCTGCAGCCGGAAGAGTCCGACAGCTACACCTTCGGCGTGGTGTACGCGCCGAGCTGGGCGAGCGGGCTGGACTGGTCGCAGCGCCTGGACTTCGAAGTGAGCTACTACCACCACAAGATCGACGACGCGATCCAGGCCCGTGACATCCAGGCCCTGCTCGAAACCTGCCTGCGCGAAGGCGGCGTCAACTCGGTCAACTGCACGCCGTTCACCCGCGGCGCCGGTGGCAACCTCAATCCGCCGGAGAACTTCCTCGACAACCTGGGCCGCATCGAAACCGACGGCGTCGACTTCAAGGTCAACTGGTCGACTTCGGATTTCAGCTGGGGCCGTCTGAGCGCGTCGCTGCAGTCCACCTACGTCAACGACTACGAGGCCGTCGACGTCGACGGCAACAAGTCGCAGCGCGAAGTGGGCATCGAAGTGAACGACAGCGCGATCCCGGAATGGCAGACCAACCTGCAGACCGGCTGGACGCTGGGCGACTTCAACGTGGGCTGGACGGTGCGCTACATCGCCTCCGTCGACGAGCTGTGCTCGAACGTGCCGGTGTCGCAGGCCCCGGGCTGCATGGGCAATCCGGAGCCGGAGTTCAACAAGCTCGGTTCCACCACGTACCACGACCTGCAGTTCAACTGGAACAACGCGATGGTCGACAAGCTCAAGCTCACCGTCGGCGTGAACAACGTCTTCGGCAAGGAGCCGCCGGTGTGCCTGACCTGCTCGCTCAACGGCTACGACGCGGGTACGTACGACCTGCCGGGTGCGTTCTGGTACGTCAGCGCGGACTATCGCTTCTGATCGCCTGATCGCAGCACTGAAAACACGACGGCCGGTGGTTCGCCACCGGCCGTTTTGTTTGGGGCGGGGTTAGGCGAATGGATGAGACGGTCCGTCGATACCGATGCAAGCCGCGCCCAAAGGCGCGCATCGCGCGCAATCACCGCAACGCGCTGTCCGGCACGTGCAGGTCGATCGACAGCGCCAGATGGTCCGATGACGCCGCCGGCCGTGCGCGCGCATTGGAGACCTTCAACCCGTCGCCGACGAGGATGTGGTCGATCGCACGCTGCGGGCGCCAGCTCGGGAACGTGAACACTTCCCCGTCCGGCGGCTGCAGGCGCGTGTTGCGGAACAGGGCGCGCATTTCGGGACGGTCGATGGAGCAGTTGAAGTCGCCCATCAACACGGCATTGGGATGGTCGTGCAGCAGCTCGGCGATGAAGCCCAGCTGCGCGGCGCGGGAGTTCGCGCCGAGCGAGAGATGCGCCACCGCGATCAGCAGCGCCTTGTCGCCTTCGCCATAGCGCGCCAGCAATACGCCGCGCCCGGCGATGCGGCCGGGCAGGGCATGGTCGATCACTTCGCGCGGCTCCAGCCGGCTCAGCAGGCCGTTCGCGCTGGAGGCGACGCCGCCGACGCGCCGGTTTGGCTGGTGGCTCCAGTAATCGAAGCCGGCGCGCTGGGCGAGGTAATGCGTCTGGTTGGTGAAACCCGACCGCAGGCTGCCCGGATCGCTTTCGTTGAGGCCGACGATGTCGTGCTCGCCGGCCAGCTGCGCGATCGCGTCCAGGCTGTTGCGCTTGTTGCCCGCAGGCAGCACGTGCGACCAGCTGCGCGCGACATAGTCGTGATAGCCGCGCGTGCTGGACCCCGCCTGGATGTTCGCGCTGAGCAGGCGGAGCCGGCGGGTGTCCATTCCGATGACGCGTGTGCGGCGGTTACTGGCCGCCAGCGGCCGGCGCACCGCCGGCGGCCTTCGCGCGCTCCTGCGCGACCAGGTGCTCGGTGATGCGCAGGGTGTCTTCGAAGTTCTTGCCGACGACCTTGTACTTGCCATTGACCACGATCGACGGCGTGGAGTCCACTTCGCTGCGGGCGATGAACTGGCCGGCGCGCTTCATCTTCGCGTTGATGGCGAAGCTTTCCATCGTGCTGGCGAACTGCTTGGCGTCCACGCCGTACTTGGCGTAGAACTCGCCGATCTGCTCGTCGGTCGGCAGCGGCTGCACCGGCAGGGAGCGGTCGACGTGGATCGCGTTGAACATCGCCTGGTGCGACTTGTCCAGCACGCCCAGCGTCTGCGCCGTGTAGAACGCCTTCGCGTAGGGCTCCCAGTAGCCGCCGAACGGCGCGGCCAGCGCGATGAACTTCACATCGGACGGCTGCTTGGCCTTCCACGACTCCACCAGCGGCTCGAAGTGCGCGCAGTGCGGGCAGGTGTAGCCGAAGACTTCGACCACTTCGATCTTGCCGCCCGTGGGCTCGTACGGCTGGCCGCCCGCGATCTCGATGAAGTCGGTGCCCGGCACCGGCGCCGGGCCTTCCGGCGGCGTCGCGGCGGCGGCGGGTGCGGCGGCCGGCGTGGCGGCGGCTTCAGCCGGAGCTGCGGCCGGAGCGGTTGCGGTGGCGGGCGCAGCCGGCGCGGCGGTCGGTGTCGCCGGGGCGGCCGTTTCGGCCGGAGCCGGAGCCTGCTTCGAGCAGGCGGACAGGGCCAGCAGTCCGGTCAGGACCACCGCGAGATGAGGCAGGCGCGATTTCATGCAGACAGTCTCCGCAAAGGCTGGAAGCGAAGCGCCGGCGCACCCAGGGGCACGCCGGCGCGGGGTTGATGGCAAGGATACCGGCCGCGCAGGGCCGGTGACACACGGCTCAGCGCGTTTTGCCGTCGCGTTCACGCGCAATCAACGCATCGGCGATGCGCAGCGTGTCGTCGAAGTTGCGGGCGGTCACGCGGTACTTGCCGTTGATCACCAGCGTCGGCGTGCCTTCCACGCCGCTGCGGCGGATGAACTGGTCGGCCTTCTGCAGGCGCTGTGCGGCGTCGGCGCCGTCGTAAGCGGCGGCGAACTTGGCCGGATCGATGCCGTACCTGGCGTAGAAGGTCGCGATCTCGCTCTCCGTCGCATTGCGGATCGGCAGGCTGCCGTCGGTGTGCAGGGCCAGGAACATCGCGTCGTGGGTCTTCTCCACCACGCCGAGCGCCTGAGCCGCGTAGTACGCCTTGGCGTAGGGCTGCCAGTAGCCGCCGAACGGCGCCGCCAGCGGCACGAAGCTCACCGTCTTGGCGTTCTTGCGCGCCCAGGCCGAAACCTCGGGCTGGAAGTGCGCGCAATGCGGGCAGGTGTAGCCGAAGACTTCCACCACCTCGACCTTGCCCTTGACCGGCGCGAACGGCGCCCCGCCTTCGATGACCTCGTAGTCCGTGCCTTCCACCGGTGCGGGCTGGGGCGCTCCGGCCGCCAGCGCGGCAAACGGGAGCAGGGCGAGCAGCAGGAGCGAACGGAGCACGGGGCGGCGGGTCATCGGCGTTCTCGCGAAGGTGGGCCGGAAAGTAAAACGCCGGCCGTGGAATCACGGCCGGCGCAACCAGACAACGAAGGAGTACCGCCTCTGACCGAGGTCACCGGCGGAAGTTCCGGAAGGTCAGGAACCCGTGGCCGGCGCGGCGGCCGGCTCGGCCGGCTTCTCCGCCGGAGCGGCAGGCGCCGGGGCGGCGGCCGGCGCAACGACGGCCGGGGTACCGGCGGCGGCGACGTCGTCGCGGCTCGGGTGCAGGCCCTGCAGGTAGCTCGACAGCGAACCGATTTCCTCGTCGGTGAGCTGCTTGGCGACGCCGGCCATCACGTTGAACAGGTGGGCATCGCGCTGGACGGTGGTACCGGCGCGGTACTCCTCCAGGCGGCGCTGGGTGTAGGCGGCCTGCTGGCCGGCGATGTGCGGGTAGGCCGGACCGGGGTTGCCGGCGCCGTCCGGGCCGTGGCACGCCATGCACGCCGGGATGCCGCGGGCCTTGTCGCCCGAGCGGAACAGCTGCTGGCCGACTTCGAAGAACTTCTTGCCGGCGTTGGGGCCGGTGGCGATGACGGTGTCGTCGGCCACGCCCGCGCCCGCCTTCTGGGTCGCGAAGTAGGCGCCGATGTCGCGCGCGTCCTGGGCCGACAGGGCATCGGCGAAGGGCTTCATCACCGCGGCCATGCCCGTGTTGCGCTCGCCGGTCTTGAACAGGGCGATCTGGTGCGCGATGAAGCGCTCGCTCTGGCCGGCCAGGCGCGGGTACTGCGGATCGGTCGGGTTGCCGTCCAGGCCGTGGCACGCGGCGCAGGTGCCCGCCTTGGTGGCGCCGGCCTTGGCGTCGCCCCACACGGTCTTCTCCGGCGCGGTGTTCAGCGGTGCCTGCTGGACCGGCGCGTTGTTCGGGACCGGATTGACGGTGGTCTGGGCATAGGCAACGGCGGCGGCCGCAAATGCGACGATGCCGACAATGCCGAGGACGCGGGCTTGGCTCATGTAGCTGGGCTCCGAAACACTGATGAGGCGAACCGCGGAACGGTCGCCGGAACCGCGGAATTATCGTCGCCGCTCCCGGGCCGGTCAACGCGGACGACGTGCCAAAAGCCGCCCCGGTGGGCAATTCGCAGCGATCGCGGCCTGTCGACGGGGTGCCTCGTGCGTTTCCTGCCGCGTTCGCGCATGCACCCGTGCGATCCTAGTGGCATGGCCAATCCCTTCGTTCGCGCCCGCTATCTGCTCTCGGCGCACAACCACAAGCAGCTTCCGCCCGAGGGCGGCTTCGAGGTCGCCTTCGCCGGCCGCTCCAACGCCGGCAAGTCCAGCGCGCTCAACGCGCTGTGCCAGCAGAACGCGTTGGCGCGCGTGTCCAAGACGCCCGGGCGCACCCAGCAGCTGGTCTATTTCGACATGACCCCGACCGGGATGGAGGCGCAGCCGCGCTTCCTGGTCGACCTGCCGGGCTACGGTTACGCCAAGGTGCCGCAGGACCTGCAGGCGCACTGGCAGGCTTTCATCGACCAGTACTTCCGCACGCGCGAGTCGCTGAAGGGCCTGGTGGTGGTGATGGACATCCGCCATCCGCTGAAGGACTACGACCGGCAGATGCTCGGTTATGCGGTCAGCCGCGGGCTTCCGGCGCATGCGTTGCTGACGAAGGCGGACAAGTTCGGTCGCGGGCAGCAGTCGCAGGCGCTGTTGGCGGTGAAGAAGGAGTTGTTCAGTGCGTTCGGCGATACGGTGAGCGTGCAGACGTTCTCGGGTGAGTCGAAGCAGGGTGTCGATGAGGCGAGGGCGGTCGTGGCGGGGTGGTTGGGGCTCTGACGCTCCTGCGCCTCGTTCCGGCGAAAGCCGCGAGGGGACGACGACAACGTCATCGTCATCGTCATCGTCACCTTCCGATCCCGTCATCCCGGCGAAGGCCGGGACCCAGGCCCGCAGGGCGTGGGCACTCCCCGTGCGGCGACCCGCGTCACCGTCATCCCGGCGAAGGTCGGGATCCAGGCCCGCAGGGCGTGGGCACTCCCCGTGCGGCGACCCACTTCACCGTCATCCCGGCGAAGGCCGGGATCCAGGCCCGCAGTACGTGGGCACTCCGATAGCGGCAAACCTTGTCACCGTCATTCCAGCGAAAGCTGGAATCCATTTTGATTTGGCTTTCTCAGGCTTTCTCAAAGAAGGAGCAACAACAAAGCTTCCGATCGGCTACGCCGCTCGGGTCACTTTTCTTTGCTTGCCCAAAGAAAAGTAACCAAAAGAAAGGGCCTTCCTTGACACCCCAATCCCACGACCGGACGGAGCAAGGGCGCGTTCGCGATTCGCCATCCATGGCTCAGCGCTCACCGCCGCACATCCATGTGCGGCGCCCTTCGGGGCTAGGGACCTGAAAGGCTGTTCGACAGCAACAGCAACAGCAACAGCAACAGCAAGAGCAAGAGCAAGAGCAAGAGCAACAGCAATATCAGCAGCAACAGCAAATCCACCGTAGCCACAGCAAATCCACCGTCATCCCGGCGAAGGCCGGGATCCAGGCACGCAGCATCCGGGAACTCCCTCTGTGGTGAACCACCCCACCGTCATTCCCGCGAAAGCGGGGCTTTTGGGCCGCCGCGCGGCGGCACTCTCCAGGGACGTTCCACGCTTTCGCCGTTGGCTATCAACAGCACGATGGATTCCAGGTTTTGCTGGAATGACGTGAGGTGGCGGGCGGCGTGACAACCTGGATCCCGGCCTTCGTCGGGATGACGTGATGTGTTGGACAGCGTGACAGCCTGAATCCCGCCCTTCGCACGGCATTGGAACGTTGTCCGTGTGCGATCGCTGCCACCGCGCGCCCCAAAAAACAAAACCCCCGCCGGTTCGCACCGGCAGGGGCTTCAATGGCCGCGGGAGGGAGCGGTCAGAACTTGTAGCTTGCGCCCACCAGGTAGGTGCGACCCCACTCGATGTACTCCAGCGGACGATCCTTCGTGCCGGCGTAGGTCTGGTACGGCGAGTTCGTCAGGTTGCTGGCCTCGAGCGTCAGCGTCAGCCCCGCCAGCGAGCTGCTTTCACCGAAGGCATAGCTCACCTGCGCGTCGATCTGGTCCTCGCCCACCACGTAGCGCAGCGTGCGGTTGCCGTCGAAGTTGCCGATCTCGCCGATGAAGTCCGAACGCTTGCGCTGGCTCACGCGCGCTTCGAAACCGCTGCGCTCGTAGTACGCGGTGAAGTTGTAGACCTCGTCCGACAGGCCCGGCAGGCTGATCGGATCGCTGCCCACGCTCGACGCGCTTTCCGGATCCAGGATCTTGATGTCGCTGTCGGTGAAGCTCGCGCTGGCCTGGATGCCGAAGCCTTCCAGCGGCGCCCACAGCATGTCCAGCGGCAACGACGCGCTCAACTCGATGCCCTGCAGCTTGCCGCCCTCGCCGTTGTACGGCGCGGTGAAGTTGCCGGTGGTCTGGGTCGGCGGCTCGTTCGGACCGGGCACGTAGTCGGCGACGAACGCCGAGAAGTCGAAGTTGTCGTTGGTCTGCGTGTAGATGTAGCTGCGCAGGTCCTTGTAGAAGTACGCGGCAGCCACGTAGGCCTTGGTGCCGAAGTACTTCTCGTACGAGATGTCGAATGCGTTCGCACGCCACGGATCCAGTTCCGGATTGCCGCCGCTCGCGCCGGGCTTGCCCGTTGCGGTGTCCACGCCGAACTCCAGCGATGCGCGCAGCTGGTCAACGCGCGGACGCGCGACCTGCCGTGCCAGCGCCAGACGCAGCGTCTGGTCGTGCGCGAACAGGAACGCCAGGTTCATGCTCGGCAGGTAGTCGGTGTAGGTCTTGCCGTTCTCGTAGGGCTGAACTTCGCTGCCCGCCGGCTGGGTGGAATCCCAGAAGTTCGCCTGCGACGACTGGTCCGCATGCTGGATCTGCACGCCGACATTGCCGCGCACGCCGACGTTGCCCCATTCGGTGTCGATGTTGGCCTTCACGAAGCCGGTGGTGAGCTTCTCGTCCACCGTCCACGCCTTCGGGATCAGGTACGACAGGTTGTCGACCGGCTCGAACGTCATGTAACGCGCAACCGCCGCCGGCACGTTCCACGACGGGATGTGGCCGATGCCGGCGAAGCCCAGGTCCACCAGCCCGTACTGCAGGTCACGCGCGATCGCGATGTCGCCCTGCGGGCCGAGGTTGATGTTGCCTTCCGGCTGCGTCTTGTGCTTTTCGCGGTCGGCGTAGTTCAGGCCCACGTCGATGCTGGACATCCAGTCCATCGACTGCGGCACCGGCAACGCGGCCGCCAGCGTGTAGGACTTCAGTTCGTCCTCGACGCTGGGCACCTTGCCGTAGCCGGAGCCGTAGATCGTGTTGGTCAGGAACAGCGATTCCGGATTGGAGTAGTCGCGCTGCGGCACCATCCAGGAGAAGCCGTTGCTGTTGTACGCAAGGCCGAGGTTATCCAGCTGCGGGCGCGGGATCTGCTGCAGGTTGTTCTCCAGCAGCAGTTCGTCGCGCTTGGCGCGCGACCAGGCGATATCGGCCTTCACACGGGTCAGACCGACGTTGAAGTCGTTCGACCAACCGAACGCGTCGATCTTGTCCTCGCGCTTGCGGTACATGCCGCGCACGAGCGGATAGACGTTCTGCGCGACGCCGCCGGTGAACGTGCCGTCGGCGTTGACCTGCGGGTTCACCATGATCGGCACGGGGTTGAAACCGCCGTTGTAGCCCGACAGGTTCACTTCGAACTGGTTGGCCGTGTCTTCCTGGTCGGCGCTGGTGTGGAACATGTCCAGCGTGCTGGTCCAGTCGTTGGACGGACGGTACTGCAGCGTCGCCATCACCGCGTCGCGTTCGATCTCGCCGGTGCGGCGCAGCGCCTTGATGCCGTCGGAAAAGTACACGCCGTTCGGCACGCCGTTGCGCTGGCGATCGGTGGTGTTGGTCTGGCTCCACGGTTCGTACAGGCCGACCTGGTTTTCCTGGATCGGCAGCTCGGTGTGCGAGTAGCCGATCGAGAAGCCGATGGTGCGGTCGGCGAACTGGCCGATGTAGGCGGCATTGAGGCGGTTGCCGTCGTCGTCGGCGTTGGCGGCGTCGCCCAGCGAGTTGCGCTGCAGGCGGCCGCTCACCGCGATCACGGGCTCGGCGTAATCCAGCGGACGCACGGTGCGCATGTCGATCGTGCCGGACAGGCCCTGGCCCACCAGGCCCGCGTCGGGCGTCTTGTACACGGTCACGCCGCTCATCAGCTCGGCCGGGTACTGGTCGAACTCGACACTGCGGTTGTCGCCGGTGGACACCATCTCGCGGCCATTCAGCAGCGTGGTGGCGAAGTCCGGCGACAGGCCGCGCACGCTGATGACCTGCGCACGACCGCCCACGCGCTGCGCCGACAGGCCGGGCAGGCGCGCGATGGACTCGGCGATGCTCACGTCCGGCAGCTTGCCGATGTCTTCGGCCGAGATGGCCTCCACGATCGACGTCGATTCGCGCTTGGTTTCGATCGACGTCTCGATGCCGGCGCGGATGCCGGTGACGACGACGGAATCGAGCGTGGTGGTTTCGTTCTGCGCCGACGGCTCCGATTCCGGTGCCTGCGTGGCGACCTGAGCCTGTGCGCCAACGGCGATCAGCATCGTTGCCGACGCCAGCGCCACGCTCAGCAGATTGCGCTTGAGTTGCATCTCCCCTCCCAGTGATCCGGCTTTTATTTGTGTGTCGGCCCGCGTCCGTCGCGGCAAAGCGCCAGCGCTCGTCGGGGCCCGCGCCCGAATCGGCAAAAAAAACCGGTCCGGGACGTAGCGGCGATGGTAGACGGACCCATCCCTGCACAAATTCCTTTGCATACGTATTCATCGCCCGCGATCACGGCGCGAAGCGGCATGCAAGCGTTTTCCCGCGCACGGGCGAGCGCCCGCGCGATGCGCGGGTCCTGGCGCTGCGACGTCTTCAGCGTCCCAGCAGGAACTGCAGCGGCACCTCGGCCCGATCGCGCCACGCGCGCTCGTTGTGTTCGGCCCCGGGAAACTCGCGGCTCATGAAATCGCGCCCGCTGCGCCACCGGGCGTCGCGCAGCACGCGGTCCATGCGCTGTTGGTACGGCGCGTAGTCGGCGTCCAGCGTCGCCGTGCCGTGGTCGAAGTAGAACCGGTGCGTGCCGCGCGCGGGCAGGTGCGCGGCCAGGTAGTCGATCAGGGCGCCGTCGTTCGCCGGCCAGTGCGTCGACAGACCGCCCGCCGCGCCGAATACGTCCGGATACTCGCTCATCGCATAGGCCGAGATCAGGCCGCCCAGGCTCGCGCCCATCACCATCGTGTCGTCGCGGGCGGGTTGGGTGCGATACGTTGCGTCGATGGCAGGCTTGAGCTCCTCGACGATGAAGCGCAGGTAGCCATCGGACAGCAGCTGCGCGCGCTGCTCCGGCGAAATCACGCTTGCAGGCACGGCTTTCGCGGGCCAGTACTCGTTCGAGCGCAGCGGCGTGTTCGAAATCGCCACGACGATGGCCTCGCGCACGCGACGGGCGTCGATCAGTTCGGTCATCGTGCCGTCGATGTCCCAGTCGATGCCGGTGAACGACATCGACGGGTCGAACAGATTCTGGCCGTCGTGCATGTACAGGACGGGATAGCGGCGCCCGGGATGCGTGGCATACGACGGCGGCAGCCACACATCGACGTTGCGCGCGGGAACATGCGCGGACGGTACGTCCTGGTAACTGTCCACGCGACCCGTCGCTTCCAGCGCAGGCGCGTGAACGGCATACGCCCAGCGCAGGAACACCGGCAGCATGCGAGCCCAGCTCGCCTGTTCATGTCGACCGCCGGGCAGCAGATAGAGCGAGGCATCCGCGCGCGTCGGTCGTGCGGCATAGTCGTCGTTGGTGCTGTAGTCGCGCTGGCGAAGACCCTTCATGCCGCCGGCGTCGGCGTTCCAGCCGTCGAGCAGGTCGCGCGTGTCGTCGATGGCGTCGTTGATGCCGTCGCCGTCGCGGTCATGGGTTTCCTCGTCCGTGCCGACCGCGAAGAACCAGCGCGCGCCGTTGCGTGGCGGGCTCGTATCGACCATGTGCTGCGCCATGCGCGTGCGCTGCATGCTGGCGTCGTCGGTCGTGTCCGAGGCGGGCCAGAACGACGGCGAGAACGCGCCCACGCGCCCGAACACCTCCGGATACTGCCAGCCCAGGTTGAACGCATTCAGCCCGCCCAGCGACCAGCCCAGGATCGCGCGCCCATCGGGCGTGGCGCGCGTGCGGTAACGCGCATCGATCGCGGGCACGAGCGTGTGCGCGACCCACTCGGAGTATTCGTGTGCGTGCGTGCCCACGCCGCCGTATTTCGTCTTCGCCACCAGGCTGGTGCCGCGTTCACGATCGGAGAGCCCGTAGGCGCCCATGCGATCGCGCGGCATGTCGATGGCGACGACGATCGGCGCGCGGATCTCGCCGCCGGCGATGAGCTGCTGCAGCGTTTCGCGCAGGCGGACGGCGTCGCGGTCCTGCCCGTCGTTGAGGTAGAGCACGGGGTGGCGCTGCGTTCCGGCGCGGTAGCCCGGCGGCAGGAAGACCGTGGCCTGCATGCCTTCCGGTGCGAACGCGGTGGCCTCGAGCTTGAGTGCTTCGGTCGTCACCTGTCCGGGTTGCGGTTGCGGCGACAACGGCTCGATGGCGCTGGCGCCGTGCGAGAGGAGGTCGGCGATCGAGAGCATCAGGACGAAGGCGGAGGCGGCCATGCGCGTCAGCGCGGAGCTAGCCGCGGTGCGGCTTCGCGACCCCTCCCCAACCCTTCCCTGCGAGCAGGGGAGGGGGCAGGAGCGGTAGCGAGCGATTCGCACGAGGACCTCAGCCGACCCGCGCGTAAAACACGCCGCGAGGCGGCAGCTGCAACGTGCCATCGCGCAATTCGCCCGCGCGCAGACCGTGATCATCGATCGGCGCCAGCGCGTGCAGCGCCGCGGGCACGTCCCACGCCTGCGCCGTCGCCGACAGATTGAACACCACCAGCAACGTCTCCTCGCCGGCGCCTCGCGTGAAGGCGAGCACCGGCTCGGCCGCGTCGAGGAAGGCGATCTCGCCGGTCACCAGCGCCGGCTGCGATTTGCGCCAGCGCAGCAGGTGGCGCACACCGTTGAGCACCGAACCGGCGTTCTCGTCCTGCACCGAAACGCTGAGCGCGCCGTGTTCGGCCGGCACCGGCAGCCACGGCTGCACAGCGCTGAAACCGCCGTTGGCATCGCCGTTCCACGGCATCGGCGTGCGGCATCCGTCGCGGCCCTTGAAGTTCGGCCAGAAGGTGATGCCGTACGGGTCCTGCAACGCCTCGAACGGCACCTCCGCCTCGGTCAGTCCCAGTTCTTCGCCCTGGTACAGGCACACCGAACCGCGCAGCGAGCACACCAGCGCGACAAGTTGTCTGGCCAGGTCCGCATCGAGCGCAGCATCGCCGCCCCAGCGCGTCACCGCGCGCTGCACGTCGTGGTTGGAGATGGCCCAGCACGGCCAGCCTTCGCGCATCTTCGCTTCCAGGTTCTCCACCGTGCCGCGGATGTAGGCCGCGCTGGAGTCGTCCGTCAGCAGCTCGAAGCTGTAGCCCATGTGCAGGCGGCGTTCGTTGACGTACTCGGCCATGGTCGCCAGCGAGTCCTCCGAGGAGATCTCGCCCAGCGTGGTCGCGCCGGGATAGCGGTCGAGCAACGCGCGCAGTTCCTCCAGGAACGCCACGTTCTCCGGCTGCGTGTTGTTGTACCAGTGGTACTGGAACGCATACGGATTGTCCGGGCTGAACCCGCGACCGGTGCGCAGTTCCGCCGGCTTGGCCGGGTTGTCGCGCAGCTGCGTGTCGTGGAAGCAAAAGTTGATCGCGTCCAGGCGCAGGCCGTCGACACCGCGGTCCAGCCAGAACTTCACGTTGTCCAGCGTGGCCGCCTGCACCGCAGGGTGGTGGAAGTTGAGGTCCGGCTGCGAGGCCAGGAAGTTGTGCAGGAAGTACTGGCCGCGGCGCGGCTCCCACTGCCATGCGACGCCGCCGAACAGCGACATCCAGTTGTTGGGCGGCGTGCCGTCGGGCTTCGCGTCTGCCCACACGTACCAGTCGGCCTTGGCGTTGTCGCGGCTTTCGCGGCTTTCCTTGAACCACGCGTGCTCGATCGAGGTGTGGCTGAGCACCTGGTCGATCATCACGCGGATGCCGAGCGAGTGCGCCTTCGCCAGCAGGCGGTCGAAATCGTCCAGCGTGCCGAACAACGGATCGACATCGCGGTAATCGGCGATGTCGTAACCGAAGTCGGCCATGGGCGACTTGAAGAACGGCGAGATCCAGATCGCGTCCACGCCGAGGCTGGCGACGTAATCCAGTCGCGCCTCGATGCCCGGCAGGTCGCCCACGCCGTCGCCGTTGGTGTCCAGGAAGCTGCGCGGGTAGATCTGGTAGATCACCGCGCCGCGCCACCAGTGGGTCTGTTCCGCGTTCCTGACTTCCGCCATCTGCCCTTTCATCCCCGACGCTGCCGTCCCTGTGTCTGCCGTGCCGTCCGTGCCGAATCGATCGTATGCACGCGCCTGCTGGCGCGCGATGGCGTGCACTATTCCACGAGGCCCCGCCGCTGGACATTGCCGCGGGCCGATGCCGGCGATGAATACGTATACAGCCGGCGCCGCCGCCGGCCCCGCGCACTACCATGGCGCGACTGAGCTGGGGAAGCTGCATGAATCGAACCCGTCCGGCGCCGATGCGCTGCATGCCACGCGCCACGCTCGCGATCGCGCTGGCGCTTGCGGGCGTCGCGACGGCCGTCGAGGCGGCTTCGGTCGACGTGGAATGGCGGGACAGCCTCACGTGGCAGGGCCATCAGGCCCGCATGCGCAGCGACGGCGATGGCTGGCGCCTGCATCCCGGCGCGGCCGACGCGAAGGACATCGGGATTCCAGCGCAAGCACTTCGCAGCCGCACCGCGAGCCCGTTGTTCGACGGCCTGTTCGCGCTGGCGCAGAAGGAACTGACGCAGGCGCAAGTCGAATCGATCAGCGACAACGCCTACGACAACGGCCGCCCGATTCCATGCCCGTGTTTCGAGACGGGCGAGAAATGGCGCTACGTGTGGACGCGCGACCTGTCGTTCGCCGCCGATCTGGCGCTGGCGCGCCTGCGCCCGGAACGCACGCGCGCCGCGCTGCGCTTCAAGCTGTCCGACCTGCGCGCCGGTGCGCCGCAGGGCACCTACGTGGTGCAGGACACGGGCTCGGGCGGCAGCTGGCCGATCAGCAGCGATCGCGTGGTTTGGTTCCTTGCCGCACGCGGCCTGCTCGATGCCCCCGCCGCCGATGCGGACGCCGGGCGTTTCCGCGATGAAGTGTGGGCCGCGTTGACGGACACGCTGGCGCAGGATCGGCAATACGTGTTCGACGCGGACACGGGCCTGTACCGCGGCGAGACGTCCTTCCTCGACTGGCGCGAGCAGTCGTACCCGCGCTGGACGTCGAACGACGTCGCGTTCCTCGCGCAATCCTTCGCGCTCTCCACCAACGTCCTGCATTACGAAGCGTTGCGACTGGGCGAACGCATGGCGCGCGAACGCGGCGACGCCCGCGCGGACGAGTACGCGCGCCAGGCCAAAGCACTGGCGGCGCAGATCGAGCGGCGCTTCTGGCGCGAAGACCGCGGCCTGTACATGAGCTACATCGGCACCGCCGCGCATCCGGTGCCGTTCGAAGCCTACGACCTGCTCGGCCTGTCGCTGCTGGTCGAAAGCGGCATCGCGCCGCCGCATCGCGCACGCCGCGCGCTGGCGAACTACCCGATGCTGGACTCCGGCAGCCCGGTCATCTGGCCGCAGCAGCCCGGCATCGCGATCTATCACAACCGCGCGATCTGGCCCTTCGTCAGTGCCTACGCGCTGCGTGCCGCGCGTACCACGAATGACGCCGCGCGCATCGATCACGAGATCCGTTCGATCCTGCGCGGCGCGGCGCTGGCGGGATCGAACATGGAGAACTACGAGCTGCGCACGCAGGCCGTGCACGTGGACGACGGCGCGCTCAGTGGGCCCGTCGTGAATTCGCCGCGCCAGCTGTGGTCGGTCGCGGGCTATCTGCAGATGGTGATGGAGGGCGTGTTCGGCCTGCAGGCCGATGGCAGCGTTGAGCCGAAGATCCCGACGTCGCTGGTGCCGCTGCTGTTCGGCGACGGCGTCCGCATCACCCTGTCGATGCCCGGACGCGAGGTCGTCATCGTGCGACCGCCGGCCGGCGAGGGCGACTTGCTGGTGCACGGACCTGTCGAGCGCGACGGCGAGCGCGAGACGGTGTACCTGGTGCCGTTGCGCGGCGCGCCGGTGGTCGAGCCTTCGCACCTCGACGCCGCGGCGTTCGCGCCGGCATCGCCGGAGGCGCCGGCGATGAAGCGCGACGGAGCGCATTGGCGCATCGACGTTCCCGCCGGCCAGAACCTGTATGTCGACGGCGTCTTGAAGACGCGCGCATCACCGATGGCTTCGAGCGCGCGCCTCGACGTGCGCGACGCACGCCAATGCGCCAGCCTCACGCGCGTTCACGACGGCATCGAGTCGCTGCACTCGCCCACGCGCTGCGTCGGCGCCGAGGTGGCGATCGACGGCGATTGGCCGCGCACCTGGCGCGCACCGCGCGCGGGTCGCTACGCGCTCAGCGTCGACTTCCGCAACACGTACGGCCCGATCAACACCGGCATCACGGCGGCGGTGAAGACGCTGGTGGTGCAATGCGACGGCATGGCCGAGCAGACCGGCACGCTGGTGATGCCGCACGGCGCGGCGCTGCAGCGCTCCAGTCCGGTCGTGGTCGAGGTTCCGAAGGGCGCGACGTGCCGCCTCGCGCTGCGCGACGGCATCAACATGTCCTACCTTCGACACAACGCGCGCTATACCGGGGGCACGGGCGGCGTCGACGGGCCGCTCAACTCGGCCGACATCGGCGCGCTGCACGCGATGCCGGTCAACGCGGCTCCAATCAATCAGAAGGCTTCTCCATGAGCACGAAACCGCGCCTGTCGTTCTGGCAGATCTGGAACATGTGCTTCGGCTTCCTCGGTATCCAGTTCGGCTTCGCGCTACAGAACGCCAACGTCAGCCGCATCTTCCAGACGCTCGGCGCGAGCATGGACGACATCCCGGTGCTGTGGATCGCCGCGCCGCTGACGGGCCTGATCGTGCAGCCGATCGTGGGCTACCTGAGCGACCGCACCTGGACGCGCCTGGGGCGTCGTCGTCCGTACTTCCTGATCGGCGCGGTGCTGGCGACGCTGGCGCTGTTCTTCATGCCGAACTCGCCGACCTTGTGGATCGCCGCCGGCCTGCTGTGGGTGCTGGACGCGTCGATCAACATCTCGATGGAGCCGTTCCGCGCCTTCGTCGGCGACCAGTTGCCGACCTCGCAACGCGCCAGCGGCTATGCGATGCAGAGCTTCTTCATCGGCGTGGGCTCGGTGATCGCCAGCCTGCTGCCGTGGCTGCTGGCGCAGGCGGGCGTGGGCAACACCGCCGGGCCGGGCGAAGTACCCGACACGGTGCGCTACGCGTTCTACTTCGGCGGCGCGGTGCTGCTGCTCGCCGTGGGCTGGACGGTGCTGCGCACGCGCGAATACCCGCCCGAGGTGCTGCGCGCGCACGACACCGTGGCGCGCGCGCCACAGCGTCCGCTGGATGGCGCACGCGCCCGGCGCAACGGTGCGGTGTGGCTGCTGGTCGGCGTCGCCGCCGCGTTCGCGGTGTGGCAGCTGGCGCTGGACAAGCAGCTCTACATCCTCGCGGGTCTGCTCATCGCCTATGGCGCGTCGCTGATCGTCGCCAGCGGTTTGCAGGGCCGCGGCGCGTTCGCGCAGATCGTCGGCGACCTGCACGACATGCCGGCGGAAATGCGCAAGCTCGCCGTCGTGCAGTTCTTCTCCTGGTTCGCACTGTTCGCGATGTGGATCTACACCACCGGCGCGGTCACGCAGGTGCACTTCGGCAGCTCCGATACCGCGTCGGCGGCCTACAACGACGGCGCCAACTGGGTCGGCGTGCTGTTCGCCGCGTACAACGGCTTCGCCGCGTTGGCGGCGGTGGTGATCCCGTGGATGGTGCGGCGCATGGGCCTGCGCGTGAGCCACCTGGTCAACGTCTCGCTGGGCGGACTGGGCCTGCTGTCGTTCCTGATGATCCGCGATCCGCACTGGCTGCTGCTGTCGATGGTCGGCGTGGGCTTCGCCTGGGCCTCGATCCTGTCGCTGCCCTACGCGCTGCTGTCCGACAGCGTGCCGGCGGAAAAGATGGGCGTGTTCATGGGCATCTTCAATTTCTTCATCGTCATTCCGCAGCTGGTGGCGGCAAGCCTGCTGGGCTTCCTGCTCAAGCATTTCTTCGGTGGACATCCGATCCAGGCGCTGACCATCGGCGGCATCAGCCTGATCGTCGCCGGCCTGTGCGTGCTGCGCGTGCACGAGCCGCGCGCTGCGGCGGCTGTCGCCAACGGTCATTGAGGAGCACTGCATGCATTCCAACGTTCGTCGCCGTTCCCTGCTGGCCTGTGCGCTGGCGCTCGCGGTGTGCGCGGGTTCTGCACACGCCGCCGATGCCGTGCCCGACTACTACGGCACGCTGGAACCGTTCGCGAAGGAGGCGGTGTACTTTGTCGTCACCGACCGCTTCGTCAACGGCGACCCCTCCAACGACCATCGCGACCAGGGCGGCGCGGATCCGGCGAAGCGCACGTTCGACCGTCCCACGCCCGGCAGCGATGCGGGCGACAACATCGGTTACCTCGGCGGCGACTTCAAGGGCATCGTCGATCACCTGGATTACATCCGCGGCATGGGCTTCACCGCGCTGTGGGTCACGCCGATCATCGACAACCCGGACGAAGCGTTCACAGGCGGCAAGCCCGCAGTGAAGGGCGGCTTCCTCACCGACGGCGGCAAGACGGGCTACCACGGCTACTGGGGCGTCAACTTCTACGAGCTCGACGAACACCTACCCAGCCCGGGCCTGGATTTCAAGGGCCTGGCCGACGCCGTGCACGGGCAGGACATGAAGCTGGTGCTGGACATCGTGGGCAACCACGGCTCGCCGTCGTACTCGATGCCCAAGCCGCAGCCGAAGTACGGGCAGGTGTTCGATCGCGACGGCAAGCTCGTCGCCGATCACCAGAACCTGCCGCCGGCCAAGCTCGATCCGAAGCACAACCCGCTGCACCGCTTCTACAACACCACGCCCGGGTTGGCCGAGCTGTCGGACTTCAACGAGAACAACCCGGCGGTGATGGATTACCTGGCCGGTGCGTATGCGCAATGGATCGACCAGGGCGCCGATGCATTGCGCATCGACACCATCGGCTGGTTGCCGCATCCGTTCTGGCACGAGTTCGTCGCGCGCATGCGCAAGGAGAGGCCGGGCATGTTCATGTTCGGCGAAGCCTTCGACTACGACGCGACCAAGATCGCCGAACACACCTGGGCGAAGAACGCGAACGTGAGCGTGCTGGACTTCCCGCTCAAGCAGGGGCTGGAGAAGGCGTTCGGGCATGAACGCGCGGGCTTCGAAGTGCTGGCCGATCGCCTGTACCTGGACGGCGGGCCGTACGCGAATCCGTACGAACTGGCGACGTTCTACGACAACCACGACATGGCGCGGCTGGACGCGAGCGATGAAGGCTTCATCGACGCGCACAACTGGCTGTTCACGGCGCGCGGCATCCCGGTGGTCTATTACGGCTCGGAGGTCGGCTTCATGCGCGGCCGGCCGGAGCACGACGGCAACCGCAACTACTTCGGCGCGCAGAGGATCGTGGACGCGCCGTCGCACGCGATCCACAAGCACCTCACGCGCATCGCGCACGTGCGTTCGGCCTCGCCCGCGTTGCAGCGCGGCTTGCAGCTCAACGTCGAGCTGAAGGGCGATCGCGCGGCGTTCTATCGTGTGTACCAGCACGAGGGCGTGGCGCAGACTGCGTTGGTGCTGCTCAACAAGGGCGATGCGCCGGCGTCATTCGACGTGAAGCGGTACGTGCAGGCGGGGACGTGGCGTGCGGCGATCGCGGGCGGCAAGGCGAAGGTGCGCGCAGGCGGTTCGCTGAAGGCGACGGTGCCGGCGCATGGCGTGGAGGTGTTCCTGCTCGATGCGCCGGTGACGCAGCCACAGTTGCGTGCGGAGCTGGATCGGTTGATGGCGGTGAAACGGCCGCTGTGACGCGGCCGACTCAACCGGCCTTCTGGCCGCCCAGGTGCCGTGACAGGAATTCGAGCAGGCGGGTGTAGTACTCGCGTTGGTGCTCTTCGGTATGGAAGCCGTGGCCTTCGGTGGGGAAGTAGAGCGTCTCCACCGGCGTCCCGGCGGCCCTGAGGGCCTTCTCCATCTTCTGGCTGTGGGCGATGGGCGCGGTGCTGTCCTTGCCGCCCGCGGCCAGAAACACCGGCACCTTGATCCGCTCGGCGATGCGATTGGGCGAACGTTGCGCGAGCGTCGCGTCGTCGTCGCCCATCCATTCGTTGGCGAACGTGCCAAGCCAGCGCGCGCTGTCGCCCAGGTCGTCGCGGCGCATCTGCAGGTCGTAGACGCCGACGTAGCCGACCGCGCAGCGGTACAGGTCGGGCTCCTTCGCGGCACCCATGAGGGCCGCGTAGCCGCCGTAGCTCGCGCCATAGATGCAGATGCGGCCTGCCTCCGTCACGCCTTGTTCCACCGCCCAACGGGTGGCATCGGTCAGGTCGTCCTGCATCGCGCCGCCCCATTCGCGCGCGCCGGCGTGCAGGAATGTGCGGCCGTAGTTGCCGGAGCCTCGGTAGTTGATCTGCAGTACCGCGTAGCCGGCGGCGGCCAGCATTTGCGTGTCGCGGTCGAATCCCCATTCGTCATAGAAGCCGAACGGCCCGCCGTGCGGCAGCACGACGAGCGGCAGACGCTTGCCGTCCGACCCCGGCGGCACGGTGAGATAGCCATGCAGCGGCAGGCCGTCGCGAGCGGTCAGCGCGATGGGGCGCACCTGCGCCGACTGGGCCGGATCGAACCAGTCCGCCCGGCTGAAGACAAGACTCGCCTCGCGCGTGGTGTTGTCGAACAGGTAGAAGTCGCCCGGGCTGCGGTCGCTTGCTACCAGGATCAGCGATAGCCGGCTGTCCCGCGTGGACGAAACGACGCGCACGGACATTCCGGGGAACGCCTTCTCGAGCATGCGCTGCGCGCGCGCCGGGGGCGAAGTCTCGTCGAAGTAGCGGCTGACCAGCCGTTCCTTCATGTAGGTCGCGCCCACCGGACTGCCGGCGGCGTCGTGGATGATCGAATGCGGGTCGACCACGGCGTCGCGCAGGACGTCGCTGCGCTGTCCGGTCGCGGTGTCCAGCGCCACGATCGCATCCGGCCCCTGCGACTGCTCCACCTGCAGGTACGCCGTGCGATTGTCGGGCGCGAAACCCAGCGCGAGTTCGACCCGGTGGCTGGTGGCCTCGTCGTTGATCAGGCGCCAGTCCGCGCCGCGCGCATCCCGGTAATAGAGCTTGCTGACGTTGTCGCTGCCGGCGCCGCGCGCGAAGCGCACTTCGCCATGGCCATCGGTCGTGAAGCGGGCGCGCCGGACAGGTGCTGTGGCGACGGTGACGCGGCGCCCCGTGACGACGTGCATGCGGTCGATGCGCGTGGTCGGGTCGGCCGTGAATGCCTGCACGGAGATCAGCACGCTGTCGTCTTCGGCGGGCAGGTCGTCCTCGAGGAAGCCTGCGTAGAAGTCGCCGAACGTTTGGGTCGCCGAGATGCCGGTATCGCGTTCGTAGTGGCTCATCAGCGTGCGAGCGAGCTTGCCATCGGCGTTGATGGCATGCAGCTCGCCAGTCGGCACGGGGCTTTCCAGCGTGCTCAGGCGTTCGGCCATGCTGACCACGATGCGCTGGTCGTTGACCCAATGGAAATCGGCGATGTCCGACTTCTGCGGTCCGCTGACGCGGGCAGTGAACGCCTTGTCGGAACGGCGGATCACCGCCAGCATGGTGCGATCGGCTGTCGGCACGGTGACCGCGTAGTACTCGCCGGTGGGCGAGATCTTGATGTCGCCGTAGACATCCTTCTTCAGATACGGCGTCAGGTCGACCTGCGCGATGGCAGGAAAGGCGAGTGCAACCAGCGCCAGACCCACGATCGGGTCTTTCGAATGCTTCATCCGTGATCCCCCACCCGCGCACCGCGCACGGGCCGGGCCAAGTCTAGCCGCGGCCGAGCGTTCGCGGCATCAGGCGCCGCTCGACTTTCTCACCACCAACGACGTCGGCAGCGTGATGCTGTGCGTCTGCTCGCCCATGACCTGGCGCAGCAGCGTTTCCACCAGCAGTTCGCCGGCGCGCTTGGTGTCCTGGAACACCGTCGTCAGCGGCGGGTTGGCGAAGCGCGCGGTCGGGATGTCGTCGAAGCCGACCACCGCGATATCCTCCGGCACGCGCAGGCCCGCATCGGCCAGCGCGCGCATCGCGCCGATGGCGATCAGGTCGCTCGCGGCGAACACCGCGTCGAACGAACCGCCGCGCGCCAGCAACTCGCGTGCGGCGGCGTAGCCTTCTTCCTCGGAGCTTTCCGCGTCGACCTGCAGGATCGCTTCCATCGCGCCGCCCACTTCGCGCAGCGCGGCGTCGCAGCCGCGGAAGCGGTCGAAGAATTCCGGGCAGTGGCTCGACGCGCCGCCCAGGAAGGCGATGCGGCGACGGCCGAGTCCGACCAGGTGTTCGCCCGCCAGGCGCCCGCCGTTGAAGTTGTCGCAGCCGATCGACAGGCCCGGCTGGTCCGGCAGCACCGCGCCCCAGCGCACGAAGCGCGTGCCCTGCGCGACCAGTTTCTCCAGCTTGCCCTGGTAGGCCAGGTAATCGCCGTAGCCCAGCAGGATCAGGCCGTCGGCCTTCATGCTGTCCTCGTAGTCGGCGTGCCAGTCGTCGGAGAGCTGCTGGAACGAGATCAGCAGGTCCTGCCCCTCGCGCGCGCAGGCGCGGGTGATGGAGCCGAGCATCGACAGGAAGAACGGGTTGATGTGCGACTCGTCGGGCGTGGGGTCCTCGAACAGCAGCAGCGCCAGCGTGCCCGAGCGCTGCGTGCGCAGGCTGGAGGCGTGGCGGTCGACCTTGTAGTTGAGCTCGCGAACCGCGTCCTCGACGCGCTTGCGCGTTTCGGCGTTGACCAGCGGGCTGCCGCGCAGCACGCGCGACACCGTCGCCTGCGAGACGCCGGCGCGGTGGGCGATGTCCAGCGAGGTGATCTTGGTCTTCTTGCTGCGACCGAGGTAATGCACTTGCGACATGGCCGCAGTATGTAAGCCCTTGTCGGTGAAGGCTTGCCGCAGTGCGGCATCGGCCGGTTCACACAGACACGTCGAACAACGACCCCACCCCAGACGACACCGCCATCGCCAGCGCACCCCAGAACGCCACGCGCGCCGCGCCGCGCAGCATCGGCGCACCGCCCGCGCGGGCCGCGAGCGCGCCGGAGACGAACAGCGCGCTGATCGTCACGGCGATCGTCACCGGTTGCACGATCGAGGCCGGCGACAGCAGCACCGAGGCCATCGGCAGCACGCCGCCGCTGACGAACGCCGTGGCCGAGGCGAACGCCGCCTGCACCGGTCGCGCGCGCAGGGTGTCGGTGATGCCCAGTTCGTCGCGCGCGTGCGCGGCCAGTGCGTCGTGCGCGGTGAGCTGTTCGGCCACCTGCCGCGCCAGCTCCGGTTCCAGGCCGCGCCGCACGTAGATGTGGGTGAGTTCGTTGAGTTCGAACTGCGGCTGCGCGGCCAGTTCGCGCCGCTCGGTGGCGAGGTCGGCGAGTTCGGTGTCGGCCTGCGACTGCACCGAGACATATTCGCCCGCGGCCATCGACATCGCCCCGGCCGCCAGGGCGGCCACGCCGCTGGCGAGCACGGTCTCGTGCGAGGCACCGCTGGCGGCCACGCCCACCACCAGTCCCGACACCGACACGATGCCGTCGTTGGCGCCCAGCACCGCCGCGCGCAGCCAGCCGACGCGGCTGGAGCGGTGCGATTCGCTGTGGCGTGTGGGCAGATCCGGCAGACGGTGCGGGGCCGGTGCGGTCTCGTGCGGGCGTGGTTCGCGGGTCATGTCCGCAGGGTAGCCAAGCCGCCGCGAGGGCGCGACCGTGGCCGCGAAGGCGATGCTTCCGGATTACTGCGTTGCACGGCCGGCGATAGGTCCATTCACGCCGGCTCGCTACACTGACGTGATGGCCTGCACAGTCTGGACGTTCGTCCGCTGGCATGCCCGCCGCGAAGCCCATGGGGGCGCGGCATCCGTGCAACGCCCCGGCGTCGCACGAGCAGGGCCGCCGGCCCTGCGGTGGGCTTATTTCGCGAGGTGCGTGTGTCCGGTCCCAGCCAGGTCAAGGATGTTCCCATCGAGGGTCGGGCGCAGCTCGTCGAGTTCCTCAGCTCCGGCGTGCGTCCGCGCGAGGACTGGCGCATCGGCACCGAGCACGAGAAGTTCGGCTTCCGCACCGACGATCTGCGTCCGCCGACGTTCGACGGCGATCGCGGCATCGAGGCGCTGCTCAAGGGCCTGACCCGCTTCGGCTGGCAGCCGGTGGAAGAGCACGGCCGCGTCATCGCGCTTACGCGCGAACAGGCTTCGGTGTCGCTGGAGCCGGCGGGCCAACTGGAGCTGTCCGGTGCGCCGCTGGAGAACCTGCACCAGACGTGTTCGGAAACCAACAGCCACCTGCGCGAGGTGCGCACCGTCGCCGAGCCGATGGGGCTGGGCTTCCTGGGCATGGGCTTCCAGCCCAAGTGGCGTCGCGACGAAATGCCGTGGATGCCCAAGGGCCGCTACAAGATCATGCGCGAGTACATGCCCAAGGTCGGTTCGCTCGGCCTGGACATGATGACCCGCACCTGCACCGTGCAGGTCAACCTGGACGTCGGCTCCGAGGCCGACATGGTGAAGAAGTTCCGCGTCTCGCTGGCGTTGCAGTCCGTCGCCACCGCGCTGTTCGCCGATTCGCCCTTCACGCAAGGCAAGCCCAACGGCTATCTGAGCTATCGCTCGCACATCTGGACCGATACCGACGCCGGCCGCACGGGCCTGCTCGATTTCGTCTTCGAAGACGGCTTCGGTTACGAGCGCTACGTCGACTACCTGCTCGACGTGCCGATGTACTTCGTCTACCGCGATGGGGAATACATCGACGCCTCGGGCCAGTCGTTCCGCGATTTCCTCGACGGCAAGCTGCCGGCTTATCCGGGTCATCGCCCGGTGCTGCGCGACTGGGCCGACCACAGCACGACGGCATTCCCGGAAGTGCGGCTGAAGAAATACCTCGAGATGCGCGGCGCCGATTCCGGCCCTTGGAACCGCATCTGCGCGCTGCCGGCGTTCTGGGTCGGCCTGCTGTACGACGACGCTTCGCTCGACGCGGCGTGGGATCTGGTCAAGGACTTCAGCCTCGCCGAGCGCCATGCCCTGCGCGACGGCGTGCCCAAGCACGCGTTGAAGCTGCCGTTCCGCGGCGGCACCGTACTCGACCTGGCGCGCCGCGCGCTGGAAATCTCCGCGCAGGGCCTGCGCCGCCGCGCCCGCATGAACGCCAACGGCGCCGACGAGTCGGTGTTCCTGGAGCCGATGATGGAGTTCGTCGAAGCCGGCATCACGCCGGCCGAACGCAAGCTCGATCTCTACAACGGCCCGTGGCAGGGCGACATCGACCGGGTGTTCCGGGAGTTTGCGTACTGAGCTGCGGCGCGCGGCGCCCGCTCAGCGCGCGCCGATGCGCTCCAGACGCTTGAGGTAGTCACGGTTCATGCGGCGCGCATAGGCCGGCAGGCGCTTGGCCTTGCGCAGCGCTTCGTCGCGCAGGCGGATGGCCGCGTCGGTCTCGCCCCAGCCTGCGAGTGTTTCAGCGTAGAACGCGTGCGCTTCGAAGCCGCCGAAATAGCCCACGAGCGTGTCGAATTCATGGCGTGCCTTGTCGCGATGGCCTTCGGCCGCGAGGGCGCGTGCGTACAGCAGGTGACCGGCGGGCGAGCGGAAATCCGGCTTGCGCTGGATCAGGTCGTCCAGGCGCCGCCGTGCATCGCCCGCGCGTCCGGATTCCAACTGCGCGCGCGCCACGCGAACCTGCAAATCCGGGTCGTCCGCATAGAGGCCGCGCAGTGCTGCCTCGTAATGCGTCATGGCGTCCTCGGCGCGGCCCGCTTCGATCAGCGCGTCCGCCAGGCGCACGCGATTGTCGGTCGTGGCCGCCGTTTCGAAAGCGTCCTGGGCCGCGCGAAGTTCGCGCGTGGGATCGAGCCGGCGCTGCACGCCCTGGACGACCTGCCGGCCGGCATGGCTGTGACGCCATTCCGGGAGCCAGATGGCGACGGCGTACACCACGCTGCCCAGCATCGGGAACGCGAACAGGATGAAGAGCCAGTAGCGCTCCTGCCCGCTGCGCACGGCATGCACGGCGAAGCAAAGCGCGATGGCGACATGCACTCCCAGGAACGGCATCGATCGAGTCTCCCCCACGGACCGGCGGAGTGTCGCGCAGTCGCCGCGTCCGCGCCAGCGCTCAATTTTCCCGAACGCGATAGCATCCCCGCGTCCACCACCCGGAGTCTGCGCATGCGTTCAGTCGTATGGGGTCTTGTGTTGGGATTGCTTGGCGCCGCGTCCGCGCACGCCGGGCCGATCACCGCGCTGGTCGGCGGCACATTGGTCGACGGCACGCTGCGCGAGCCGATCCGCGACAGCGTGATCCTGATCGAGGGCGAGCGGATCACCGCCGTGGGTACCGTCGACACACTGCCGGTGCCGGCGGGCGCGAAGGTCATCTCCACCGAAGGCATGACCGTGCTGCCCGGCCTGTGGGACATGCACGTCCACCTGATGATCAACGGCCACGCCGACTACGACTATTGGGACCGCACCTACCCGCCGCGCCTGCGCAACGAGATCATGCCGGCCTCGGCATTGCAGCTGCTGCACGCGGGCGTGACCGGCGCACGCGATCTCGGCGGGCCGCTGGAGGACAGCATCGCCGTGCGCGATGCGATCAACGCCGGGAAGATCCCGGGCCCGACGTTGTTCGTCTCCGGCCCCTTCATCCAGAAGAAACCGTACCCCGGCACCGAACTGTTCCGCTGGGGCGTGGACTCGCCGGGCGACGCGCGCGCAAAGGTGCGCCGACTCGCCCAGGCCGGCGTGGACGTGGTCAAGCTCATCGACCAGGACCAGATGAGCGACGCCGAAGTGCAGGCGATCGTCGACGAAGCCCACAAGCACAAGCTGCCCGTGGTCGCGCATGCGCACCGGCCGGAGGAAATCCGCCGCGCGCTCAAGGCCGGCGTGGATTGTTTCGAACACACCGGCCTGGCCGCGTCGCCCGAATACCCGGAGGACATCGTCGCCGCGCTGCGCGAGCGCACCGCGAACATGGCCGCCGGCCCGCTGTTCTGGACGCCGACGATCGAGGGGCTCTACAACTTCCCCTACACGGTGAAGAACCACGAGTTCATCGACGCCGACGCGTGGCACGAAGGCCTGTCGCCGGACACCGTGGCCGACATCAAGCGCTCGCTCGCGCACCCGGAGCGCATTTCCTACTTCCAGCAGACGCCGCAGCGCTGGCCGACGCTCAAGCGCAAGTTCCAGCAGCTGCGCGATTCGGGCGTGCTGTTGCTGGTGGGCACCGATTCGGGCATTCCGATGAAGTTCCACAGCGGCAGCACCTGGAACGAGCTGGACGTGTGGGTGAACCAGCTCGGCGTGCCGCCCATCGACGCGATCCGTGCGGCGACCTACTGGCCGGCGGTGGCGATGAAGGCCGACAAGGATTACGGCAGCGTGGTCGAGGGCAAGTACGCGGACATCATCGCGGTGAAGGGCGATGTGCTGAAGCAGGTGGCGTTGCTGCAGCGGGTGGACGTGGTGGTCAAGCATGGGGTGCAGGTGAAGTGAGTGATGTCATGGCTACTGGCCGTCATTGCGCTTCACTCGTCCGCTTCACTGTCGTCCCGCTCCACTGCCTTGCGACACATCACCGTGGTCCCGCTTCACTGTCTTGCGACACATCACCGTCATCCCGGCGAAGGCCGGGATCCAGGCCCATAGCGTTCGGGCACTCCCTGACAGGCGACCCACATCTCGTCATTCCAGCGAAAGCTGGAATCCATTTTGCCTCTGCTCTTCAGGGCAATAGGTAGAAGCGAAGAGCGAAAATGGATTCCAGCTTTCGCTGGAATGACGTGGCGTGCGATGACGTGACGTGATGTTTTGGATGGGGTGACAGCCTGGATCCCGGCCTTCGCCGGGATGACGGTGTGTGGGAGAGCAGCACGTCCACCGCAACACACGGTCAGGCTGCTGCAGCACGACCTCACCCCACCGCCACCCGCGACGCACTCCGCGGCGAACGCACCGCGCACGGCAGCGTCACCGTCACGCGCAGGCCGCCTTCGCTGCGGTTGATCAGATGGATGTCGCCGCCGTGCGCGAGCGCGATGCTGCGCGCGGTGGCCAGGCCCAGTCCGATGCCGCCGGTTTCGCGGTTGCGCGAAGTCTCGCCGCGCACGAAGGGCATGAACAGCTGCTCGCTGCGGTTCGCATCCACGCCGGGGCCGTCGTCGTCGATGTGCAGCGCATAGCCTTCGGCGTCGGTGTGCAGCGACAGGCGCGCGCTCTGGCCGTACTTGAGCGCGTTGTCCACCAGGTTGCCGACCATGCGCCGCAGCGCAAGCGGGTCGCCGCGCAGCGGCGCCGGGGCGCCGTCGGTGAGCGCGACCGCGTTGCCCACGTCGGCCAGGTCGTCCACCACGCTCTCCACCAGCAGGCGCAGGTCGAGGCGTTCGCGCGTGCCGTTGCGGTGCTGTTCGCGGATGAACTCCAGCGCCGCTTCGATCATCTGCGACATCTCGGCGATGTCCGCCGTCGCCTTCTCGCGTGCGTCGGCCGGCAGGCCGTCGAGACGGAACGACAGCCGCGCCAGCGGCGTGCGCAGGTCGTGCGCGATCGCCGCCACCATCTGCGTGCGCTCGCGCACCAGGCGGTTGATGCGCGCCTGCATTGCGTTGAACGACGCGGCCGCACGGACGATTTCCGCCGGGCCTTCCAACGGCACCGGCGGCCCGTCGGCATCCTGGCCCATGTGGTCGGCGGCGGCGGCGAAGCGGCGGATCGGGCCGGCCAGCGCGCGGGAGAACCACCACGCCAACGGCAGCAGTGCGATCAGGCCCATCGCGAACATCAGCGCGAACGCGCGGCCGATCCCGACGCCGGACTCCACGCGTTCGACCACCCGCCAGCGGCCGTCGGCCAGGCGCGCGGCGGCGACGAAGGCGAACGACAGGTGCGAGTCGGCGCGCCAGGGACGCTCGCGCAGGGCCGGGCCGGTGAGCATCTCCGGTTCGCCCACGCGCACCACGAGGGCCTCCGGATCATCGCGCACCGGCGCAGGTGTGGCCGCCACCGGTGCCGGTGCCGTCGCGGTCGTCGCAGGCGATGGCGCGGGCGCCTCCGGGTGGGCGGGCGACACGTGCACGTAGGGCGGCATGTACTGGCGCAGGTACGCGGTGGACGGATCCGGCGTGCGCGTGGGGTAGGGCTCGAGGCTTTCGCTGGCGATCGGCGCGGAGGCCGTCGGTGGCGGACTTTCGGCGGCGCTGGACGACGTCGCCACCGTGGCGACCGCCGTCGTCGCGGTGGCGACACGGCGACGTTCCTCGCGACGGGCACGAATCCGGTCGGCGGTGAAATCCGGCCGATCGCGATACCGGATGTGCAGCGGCGCATCCGGCGTGGCGCGACGCGTGTCGCGCGGCAGCGCGTGCGCGCCGGGCGGTGCGGGGCGGTCGAGCGTCTGCGCGGTCGCGCGGGGAATCATCAGGTCGAGCATGTCGCCGCCGGTCAACGGTACCGTCGGTGTCACGACGATGCGCCGGAACGGCGGCAGCATGTTCGGACCGGCGATGTAGAAGCGCACGCGGTCCTCGGGCACCTCCAGCCACTGCGCCAGCAGCGTGCGCAGCGGCGGCGGACTGAGGTAGCCGGATTCGACCTGCGGCGGCGCATCGACCTCGCGCACCTGCAGCAGCGGATTGCCTGAAGGCATGCGCGAAGACAGCAGCGCGACCACTTCCGACATGCGCACCGCCGGCGGCGGTTCGCGCAATGCGAGCAGGGCGATGCCGATGCCGTACGCCACCGCCAGTGCCGCCAGCAGCAGCAGGAAGGTGCGCGCGAAGATCGGAAGCCCTTGCCAGTTCACAGGCGTGTCACCGCCGGCAGCAGCATGTAACCCTCGTTGCGCACGGTGCGGATGAGTTCGCTGTGGCCGCGTTCGTTGATCTTGCGGCGCAGGCGGCTGATCTGGCTGTCGATCGCGCGGTCGAACACCTCACTGTCGCGGCCGCGCGCGCAGTCAAGCAACTGGTCGCGGCTGAGCACGCGTTGCGGGTGCTCGACGAAGGCGTGCAGCAGCGAGAACTCCCCGTCGGACAGGTTGATGTAGGTGCCGTTGGGATCGCGCAGGGCGCGACGCACCACGTCCAGATGCCAGCCGGCGAACTCGTAGCGATGGCCGCTGGCCGCATCGGCCGCCAGTTGCCGGCGGCGCAGCACGGCGCGCACGCGGGCGAGCAGCTCGCGCGGGTTGCAGGGCTTGGCCAGGTAGTCGTCCGCGCCGATCTCCAGGCCGATGATGCGATCGGTGTCGGTGCCCAGCGCGCTGAGCATGATCAGCGCCGGCCCGCGTTCGGAGGTCAGCCGGCGCGCGGCGCTGAGGCCGTCCTCGCCGGGCATCATCACGTCCAGGATCACCAGGTCGGGGCGTTGCTCGTCCAGCACGCGGCGCATCTGTGCGGCGTCTTCGGCCGTTTCCACGCGGTAGCCGTGTTCGGTCAGGAAGCCGGAAATGAGCCGGCGGAGATCGGGGTCGTCGTCGACGACCAGGAGGAGCGACTGCAGATCCATGCCACCAACGACGAAAGGGCGTTGCGGAGTGTAGGCAGGCGGCGGGCCGGTTGTGTCAACCGCCTCGGGGCGGGCCCGGAAAAGAAAATGCCGCCGCCGGGGGATCGCCGGACAGCGGCAACGGGACACATGGGTCCACGACTCGTACTGATCCTGACCAGCCGATGTTGTCGGCCGATGCCGGTTTGTGTCAGGGCTGACAAGAATGGGCCGGGGGGCAGGACAGGGGCGGGGGACGGTCCAGGCTGTCATCCCCGCCTTCGCGGGGATGACGGCTTCCGGAGCAAGGGCCCCTTCGAACGCCGGCTCACAAGAAGCGATGGGGCCGGCGCACTCCCGTGCCCCGGTGCCCCCTGTCCCCTCTACGCTCGTCGGGCAGAGGGGAGGCGCGAGCCGGCGATCAGAACCGCGACGCCACCAGCTTCACATCGGCCCACTGCCACGCGGCCGCCTGGCGGCGTTCGCTGTCCGCCGCGGCGTCCTTCTGCTTGAGCTTCTTCTGCGCCTGCGCCAGGCCATGGAGCGACCAGCCGTTTTCCGGGAAGCGCTTGAGGTCTTCCTCGTACACGGCGACGGCTTCCTTCGCACGGCCCGCGTCCAGCAGCGCCGCGCCCAGGTACGGACGCACCGGCAACGGCCAGTCGGGCGGTTCGTTGTAGTTGAGCAGGTCTTCGGCGGCCACCGCCTTGCGCAGGTAGTCCAGGCCCGCCTTGGTCTGCCGGGTCGACAGCGCGAGTTCGCCCGCCAGCATGTTCTGCGCGACATCCAGCACGCGGTCGGCGCGGTTGATGTCGAACAGCACCACCTTCTCCATCGCCGGGTCCTTGGCGATGGCCTGCAGCGCCTTCAGTTCCTTGCGCGCCTGCTCCGGCTTGTCGGTGCGCACGAACGCCATGCCGCGGGCGAAGTGCCAGATCGCGCGCGGGAAGGCCACCTGCGACGGCGGCTCGGCCTGCGCGAGGATCGCGTCCCACTCGCCGAAACGCACCCGCGCGAACAGCGGCGCGACGAGGAACTGCTGCATGAAGGCCATCGCCTCCAGCTGCTGCGGGTCCACGCGCTGCGCGGTCTGGTCGGCCGCTTCGATCGCCAGCGTGCGCGAACCGTGCAGCGCCGCGGTCATCGCCGCGAAATGCCAGTTGTGCGGCACGTAGCCCAGCGGATAGGCGCCGTTGCTGCCGCGACAGACCGCGAGGAAGGCCTTGTCGGCGGTGCTCGCGGCGAGGTTGCTCAGCGTCGCGTCGTGGTAGCGGCCCACGCGGATGTAGACGTGCGCGGGCATGTGCACCAGGTGTCCCGAACCGGGCGCGAGCGCGGCGAGGCGGTCGGCGTAGGGCTCGGCGCGTTCGGGCTGATTCGAGGCTTCCACGGCATGGATGTAGTAGTGCGCCGCGCCGATGTGGCGCGGGTTGCGCTTGAGCACCGTCTCCAGCGTGCCGACGATCGCGTCGGTGTACTGCGTCGGCTGGCCCTGCGCGTTCCAGTACGCCCACGGCGTGAGGTCCATCAGCGATTCGGCGTACAGCGCGGCGATGTCGTCGTCGTCGGGGAACTGCTGGTGCGCTTCGCCCATCGCCTGCGCATAGGCCTGGTCGAGCGGTGCGCGGTCGGTCGGCGCGGGCGTGATGTAGCGCTTGGTGAGCGCGGTGATCAGCGCCTGGTCGGCGGGCTTCGCGTTGGCCGAAAGATGCTGCGCGCGCAGCGCGAGCGTGGTCGCGTCGGCGGCCAGGTCGGGCGACATCGGCAGGTTGATGTTGGGTCCCAGCACCAGCGCCTGGCCCCAGGCGCACATCGCGCATTTGGGGTCGAGCCGTTCGGCTTCGGCGAAGGCGCGCGCGGCGGCTTCGTGGTTGAAGCCGTAGGCCAGGCGCAGGCCCTGGTCGAAGTAGCGCTGCGCCTCTGGCACGCGCGTGCCGATGTCGCGGTGCAGGTCGCCGAAGGTGTCGAACAGGGGCGGCGCGGTCTCCTGTGCGGCGTCCTGGCGCGCGGGCGCGTGGCACGCGGCCAGTGACAGGCTCAGTACGGCAAGACCGAGAAGGCGGTGCAGTGGCGCCATGGTGGAACGCTCCGGCTCGAAAGGGGCATCAGGAAAAACAACGCGGCCAGCGGCAGGGGGCGGTCAGGAGTATGGCCGCGGCGGCGGATGCCGGACGCACCGACGGGCGGCTCGCGGCCCCCGGGGCGTCGCTTCGTTGCGCCTGAAACCGTCGCGCCACCCCATGTTGCAGTGCGGTAGGCTCGCGGGATGACCCGACAACCCGTGCCTGCCGCCGAGTCCGCCGAAGAACCGCTGCGCGTCGTCGATTTCGCTCCGCACGACGCCCTCCTGCGCGAAGACGTGAAAACCGTGGGCGCGCTCGTCGGCGACATCCTTGCCGAGCAGCGTGGCCCGCAGTTCCTCGCCGAGGTCGAGACACTGCGCCGCGCCGCGATCCGCCGTCGCGAGTCGAACGCGCCGGTGGGCGAACTCGCACAGGCGCTGGCGGGCGTCGAACTCGAACACGCCGGCGACCTGGTGCGCGCCTTCGCCACTTACTTCCAAGCGGTGAACGTCGCCGAGCGCGTGCACCGCATCCGCCGCCGCCGCGATTACGAACGCCAGGGCGCGAGCCGCCAGCCGGGCGGCCTGCGCGATGTGCTCGCCACGCTGGCCGCGCAGGGCGTGAGCCTGGAGGAAGTGGTCGCGCTGCTGCAGCGATTGCGGATCGAGCCGGTGTTCACCGCGCATCCGACCGAAGCCGTGCGTCGCGCGCTGCTGGAAAAGGAACGGCAGATCGTCACCTGCCTGATCGACGACATCGACCGCACGCGCACACCGTACGAACACCGCGCCGACCTGGAACGCATGCGCCTGGCGCTCACCGCCAGCTGGCAGACCGCCGAAACGCCGCCGGTGAAGCCCAGCGTCGCCGACGAGTTCGAACACGTGGGCTTCTACCTGTCCGACGTGCTGTACCGCGTGCTGCCGGTGTTTTACGAGCTGTTCGAGGACGCGCTGCGCGAGACGTACGGCGAGCACGTCGCGATGCCCGCCGTGGTCGGCTTCGGCACCTGGGTCGGCGGCGACATGGACGGCAATCCGAACGTCGGCGCGGACACCATCGCCGCTTCGCTCGCCGGGCAGCGTTCGCTGGTGCTGGGGGCATATCGACAGGAAGTCGCGGCGCTGGGCGAGCTGTTGAGTCAGTCGCTGGGACGCATCGGCGTGGCGGAGACGGTGCTCGCGCGCATCGAGGAATACCGCTACCTGCTGCCCAAGGCCGCCGCCGCGCTGAAGCCGCGCCACGCCGACATGCCGTATCGCAACCTGCTGGCATTGATCGCCGCGCGCCTGCGCGCGACGACGGAGGACCACGTCAACGGTTATCCCGACGCCGCCGCCTTCCTGGCCGACATCCGGATGATCGAGGACAGCCTGCGCACGCACCAGGGCGAACACGCCGGTGGGCATGCGGTGCGGCGCCTGCGCCGGCGCGCGGAGTGCTTCGGCTTCCATCTGGCCAGCCTGGACCTGCGCCAGGATTCGGCCACGCACGACGCCGCGCTCGCCGAAGTGCTGGGCGATGCGCAGTGGGAATCGCGCACGCGCGAGGAGCGGGCGCAGCGGCTGCATCACCTGCTCGACGGCAGCGAACCGGTGCGAGGCGTCGGCAACGGCACCGCGCGGCCGACGCTGGATGTGTTCCGCGCCGTCGCACGCCTGCGCCCGCGCTACGGCGCGCACGCGTTCGGGCCCTACATCGTCAGCATGAGCCGCAGCGCGGCCGACGCGCTGGCCGTGCTCGCGCTGGCGCGCGTGGCCGGTTGCATCGACAGCGAAGGCCGCGTGCCGCTGGACGTGGCACCGCTGTTCGAAACCGTGGACGACCTCGACGCTGCCAGCGACACGCTGCACGCGCTGTTCGCCGATCCCGTGTACCGCCGGCACCTGGCGGCGCGCGGCAACCGCCAGGTGGTGATGCTGGGCTACTCCGACAGTGCGAAGGACGGCGGCATGCTCGCCTCGCGCTGGGCGCTGCAGCGCACGCAGATCGCGCTGACCGAACTGGCGCGCGAGAGCGGCGTGCGCATCGCCTTCTTCCACGGCCGCGGCGGTTCGATCAGCCGCGGTGGCGGCAAGACCGAGCGCGCGGTGATCGCCGCGCCGCGCGGTTCGGTGGACGGCTACCTGCGCCTGACCGAGCAAGGCGAGGTGATCCACCGCAAGTACGGCATCCGCGCGATCGCGCTGCGCAATCTCGAACAGGCCACCGGCGCGGTGTTGCGTGCGACGCTGCGACCGCGTCCGCCGGAGCCGCGCGAGGAGACCTGGCGTGCGATCGCGGGCGAACTGGCCCGCGACGCGCGCGCGCACTACCGCGCGCTGGTGCACGAGAACCCGGAGTTCCCGGCTTATTTCCGCGCGGCGACGCCGATCGACGTGATCGAGCGCCTGCGCATCGGCTCGCGTCCGAGCAAGCGTGCCGGCAGCGGCGACGTGGGATCGCTGCGCGCGATTCCGTGGGTGTTCGCGTGGTCGCAGAACCGCGCCGGGCTGACCGCGTGGTACGGCGTCGGCACCGCGTTGACGAAGGCGCTGGACACGCACGGCCGCGACACGCTGACCGAGATGGCGCGTGACTGGCCCTTCTTCGGCACGCTCATCGACGACCTGGAGATGATGCTGGCCAAGTCCGACCCGGGCATTTTCGAGCAGTACTCGCGCCTGGCGGGCGAACTGCACGAGCGCTTCCACCCCGGCATCGCGGCCGAGTTCGAACGCACGCGCGCGGCGGTGCTGGCGATCAAGGGCAGCGACGAGCTGCTGGCCGGCGACTACCGGCTGCGCCAGTCGATCCGCCTGCGAAATCCGTACGTCGACCCGATCAGCGTGTTGCAGGTGGACCTGCTGGCCCGCTGGCGCGAAGCCGGCCGGCCGGACGATGCGCTGTACCAGGCGCTGGTGGCTACGGTGAACGGCATCTCGGCAGGGATACAGAACACGGGGTGAGGCAGGCCGCTTACGCGGCACTGCCGCGTGGCCTGCCGAACGGCCGGCCACGGATGGCCGGACCGGGCGATCCGGAGCCGGTGCCGGTTCGCCATGGATGGCAGCCATGCACTTATCGCAGTGAGCACTGCCGCGTGGCCTGCCGAACGGCCGGCCAGGGATGGCCGGACCGGGCGACCCGGAGCCGGTGCCGGTTCGCCATGGATGGCAGCCATGCACTGATCGCAGCGAGCACTGCCGCGTGGCCTGCCGAACGGCCGGCCAGGGATGGCCGGACCGGGCGATCCGGAGCCGGTGCCGGTTCGCCATGGATGGCAGCCATGCACTGATCGCAGCGAGCACTGCCGCGTGGCCTGCCGAACGGCCGGCCACGGATGGCCGGACCGGGCGATCCGGAGCCGGTGCCGGTTCGCCATGGATGGCAGCCATGCACTGATCGCAGCGAGCACTGCCGCGTGGCCTGCCGAACGGCCGGCCACGGATGGCCGGACCGGGCGATCCGGAGCCGGTGCCGGGTCGCCATGGATGGCAGCCATGCACTGATCGCAGCGAGCACTGCCGCGTGGCCTGGCACGCAGAACGCCCTCTCCCCTTGCGGGAGAGGGACAGGCTCGCGAAGCGAGCCAGGGAGAGGGGTGCGGCCGCTGTAAGAGCACGCGCTTCGCGCGCCCCGCTTCCGGCGCTTCGTGCCACCTTCTCAGCCCTGCACTCCCTTCGGTCGCCGCGAGGGGAGAAGGGAAAAAGCACCCGCACCCGCAACTCAAACCGCACCGAACCGCACAGGCACCGCACCACCCCCGGCCCCACCTGAACCATTCAGCAAACCTCGCAACGCTTCACGCTTCCCGACACCCTTCGGGCGTATCTTCAAGCTCGCCGTCACCGTGGGAGTCGGCCATGAAACTCGCCCTTACGATCCTCTGCACCGCCGCTCTGTTCGGCGGTTGCGCGACCACGCCGGCCGTCTTCACCGACTACGACCCGGGCGTGAACTTCGGCCAGTACCAGACCTATCGCTGGACGCAGCGGCCGGAAGGCTTCTCGCCGTTGCATTCGCAGCGCCTTGTCGCCGCCGTCGACGCCAAGTTGCGCGAGCGCGGCTGGACGCAGTCGACCAACGCGCAGGTCACCCTCGCCGGCACCATCGTCACCGAGCGGCGCATGCGCGTGGACACCTGGAACAACGGCCCGATGTGGGGCGGCTGGGGCTGGGGCGGTTGCTGCTGGGGCCCGGGCTGGGGTGCGTGGGGCGGCTTCAACACCACCACCACCGTGCGCGACTACACCTACGGGACCCTCGTGCTCGACATGTTCGATGCGCAGACCCAGCGGCCGCTGTGGCGCGGCATCGCCATGGGCACCGTACCCGACTCGCCGATCGCGCAGACCAACGCGATGCAGCTGAGCGTGGACCGCATGTTCGCGCAGTTCCCGCCGGCCGCGATGGCGCAGCAGATGCCCTGAGAAAGGTGCGCGGCATCCACATCCAGGCGCGCTGACCGGCCTGCCCGCGCATGGGGAGGGATGCCTGTCGTCCGTCCGACATGCTCGTTTGTCTATACTCCACCCCAGTACCCATCCGCCGGACCGACCGTGCCCCATTCGCCTGAAGAAAAAAAGCGCGTGCAGGCCCGTATCCGGCGGATCAAGGGCCAGGCCGATGCGCTGGAGCGCGCGCTGGAAGCCGGTGCCGATTGCGGTGCCGTGCTGCAGCAGATCGCCGCGATCCGCGGCGCCGTCAACGGGCTGATGTCCGAAGTCCTTCAGGCGCACATCCGCGAGGAGTTCGGTCAGATCGCCACGTCGGCGCAGCAGCGTTCCGCGCGCGTGACGGAGCTGGCGGGTCTGGTCCGTTCCTATCTGAAGTGATGGCGCCCGCCATCGCCCCACACCGCATTTCCCCCTTCCAGGAGTCGCCATGAAATCCCGTGCCGCCGTCGCCTTCGCCGCAGGCGAGCCCTTGCAGATCGTCGAGATCGACGTCGCACCGCCCAAGGCCGGCGAAGTGCTGGTGAAGATCACCCACACCGGCGTGTGCCACACCGATGCATTCACCCTCAGCGGCGACGATCCGGAAGGGCTGTTCCCGGTGGTGCTCGGGCACGAAGGCGCGGGCGTCGTGGTGGAGGTGGGCGAGGGCGTCACCAGCGTCAAGCCGGGCGACCACGTCATTCCGCTCTACACCGCCGAGTGCGGGCAGTGCCTGTTCTGCAAGTCGGGCAAGACCAACCTGTGCACGTCGGTGCGCGCCACGCAGGGCAAGGGCGTGATGCCCGACGGCACCTCGCGCTTCTCCTACAACGGCCAGCCGCTGTACCACTACATGGGCTGCTCGACCTTCAGCGAATACACGGTCGTCGCCGAAGTCTCGCTGGCGAAGATCAACCCCGAAGCCAATCCCGAACACGTCTGCCTGCTCGGCTGCGGCGTCACCACCGGCATCGGCGCGGTGCACAACACGGCGAAGGTGCAGGAAGGCGATTCGGTGGCGGTGTTCGGCCTGGGCGGCATCGGCCTGGCGGTGATCCAGGGCGCGCGGCAGGCGAAGGCCGGCCGCATCATCGCGGTAGACACCAATCCCGGAAAGTTCGAACTCGCGCAACAGATGGGCGCCACCGATTGCGTCAACCCGAAGGATCACGACAAGCCCATCCAGCAGGTGATCGTGGAGATGACCGGCTGGGGCGTGGACCACTCCTTCGAATGCATCGGCAACGTCAACGTGATGCGCGCGGCGCTGGAATGCGCGCATCGCGGCTGGGGGCAGTCGGTGATCATCGGCGTGGCCGGCGCGGGGCAGGAGATCAGCACGCGTCCGTTCCAGCTGGTCACCGGCCGCAAGTGGATGGGCACGGCCTTCGGCGGCGTTAAGGGCCGCAGCCAGTTGCCGGGCATGGTCGAGGACGCGATGCGCGGCGACATCCAGCTGGCGCCGTTCGTCACGCACACGATGGGGCTGGAGCACATCAACGAAGCCTTCGATCTGATGCATGAGGGCAAGTCGATCCGTTCGGTGATCCATTACGAAAGCCGGGATTCGTGATTCGGGATTCGGGATTGGCAAAGGCACGCCCTCGTCCGTCCCGCCCCCCACATCGAATCCCGAATCCCGCATCTCCAATCCCGGACATCACCCATGCAACGCATCGAACACCGCGCCTGCTTCGGCGGCTGGCAGCACGTTTACCGGCACGCTTCGTCCACGCTCGACTGCGAGACGAGCTTCGGCGTCTACCTGCCACCGCAGGCGGAGCAGCGCTCGTGCCCGGTGCTGTACTGGCTCAGCGGGCTCACCTGCACCGAGCAGAACTTCATCACCAAGGCCGGCGCGCAGCGCTACGCGGCCGAGCACGGCGTGATCCTGGTCGCGCCCGACACGAGTCCGCGCGGCCCCGGCGTGGCGGATGCGGAAGGCTATGACCTGGGCATCGGCGCCGGCTTCTACGTCAACGCGACGCAGGCGCCGTGGTCGAAGCATTACCGCATGTTCGACTACGTATCGCGCGAGCTTCCCGACCTGATCGAAGCGCAGTTTCCGGCGACGAAGGCGCGCGCCATCAGCGGGCATTCGATGGGCGGGCACGGTGCGCTGGTCGTCGCGCTGAAGAACCCGGGGCGTTACCGCAGCGTGTCGGCGTTCTCGCCGATCGTCGCGCCGAGCCAGGTGCCATGGGGGCAGAAGGCGTTCGCCGCGTACCTGGGCGAGGATCGCCAGGCGTGGACGCAGTGGGATGCGACGGAGCTGGTCGCCCATGCATCCGAACGACTGCCGCTGCTGGTCGATCAGGGCGAGGCCGACGAATTCCTCGCCACGCAGCTGCAACCGCAGCGCCTGAGCGAAGCCTGCGAGGCAGCGGACCATCCCATCGATCTGCGCCTGCGGGCCGGTTACGACCACAGCTATTACTTCATCGCCAGCTTCATCGGCGAGCACGTCGCGCATCATGCGGCGGCGTTGAAGGGCTGATTGCGGGCAGCGCCTTGCAGCTGTCATCCCCGCCTTCGCGGGGATGACGATCCGATGGTTCGCCGTGA